>JBKDQQ010000107.1:0-13166 GCA_046341775.1 Planctomycetia bacterium
GCGCAGCCTTCATCCCCTCGACGACGACGACCTCGCTCCATGAACAACCCTCTTTCTCTCGCCGTGCGCGTCTGTTGCGCCGCGACGCTCGCCCTCTCCTCCGCCGCCTGCATCATCAACGTCGACTCGAATGTGCGCCGCTCCGGCAGGGTCGTGGGCGAGGAAACCATGCGTCAACTCGAGCCTGGACGCGACGAGAGTTTCGTGCTGGCGCTGCTCGGCGAACCGACTCGTCGGATCCCCGTCGATGGCGGTGAACTATGGAAGTGGGAATCGACCGAGACCCGCACGGAAGAAGGCAGGCTGATCTTCCTCTACAGCGGTGAGCGCGTCGACACCACCACCCGCAGCGCCTGGGTGGAGTTCAAGGACAAGAAGATCGTGCGCAGCTGGCGCGACTGATCACCTTCTCCGGCGCGATGCCGGGCGCGCTTCGCGCCTACCCCGCGCGGCGGCCCTGGCCGCCGTGTCCTCCGTGTGTGCGTCGTGCACCCTCGCGCAGGGCAGGCTGTGCACCCTCGCGCAGGGCGGTGCGCTGCGCCTTTGCGCCGGGCGGTGCAGCTAGTCGTGCATGCTTCGTGCGCGCCAAGGGCCTCCGCGTGCCGAATGTTCCCGCTGGACATTCGCTCTCTCGGGTTTGCCGCCACATTGGTGTGGCCGCACTGCGCGACCAGGCACGCGACCAGGCACGCGTACAGGCACGCGTGCCGATGCTCAGCGACGCGCCAACCAGCTCACGCTCCGCCGCCGGCGCGTTGCCCGCCATCCGCCTTGGGCTCCGACCCCTGCGGCTTGCGTTCGCCGCGCCGCTCTTCGCCGCCGCGTTCGCCACGCCGCTCGCCGCGCGGGGCGCCCATCTGTTCGCCCCAGTAGTTCGTCCAGCGGTAGGCGTCGATCTTCGGCAATTCCGGTTCGGTCTTCGGCAGTTGGAACTTGTCCTTGTGCTCCTGCCACCAACGCTGCCATAGCTCCTGCGACTTGCCCTGGTCGACGCCCGTGAGGACCATCAGCGCCAACCTGAAATCGTCCATGAACGGATCCGTCTTGCGCGGGCCGGCCGACTTGATCAGGTCGATCAACTTCTCCACGGCGGCGCGATCCCTGATGCGGCCGAGCCCGAGGATGCGCGCCTGGATCACGGACTGGTCCTGCGCGCCCCACAGGTCCTCGACCAGCAAGGCGATGGAATCCTTCGAGCCGTGCTGGCCGAGACCCTTCAGCGCGGCGGCGTAGATTTGCGGCGCATCCTTCAGCGTCCGTTCGGCGCGCATCCAATGCTCCAGCGCCTTGCATGCATCCGGGTGCGCGGTGAAGCGCAAGGCCTCGATGGCCGCGAGCTTGACGTCGGCTTCCTTCTCGCGCAGGCCCTTGGCGACGGCCTCGATCACCTGCGCGTCGACCACGGCCGAATGGACCTTGATCGCCTCGATCTTCTTGGCCGGGTCCACGCCGCGCAGCGCCGTTTCGATGGCGGCCACGGCGGCCTTGACCTGTTCGCTGCTCGGCGGCGCCTTGGTCGCGCCGGGCTTCGGATCCTCCTTGGTGCGCGGCGCGGGAGCTCCTTCCGCGGGGTTGGATCGGCCTGACGTGGCTTCACCGGCCGGCCGCGGCTTGTCGGACGAGCCGCCTTGCTGGGCGCCAACGGGGGCGAGGCTGGCGAGGGCGAGGCTGGCGAAGGCGCAGGACGAGAGCAGCACGAAGAGCGGGCGCGGCATCTGGGGATCCTCCTGGGGGTGGTCGTGGGAGCGGATTGGAACCCGCGAACTTCGGCCGCGTCACGCGAATTGCCGCGAGCGTCCGAGCCGGGTGTCCAAGTCCTGCCAAGGCCGGCGGCCCCGACGCGTTCGCGCCGAGGCCGCCATGATTCCGCGCCTGCACTTCGCCGAGGCGGAGTGGACGCCGATGGTCCGGTCGCGCCTCAGGGGGCGGGCGTCTCGCTCGGCGAGCCCGCCACGGCCTTCTCCGGCTCGGCCTCCTGCACGAAGACGAGCTTGTCGCCGCCTTCGGCCAGCTTGATCTTCACCGGCACGCCGCTCATGTGGCCGTGCTTGAGCATGTGCTCGGCCAGCGGGTCCTCGATGTTGCGCTCGATGGCGCGGCGCAGCGGACGGGCGCCGTAGTCCTCGTTCCAACCCTGCTTGATCAGGAAGTCCAGCGCCGACTGCTCGACATCCAGCGCGACGCCCTTGTCGGCGAGGCGCTTGCCGACCTCGGCGATCTGCAGCTTCACGATGCGCGTCAGGTCGTCGTGCGTCAGCGGGTTGAACACGACCAGTTCGTCGACGCGGTTGAGGAACTCGGGGCGGAAGTAGCGCTCGACCTCCATCATCACGTCGGTCTTCATGCGCTTGCGCCGCTCGTCCTCGTTGGGCTTGGCCGTCGAGGCGGTGCGGTCGAAGCCGAGCTTCGAGCCGGCCTTCATCTGCTGCGAGCCCAGGTTGCTCGTCATGATGAGGATGACGTTCTTGAAGTCGATGTGGCGGCCGAACGAGTCGGTCAGGCGTCCTTCCTCCATGATCTGGAGGAGCATGTTGAAGACGTCGGGGTGCGCCTTCTCGATCTCGTCGAGCAGCACGACCGAGTAGGGGCGGCGACGCACCCGTTCGGTGAGCTGGCCGCCCTCCTCGTAGCCGACGTAGCCCGGGGGCGCGCCGACGAGTCGCGAGGCGTTGTGCTTCTCCATGTACTCGCTCATGTCCATGGTGATCACCGCGTCCTCGGTGCCGAACATGAACTTGGCGAGTTGCTTGCAGAGGAAGGTCTTTCCGACGCCCGAGGGGCCCAGGAAGATGAACGAGCCGGTCGGACGGCGCGGATCCTTGAGGCCCGAGCGCGAGCGGCGCACGGCGCGGGCGATGGCGCTGATGGCCTCGTCCTGGTTGATCACCGCCGACGACAGCTCCTTCTCCATCTGGAGCAGGCGCTCGGCCTCCTCCTTCTCGAGGCGCGTCAGGGGGATGCCGGTCATCTTCGACACCGTCTCCGCGATCACCTCCGCGTCGACCGTGCCGACCTGCTCCTTGTCCGACTGCTCGGCGCGCCAGCGGTTCTGGACCTCCTCGCGCTTCTTCTTCATCTGGTACGCCTGGTCGCGCAGGCGCGCGGCCTTCTCGAAGTCCTGCGCCGTGACGGCGGCGTCCTTCTCGCGTTCGAGCTTCTCGATCTCGGTGGTGATGTCGCGCAGGTCGGGCGGCGCGACCATGGCCTTGATGCGCACGCGCGCGCCGGCCTCGTCGATCACGTCGATGGCCTTGTCCGGCAGGAAGCGGTTGTTGATGTAGCGCGTCGACAGGTCGACGGCGGCTTGCAGCGCCTCGTCGCTGGAGCTGACGCGGTGGTGCGCTTCGTAGCGGTCGCGCAGGCCCTTGAGGATCTCGAAGGCCTGGGCCGGCGTGGGCGGCTCGACGTTGACCGACTGGAAGCGGCGCTCGAGCGCGCCGTCCTTCTCGATGTGCTTCCTGTACTCGTCGAGGGTCGTGGCCCCGATGCACTGGATCTCGCCGCGCGACAACGCCGGCTTGAGCACGTTCGAGGCGTCGATGGCGCCCTCGGCGCCGCCGGCCCCGACCAGCGTGTGCAGCTCGTCGATGAACAGCACCACATCGCGCACGCGGCGCACTTCGGTCATGACGGCCTTGATGCGCTCTTCGAACTGGCCGCGGTACTTGGTGCCGGCGACCATCAAGGCGAGGTCGAGCACCACGATGCGCTTGTTGCGCAGGATCTCGGGCACGCGGTTCTCGACGATCTGCTGCGCGAGGCCCTCGACGATGGCCGTCTTGCCCACGCCAGGCTCGCCGAGCAGCACGGGGTTGTTCTTCGTGCGGCGCGACAGGATCTGCACCACGCGCTCGATCTCGTTGGCGCGACCGATCACGGCGTCGAGCTTGCCCTCGCGCGCCAGTTCGGTCAGGTCGCGGCCGAAGCTGTCGAGCGCCGGGGTCTTGCTCTTGCCGCCTTGCGGCTTCTCCGAGGCCGCGGGCGCGGCGCCCTCCTGCTGGCCGGCCTCTTCCTCCTCCTCGTTCGAATCCGCCCCGAGGAAGTCGAGCACCTCCTCGCGCACATCCTCGAGCTTGACGCCGAGGTTCATCAGGACCTGCGCGGCGATCCCCTCGTTCTCCTTGATCAGGCCGAGCAGCAGGTGCTCCGTCCCGATGTAGTTGTGGCCGAGGTTGCCGGCCTCCTCCATCGACAACTCGAGCACCTTCTTGGCGCGCGGCGTGAACGGCAACTGGCCCATCGTCACCATCGACGGGCCGGTCTTGACGATCTTCTCGACCTCGCTGCGGATCTTGGTCAGGTCGATCCCCATGTTCTTGAGGACGTTGGCGGCGACCCCCGAGCCTTCCTGGACGAGGCCCAGCAGGATGTGCTCGGTGCCCAGGTACTCGTGGTTGAACCGCTGCGCCTCCTGGCGAGCGAGGTTCATGACCTTCTTGGCGCGGTCGGTGAAGCGATCGAACATGATGTGTCCTTTGGGATGGCTGCCCGCGGCGGGGTCCGCCTGGGAGGCCGTGGGGGCCTCCCGCGTGGGTGCCAGGGGTGGATGCTCTCGCAGTGGCTATCGGACGGAACGCCCCGCGAGTTGACCGCAAGGTCGGCACGCGGGCCGGGAGCGCGACCAGATGCAGGCGCTCCGCAGGCTAGCGGCCGGCGCGGCGGCGGCGACCCTCGATGTGGGGGATCGCCTTGCGCAGGTTGTGGTGTTTTTAGTCGCAGCAGCGAGCCAGTGAAAGGCCACGAATTGCACGATCCTTCGGTGCGCCGGATTGCGCCCGTTCCGGTATTGGGAACGGGACTCGAGCGCGGCTGGGCGCAGGTGCGGTTGCCGCGCCGGGCGCCTTCCATGGGTCGCTTCGGGATCGCGTGGTGGGCGACTGGAATTCCGCCGGATCCTGCCGGCGCTCGCAGCCGCCGCGTTCCAAGAAGATCCCTTCGCGCTCGCTTCGGCCTGGCGCTTGCGCGGGCGTTCGTGAAACGAACGTCTCCCCAGAGGGAAACGCGCAAGGAACGCGCGCGCGTCGGTCCGGATCCGTGCAGTCAGGCCGCTCGCGGCCTCAGGAACCCGCGGGCGGCGCGGATTCCAGCGCGCGCAATTCATCGCGCAGTCGCGCCGCGCTCTCGTAGGCTTCGGCGCGAATCGCCTCCGCCAGCTTGGCTCGCAATTGCGTCAGTCGTGCCTCGCGCGTGGCTTGCTCGGGGGCCTGTCCGGACGCTTGTTCGGACGCTTGTTCGGACGCTTGCGCCGCCGGGACATGCGCCGCCCCGGGCAAGCGGCCCACATGCAGGCGCGCGCCATGCACGCGTTCGAGCAATTCGGCGATGTGCGGCCCGAACACCTCGTAGTCCTTCGCGCAACCGAGCCGGCCCTTGCGACGGAACTCCTCGAGGGTCATGCCGCAGTGCGGGCACGCCGGTCCGCCCTTCTTGCGCGTGGCTTGGGCGGAGATCTGCAACAGCTTCCAGATGTCGGCCACCGTCTTCTTGGGCTGCGCCATGTGCGGCAGGTCGAGCGCCTGCGCGCACACCTCGCACAGGTGGCGTTCCTGCACCGGGTTCTCACCCTCGCCGGCGGCTGAGCCACCGAGGTCGGTCACATGGACCGTGGCGGGGTTCTTGTTGCAGTTCTGGCAGTGCATGGGGCGCTTGGTCGCAGGTGGAAAGGTACGCCCGGATGGCTGGATCCGCCACCTCCGAGCCTCGTCCCATCCGGCTGTGGAGGATTCATAGCACCGTGGGCGGTCGCCGCAAACCCGGCTGAGCCGTCGACTCCGGCGGGTGGGGCGAATTCGCGCAGGCCGCGCGCCACTGGACGCGGGAGCGGCCGCGCTCAGGCGCTGTCGCCCGCGTCCGCCGCCGGCAACGCTTGGCGGAAATCCTCGGCGCGTTCCTTGAAGTTCTTGTAGGCGTCGAAGCTGGCGCAAGCGGGCGAGAACAGCAGTTCCTCCCCCGGCTGCATGCGCGCGTAGGCCTCCGCCACGGCCGCACGCACCGTCGGCACCGCCACGGCTTCGATGCCCTCGGCATGGAATGCGTCGCGCAACACCGCGCCGGCATGCCCGAAGGCCACGACGCGCGCCACCTTGCCCTTGGCGAGCGAGGCCAGCGCCTCCAGCGGCAAGTCCTTCGACTTGCCGCCCGCGAGCAGGCACACGGGCGACGACAAGGACTCGTACACGGCCAAGGTCGAGTCGGGCGTCGTCGAGACGCCGTTGTCCCACACGCGGTGTCCGCCGCGCAGGCCGAGGTCCTCGAGCCGGTGGCTGGGGGCCCGCAAGTCGCCGACCAGGGCCGCCAGGCGCTCGGCCGGCACGCCGGCGAGGCGCGCCATGCCCAGGGCGACCAGCGCGTTCCTGCGCTGGAACGCGCCGGGGATCCGCAGGTCCTCGACGCGCCCGAGCACTTCGCGATCGAGGCGGAACTCGCCGCCACGCATGTTCAATCCGCGATCGGTCGAGGCTTCGAACCACGCGTCGACGCGCTTGGCGTGCGGACGCGTCCAGCCGCGCGTCGTGGGATCCTCGGCCGGCAGCACGGCATGTCCGCCGGTGGCGTCGACGAGATCCAGGATGCGTTCCTTGGCCTTGGCGTACTGCTCGAACGAACCGTGCCGGTCGAGGTGGTCGGGCAGCACGTTGACGCACGCCACGGACTCCACGCGCGGCGGAGTCGCGAGGTGCGCCAATTGGTCGGTCAGCGACTCGAGCTGGTAGCTCGACAGCTCGAGCACGACGCGCTCGTCCTCGCCGATCTGCTCCGCGCTCTCGACCAGCGAGCGGCCGATGTTGCCCCCGAGGTGCGCCACGAGGCCGGATCCCGCCAGCAACTGGTGCAGCATCGTCGAAGTCGAGCTCTTGCCTTGCGTGCCCGTGACGCAATGCACTCGCGCCGTGCAGCGTTCGAGGAACAACGCCACCTCGCTCGTGACGAGGCTGCCGCGCGAACGCGCGTATTGGACCCACTCGTTGCGCGGATCGACCGCGGGATTCAGCACCACGAGGTCGGCGCCATCGAAGTGCGCGGCGGCGTGGCCACCGAGCGCCAGCTCGATCGGCAGGCCATCGAGTTGGGCGATGGCGGGCGCGAGCTCTTCGCGCGTGCGCTTGTCGGTGATCGTCACGTGCGCACCGGCGCGCGCCAGGTAGCGCGCCGCGGCCGCGCCGCCGCCGAACAAGCCCAAGCCCATGACCGTCGCGCGACGGCCCTTCCAGTCGTTCGCCATGCTGCGTGCGCCTCCGTGGCGCGGATCAGGGTCCGCCGCCCGGCTGGGGCGGTGCTTCGCCGGCGCGCAACGCCGGGCGTGGTCCTTCCGGTTCGGCGAGGCGCAGCGACTCTGCTCGCAGCAGCACCGCCTCCAGGTCTGGCGCGCTGATCTCGCCTTCGCGTACCGGTTCGAGCGCGACGCGCTCCTCGCGCCAATCGCGCCAACCGACGGGGATGAGCACTTCGCTGAACAAGTCGAGCGGGAAGCGCGCGTACCACGGCGGCTCGAGCACGAGCAGGCGCGAGTGAGGCAGGTAGCCGTCCTTGTACAAGGTCAGGCGCCGAGTCCCGTACGAGTCGAAAGGTGCCTCGTACGGCGTCGTGCCGACGAGTTGGTTGTCGAGCCGCACCAGCGCTCCGGGCGGCTCGGACAAGACCATCAAGCGCCGGTCGGCGGCGCAGGATGCCGCGAGGAGCGCGGAGAGGGCGCAGCAGATCGACGTTGGCGCGCCCGCAGCAGGGCGCGCGGGGTGCACGCGAGTCTCGGTGCGCCGGTCTCCATGGTCCACGGCTCCGTTCTAGGAGTCCGCGCGCGCGCAAGCAAGCAGCGTCGCTGCCCGAGCCCGGGGCGGGCCACGCGCGAGGCGCACTCGACGGGCGACGAGGGGGGGGGCGAACCTGGGCGACGAACCGGTGCGATGGCACCGGTGCGATGGCACCGGGCGATGGCACCGGGCGATGGCGCGGAGCAGGCACGCCGGGGTTGCGAAGCGGCGCAAACGTGCCGAGCTGCCGAAGCGGCGCAAGTGCGCCAAGGTGGCGGAGAGAGAGGGATTCGAACCCTCGGTACCCTTTCGAGTACACCGCCTTAGCAAGGCGGCGCGATCGGCCACTCCGCCATCTCTCCGCACGAGTGGGCGGAAGATGATACCCGCATCTGGCCGCGCGTGGCAAGTTCGCGCCCGCTTGGGCCTTGCGACCGCCCTCGCGGCGCCGCGCAGGCCGGTGCGGTGCCTACAGCGCCGTCGCGCGGGCTTGCACGAACGCGTAGAAGAACACGGCGTCGGGATCGTGGGCCACGATCTGCAGTTCCTTCTGCATGCCCTCGACCGTGGTCCGGTCGACGCGGCCGGCCTTCTGCAGGCTCTGGGCGCCGGACAACAGGAGGTCGGACCAATAGGCCAGGAACTCGGCGCGTTCCCCGGGGGCGCGATTGTCGAGATGGATCGGCTTGACCTCGCAGGCGATGTCGCGGAACCCGACGGCCTGCAGCAGGTTGCCGAGCTTGGCGCCCACGAAGGGATCGCCCGAGAGCTCGATCTGGTGCTCGTTGAAGGCCTTCCAGTAGTCGAGCGTGCGCGGGCTGTAGGGTTCGAGGAAGAAAGTGGCGTTCTGCACCTCGGTGACGACGATCGGCGAGCCCGGCCGCAGCACGCGGCGCACCTCCGACAACACCTGCATCGGGTCGGCGACGTGCTCGAGGATCCAGCACAAGAAAGCCGAGTCGAAGCTGTCCGCGTCGAAGGCGAGCTTCGCCGCGTCGCCCCGCGCGAGCTCCCAGCGCCCGCGCGCCCACGGCAGCGACTTCAAGTGCGCCGCGGCGCGCGCGAGGTTGGTGGGGGAGGCGTCCAGTCCGGTCACATGCAGGTCGGGATGGCGGCGCAGCAGGATGTCCGTCTGCGCGCCCACGCCGCAACCAACCTCGAGCAGTCGCCGCGCGCGGCGCAGAGGCAAGCCCTCGTGCACGCGCGGCTCGAGGAAGTGCGCCTGGTGGTAGAGGCGGTCCTGCTCTTCGCTGGTGAAGCCGTGCAAGTAGCCGGCGGAGGCGGTGTCGCCCGCGCGCTTGGCGTCGCCGCGCTTGGATGTGGGCGCCTTGCGGACGAGAGGCTTGCGAGTCGGCATGCGTGTCGGGTGGATGGGTCGACGGTGGAACGAAGGGCGGACTCGGACTCAGATCGCGTGCGCCTGCAAGGCGGACAGCGGCACCAGATCCAACGTGGCTTCGTGGGTGGCGGCGAGGTCGACCCGCGGCGCGCAGCCGGATTCGTAGGCCTCCAACCAGCGGTTCGCGCACAAGCACCAGCGGTCGCCGGGCTTCAAGCCGGGGAAGCCGTAGTGCGGAACCGGCGTGGAGAGATCGTTGCCGCGGCGCCGCGAGAAGTCGAGGAACTCGGCCGTCACGAGGGCGCACACGGTGTGGACGCCGACATCGTCCGGACCTGTCTCGCAGCATCCGTCGCGGAAGAACCCCGTGAGAGGATCGCGCGAACACTCGGACAACGGCCCTCCGAGCACGTTGCGGCCCTTGCGCCGAATGTCGTGGTCGAGCTTCTGGATCATGGTCGGTGCACTTCCTGCTTGCCGGGGTCGTCGCGGACTGGAGTGCGGCGGCGGAGGTGGCGGAGGCGAGAGGATTCGAACCCCTGATGCCTTGCGGCATGGCGGTTTTCAAAACCGCTGCAATCGGCCACTCTGCCACGCCTCCACGTCGCGCCGGCGGCCCGGACCCTGTGGCGCTCGCAGAGGATAGACGAAGCGGCGTGGCGCTCCAAATCGGGCGCCGCGCCGCGTGTCACGGACCCGGTGGCAACGGATCGGGGCCCGAGAGGTCGCTGCGCGCCGCTTCCAGCACGCTCGCGGCCACGCGCAGCGGGGCCTTGGCGCGCAGCGCCAACGCCAGGGCGTCGGAGGGTCGCGCATCGACCGGCGGCAGGTCCTCCCCGGTGCTCGTGCAGAGGAGGATGCGCGCGAAGAAGGTGTTGTTGCGCAAGTCGACGATGTCGACTCCGGCGATGCGCGCCCCGGTGGCGAGCACGAGCTCGTGCGCCAATTGGTGCGTCAACGGCCGCTCCGGCGCGATGCCGGTCACGACGCGCCGGATCTCGGCCGCCTCGGACGAACCGATCACGATCGGGAAGCCCCGCTCTCCGCGCGCCTCCTTCAGGTAGATGTGCTGCAGGTCGCTGCCGTCGCGGATGACGATGCGGCCGAGCACCATGTCGACCATCTCCTCCGCCTCGCCCGCGTCCCCTTCCGTCGTCTCTTCGCGCGCCATCGCCGCCACTATTCGGCCTTGGCGTGGCTTCTTGCAAGGGGAACGCGGCGCGATCGCTACACTTCGCGCGGACCAGCGCTCCCCGCAGACCATGCCGCGCGACGATGCACGCCAGACCACCTCCGGCTATCCGGAGAACCCGCCGCTCGTGCGCCTCTGGCGCGGCGACGCGGTCGAGTCCCAGCACCGTGGCGCGTGGTGCCTCGTCGACGCCGAGGGCCGCGTCCTGGAGGGCGCGGGCGTCTTCCACGCGCCGATCCACGCGCGCTCCTCGGTCAAGTGCCTGCAGGCGCTGCCGCTCTTGGAGACCGGCGCCGCCGACCGCCACGGGATGGGCGACGACGAACTGGCCTTGGCGCTCGCCTCGCACGACGCCGAGGACCAGCACACGCGCCGCGTGGAGCAACTGCTCGCGCGCCTCGGGCTGGCGGTCGACCACCTGCGTTGCGGACCGCAGCCGCCCGGCAGCGCCGAGGCGCGCGACGCGCTCAAGGCGCTCGGGCGCCGCCCGACTTCGTTGCACAACAACTGCTCGGGCAAGCACGCCGGCTTCCTCGCCTTGGCCCTGCACCTCGGCGTGTCGCCGGAGCGCTACCTCGAGCCGGATTCGGCCGGCCAACGACTCGTGCGGCAGGCGGTGCTCGAGATGGCGCGCCTCGAGGAGCGCGACTTGTCGACGGCCATCGACGGGTGCAGCGCGCCGACCTTCCGCCTGCCGCTCGTCGGACTCGCCACCGCCTTCGCGCGCGTCGCGAACCCCGCCGGGTTGGAGCCCGCGCGTCGCGCGGCCTGCGAGCGCATGCTGCTCGCCGTCGAGCGCCATCCGGAGCTGATCGCGGGCTCGCGGAAGCGCCTGTGCACCGACATCGCGCGCGCCACCGGCGGCCGCCTGTTCCCCAAGGTCGGCGGCGAGGCGGTCTACGCGCTCGGCGCGCGCGGGCGGGGCCTGGCCTTGGCCGCCAAGATCGACGATGGGGGCAACCGCGCCCTGCACGCGCTCGTGGTGGCGCTGCTCGAGCGCTTCGAACTCGCCGCGCCCGAGGAACTGGCGCGCCTCGAGCCGTGGCGCGAACGCGTTCTGCGCAACTGGGCCGGCCTCGAGACGGGACGCACGGAGGTCCTGGCTTGAGCGGTCTGGTCCGGCCGGAGCCCCTGCCGCTCGACGCGCACAAGGGACTGGCCGGTCGCGTGGCGATCCTGGCGGGCAGCCGCTGGATGCGCGGGGCCGCCACGCTCGCCTGCCGCGCCGCCGGTCGCGGCGGCGCCGGCCTGGTGGCCTGCCTCGCGCGCGACGCGGAGGTCGCCTGTCAAGTTTTCTTGACAGCGCCCGAGTGCGTGGTCGAGGACTGCGCGCAAGGCGGTCTCGCCGCGGCCTGGGCGCGCCGCGCGCCGCACTCCATGGTCGCGGGCTGCGGCCTGTCGCAGGACGAGCTCGCGGCGGCGCTCGTGGACGAGGCGCTCAGCTTCGACGGTCCGTTGCTGCTCGACGCCGACGCGCTCAACCTGCTCGCCGGCGGACTCGAGCGGATCGCGCGTCGCGCGGCGCCCACCGTCTTGACGCCGCACCCGTTGGAGGCTGCGCGCCTCCTGGGTTGTTCCGCCGCCATCGGCGCCGACGAAGCCGAGCGCCTCGCCGCCGCGCGCGAACTGTCGGCGAAGAGCGGGGCCGTGGTCGTGCTCAAGGGCGCGGGCACCCTCGTGTGCTCGGGCACGCGCGCCTGGCGCTGCCCGCGCGGCACGCCGGCGCTGGCCAAGGCGGGCACGGGCGACGTGCTCGCGGGCCTGGCCGGGGCGCTCCTCGCCCGCTCGCGCAGCCTGCCGCGCGCGGGCTTCGACGCCCATGCGGCCGCCTGCCTCGCCGTGGAACGCCACGCCCTCGCGGGCGAACTCGCCGAGGCGGCGCTGTCGCGCGAGGGCCTGGTGGCGGGCGATCTGCTGGACTTCCTGCCCGCCGCCGAGCGCGCGCACGGCTGAGGCGCGCGTCCCTGCGCGTCGCGCGGAGGGGAACGCCCCGGCGCGAGGGTAGGTGCCGACCGCCGCGGGGACTACACTCCGTCGAACCCGCCATGGATGCCTCCACCACGAGCCTGCCCCCCGGCGCCGTCGAGACCCTCGACGACGGCGTCGGCTTCGTCGCGCTGGTCGACCGCATGCGCACCGACCCGGCGCTGAAGGTCGTCAACGCCGCGCGCATCTCCTACGACAAGCAGAAGGCGTCCTTCGACGACAAGGACAAGAAGCTCTGCGAGTTCCTCTGGGCCCACGGCCACACCTCGCCCTACCGGCATTCGTTCTTCACCTTCCACTGGAAGGCGCCCCTGTTCGTGTTCCGGCAGGCGTTCAAGTACCAGGTCGGCTCCGGTTGGCGGAAGTACGAGGTCGACGGCGAGCCCGTGTCGCTGGAGGTCTTCGACGTCTTGTTCGACACGGACAAGGGCTGCAGCTGGAACGAAGTGTCCGGACGCTACGTGCAGTGGGGGCACGAGTACTACATCCCCAAGGTCATGCGCGCGAATCCGCCGCACGGCAACAAGCAAAGCTCCGCGCCGCTGCCGCCGAGCTTCGACCACCAGCACGAGCGCGGCTTGATGCGCGCGGAGTGCGAGGAGGCCTTCCGGCTCTACGAGGAGCGCATCCGTCGCGGCGTCGCGAAGGAGATCGCGCGCATGTGCCTGCCGCAGAACGTCTACACGCAGGCCTATTGGACGGTCAGCCTGCAGGGCGTGCTGCACTTCCTCGAGCAGCGTCTCGAGCCCGACGCGCAGCACGAGATCCGGCGCTACGCACAGGCGGTCGAGACGCTCGTGCGCCCCGAGCTCGAACGGCTGGGCGTCGGCCCGGCGCGCGACGGAGGTTGAGGCGTGCCGGCTCCGCGGGCAATCGTCGGTGGTGCGGCGGCGCTGCGAGG
>JBKDQQ010000108.1:0-42077 GCA_046341775.1 Planctomycetia bacterium
CGGCTACGCCGAGCAGGTCGACCTCGGCGCGGCCACGCGCGAAGCGATCGCGTGGCTGCGCGAGCTGCAGGCGAAGCGCGCCTGACCGCGCGCGTCCAATACGCTTGACAGGGTCGCGGGGGGCCCGGGAGGGCCGCCGCGCCGCCCCCCCCGCCCCCCGCCCCCCCCGACGCTGTCAAGCGTATTGGACGCGCGCGGTCAGGCGCGCTTCGCCTGCAGCTCGCGCAGCCACGCGATCGCTTCGCGCGTGGCCGTGCCGAGGTCGACCTGCTCGGCGTAGCCGAAGTCGCGGCGCGCCGGCTCCATGTCGTAGCTGTGCGACAAGGCGAGCTGCGACGCGGTGAAGCGCGTCAGCGGAGGCTCGCCCGGGAGGCGCGCCAGCCACCACGCCGCTTCGCAGCCCGCCCCGAGGGCGCGGGCCAGCGGCAGCGGCAGCGGTCCGCGCGAGCGACGCCAGCCCAGCGCGTCGCACAGGGAATCCAGCCAGTCCCACAGGAGGACATCCTCCTCCTGCGCGACGAAGTAGGCCTTGCCGGCGCAGGCGGCGCCGGGCTTCAGGGCGTCCATCGCCGCGAGGTGCGCATGCGCGGCGTTGGCCACATGGCACAACGACACGCGATTCGAGCGGTCGCCCACGGCCAAGAGTCGCCCGGCGCGCGCGCGCGCCGCCACGCGCGGCAGGAGGTGCGGATCGCCGCGACCGAAGATCAAGTGGGGACGCAGCGCCACCACGGAGAGCCGAGCTCCATCCGCCTCGAGCGCGATGCGCTCGGCGCGCGCCTTGCTCCACGGGTAGTGGGCCTGGAAGGACGAGGCGAGCGGCAGGTCGTTGGAGGCGCGCAGATGGCCCCGTCCATCGAAGCACGCCGACGGCGAAGACGTGTGGACGAGACGAGGCACGCCGCAGGCGAGCGCCGAAGCCACCACGCCGGCCGTGCCTTCGATGTTGGTCCGCGCGTACTCCGCGCGGGCGCCCCACACGCCGGCCTTCGCCGCGACGTGGAACACGCCGTCGCAGCCTTCCATGGCGCGGCGCAGGGCATCCGCGTCGAGCAGGTCGCCCTGCACGCAGCGCGCGCCGAGGGATTCCACCGCCGCGTGGCGCGTGCGCGAGTAGGAGACCACCTCGTCGCCGCGCGCCCGCAAGGCGCGCACGATCGCCAGTCCGAGGAAGCCTCCGCCGCCTGTGACGAGGTGCTTCACGCGTTCAGCGCCTCGCGCGCCCACTCGCGCAGGTCCTCGTTGCGGATCTTGGCCTCGTGGCGCGTGTCGAGCGGGAACTCGTCCTTCCACAGGACTCGCGCCGGCGCGGGCCACGGAGCGACGGCGTGCCCGCCGGAGCTGGAGCACAGCGCCAGCACCTCGCCGGCGCACTCCGCGCGCCGCACGCCGCGGTCGCGCGGCTGCAGCACGAGCACCGCCTCCTCGGCTCCGGCCGCGCCCACGCCCACGAGCGCGGCGCGGCGCACGCTCGGGTGGCGGCGTGCGCGCAACTGGTGCGGCAAGCACGGGACGAGCCCCTCGCGCGTGCGCAAGGCGTGCGCCGCGCGGCCGCAGAACCACAGGCGGTCCTGCTCGTCGATCCAGCCGAGGTCGCCCATGCGGTGCCAGGCGCCGCCATCGTCGCCCACCTTGGCGCGGCGGTCGGCCTCGTGCGAAGCCGCGTAGCCGCGCGTGGCCTGCGGACCGCGCACGAGGATCTCGCCCAGCATCCCGCGCGCGAGCACCCGCGCCTCGTCGAAGCGCTCGAGCGGTCCGTCGCGCGGCTCGACGATCGCGATCTCGATGCCCGGCGCGGCGCGCCCGACGCACGTGCCCGCGCCGCCTTCGGCCTCCGCGCGCGTGGCGAGGATCTCCGCGCCGTCGATGCTGGCGACCGGCAGGGACTCGGTGGCTCCGTAGGGGGTCGTCGTCGTGGCGCCGGGGGCGACGCGCGCCAACGATTCGATCAGCGCCGGTTCGATCGGCGCGCCGGCGACGAGGATGCGACGCAGGCCTTCGAGTCGTTCGCCGCGCGCCTCGAGCCATGGCGCCACGCGCGCCCACACCGCGGGCGAACCGAAGGCGTAGGTCGCGCCATGCGCGCGGGCGGCGGCGACGACGCGCGCTGGATCGCAGCGTCCCGGGCGCGACGGGTCCACGGGCGGGAAGACGCTGGTGGTGCCCAGGGCCGCGTCGAACAGCGCGAAGAGCGGAAAGCAGGCGAGGTCCACCGCGCCGGGTTCGAACGCGTAGAGCGCGCGCAGCGCCTCCAGTTGCGCGGCGAAGTTGCCGTGCGTGTAGAGCACGCCCTTGGCCGGGCCGGTCGAACCGGAGGTGAAGAGCACCGCCGCCTCGGCCGCGGGGTCGTGGCCTTCGCGCGGCGCCATGCGTTCGCCCAAGGCCCGCAGCGCGCCGATCGAGGCGTGCGCCGGCAACCGCCCGGCGACGAAGCGCCGTTCGATGGAAGCGAGCGTGCGCCGCCACAAGTGCGAGGCGAGCACCGCCTCCGGCACGCCCAGCAGGAACCTCGGTCGGGCTTGCGCCAGCGCGCGCATGGCGCGCGCGACGCCCATCCCCGGATCGATCAGCACCGGAGGTGCTCCGAGGCGCAGCAGGGCGAACATCGCCGCGACCAGTTCGGCGCCCGGACGCACGAACACAGCCACGCGGTCGAGCGGACGCACGCCCGCCCTCGCGAGTCCTCCGGCCAGCAGCGCGACGCGCTCCTCCAATTCCGCGTAGCTCGTCGCGCGGCCGTCCGGTTCCACCACGGCTCGGCGCGCAGGCGCGGCGAGCGCGTGCCGGTGGAGGTGGGCGGACAAGTCGACCCGCGCCGCGCCGCGCTGCAGCGCGGCCCCGCGAATGCGCGCGGCGCGCGTCATCGCCTCGCCACCATCATCGCCGGCGCGGCCTCATCGCGCGCCTCGCAGGCCGGGTGCGTCGAGCACGGCGTCCAAGGCCGCCTCGAGGGTGGCGGGGGACTCTTCCGGCAGCAAGTGCCCGGCTCGCGGAGCCAGGTGCACGCGCGCGTGGGGCAGGCGACGCTCGAAGGCGGCGCGGAAGCGCGGCGTGAAGCACCAGTCCTGTTCGCCCCACGCGATCGCCACCGGCTTGGCGCGCCAATCCTCGAGGGAGCGTTCCACCGCGAGCAGTTCGGGCATCGTGGGGTGGGAGTCGTCGAGCGGGATGTCCTCGACGAACTTGCGCACCGCGCGTCGACCGATCCGATCGCGCGAAGGCAGGAGGTAGGCCGCGCGCACTTCGCTCGACAAGGCGGCGGGATCGGCCACTCCCAACCAGGGCAGCAGTCCGGCGAACGCGTTGCAGCGCTCGACGAGGAACGGGCCGATGCCCGCGCCCGCCCGGCACAAGGCGATGCGCCAAGGCATGTCGTCGGACGGGAACGCTCCCGTGTTGGTCAGCACGAGCCGCGAATAGCGCCACGGCGCGCGGCGCGCGGCGGCGAGTCCGATGGCGCCCCCCCAATCGTGCACGACCAGGGCGATGTCGCGCAGGTCGAGGTGCTCGACCAGCGCCGCGAGGTTGGCCGCGTGGTGCTCGAGTCGGGCGGGGAAGGACGCGCTGCGTTGCGAAAGGCCGCATCCCAGGTGGTCGGGCGCCACCACCCGCCGCGCGCCGGCGCGCGACGCGATCACGCGACGCCACAGGAACGCCCAGGTCGGATTGCCGTGCACGCACAGGATGGGCGCGGCGTCGCGCGGGCCCTCGTCGGCGTAGTGCTGCCAGCCGTGCTCGCCGCGGAAGGCGCGCACCGCGTGCGGCCACAAGCCGCGATGCGGCGACAGCAACGCCTCGGCCCGCGCGCGGAAGGCGGCGGAGGGCGCGTCGAGGGTCAAGCCGCGCTCCATCGCCAGCGCACCTCCGTCTCCTGCGGTCCATCGTGGGAGAGCGCCACCCAATGGCCGTCGCGCGACAATTGCTCGACCTTGTGGTCCCGGCCGCGATGGTGGATCCACGCGTGTCGCTCGCCGTCGACCGCGGTCAAGCGGCAGGCGGACAACTCCAGCAGTCCGACGCCGGCCTTCTTGAGCACCGCCTCCTTGGCGGTCCAGATGCGGAAGGCATGGTCCCACGAGAAGCCGCCGAGCAGCTCGAGCTCGTCGCGCGAGCACATGCGCGGCACGAGTTCGTCGCGGCGCGGCAGCACCTCCTCCACGTCGACTCCCAGGGCGAATGGAGCGCAGGCGGCCGCCGCGCAGGCGCGTGCGTGCGAGCGCGTGCGGTGCCAGCCGCCTTCGGCGAGAGGCTGCCCATGTTCGCCATGGCGTTCGGGCGCCAAGCGCGCGCCCATGGCTTCCGCCGCCAACGCCATGGCGCGATGGGACAGGGCGCGCCGAGCTTCGACGCCCTCGCGTCCGACGGCCTCGCCGAGCGCGCGCTCGGCGCGCAGGATGCAGACCCACAGGTTCACGGCGCGCCCCTCAAGCCCCGTCGAGGCGCACCGCGCGCCGCACGATGTCCTTGTCGAAGTAGTTGACGCCCATGCCGGCGTCGACCACCAGCGACTGGGCGTTGAATCCTCCGCTGCGCGGCGAGAGCAGGAACACCGCGGCGTCGGCGACCTCCTCGGTGGCCAGCGCCTTCTTGCGCAGCGTCGCCGCCTCGGCGTAGAGGTAGCTCTCGAGGTAGCCCGGGATGCCGGCCGAGGCCGAGGTCTTCAGCGGGCCGGCGCACAGCGAATTGAAGCGTACGCCCTGCGGGGCGAGGCTCTTCGCCAGGAACACGACGGCCGAGTCGAGCGCGGCCTTGATCGGCGCCATGTAGCCGTAGTTCTCGCTCGCCATGCGGGTGGTCGAGATGGACACGGTCACGACCGATGCGCCGGGCGAGAAGCGCTTGGAAAGCGCGTTGGAGAGCGCCATCAGGCTGAAGCAGGAGACATCGACGGCCTGCAGGAAGTCCTTGCGACGCGTGGCGTGGAAGGGGCGCGGCCCGCCGTCCTCGGCGGGCGTGTAGTTGGCGTGGGCGATCGAGTGCAGCAGGCCGTCGACGACGATCCCGTCCTTCTCTAGTCCCGCCGCCAGCGCGTCGATCGACTCCTGGCGGCCCACGTCGCAGAGGCGCACAGGATCACCGGGAGCGAGCTTGTCGAGCTCCGCCTTGCGCTCGGGGGCGCGCACGGTCCACACGACCTTGGCGCCCACCTTGCGCAGCTTGCGCCCGACGTGCCAGGCGACGCTCTTCTTGTTCTTGAAGCCGGTGACGAGGATCGTCCGGCCCTCGAGTCCGAGCCACTCGTTCATGCGACCTCCGACACCGAGGCGACCACGAAGCGCAGGCGCGCGACGAGGCGCCCGCCGCAAGTGACGGAGGCCTTGCAGTAGCGCGCGTTGGCGAGGCGCTCCTCGACGACGACCTCGGCGCGCAGCGTCTCGCCGGGCTTGACGATGCTCTTGAAGCGCGCGTCCTCGATCTTCGTCAGGACGGGCACGGCGGCGTTCGTGACGGCGCTCGAGCCCGGTTCGGAGAAGAGGATCGCCGCCGTCTGGAAGGTGAACTCGCAGACGAGCACGCCGGGCAGCACCGGATGGCCCGGGTAGTGGCCTTGGAAGGCCGGCAGCTCGCGCGCCACGTCCCATTCCGACACGATCGAGTCCTGCTCGCGCGCCAGCACGCGCGTGACGTGCAGGAACGGATCGCGGTGCGGGATGGCGGCCATGATCGCCGCGCGGTCCATGACGATCGCCTCAGATGCCACCTGTGACCTCCAGCGTGGTGCCGTGGATGTAGGCGGCTTCCTTCGAGCACAACATGGACACCGCCCAGGCGACCTCGTCGGCGGAGCCGAACCGGCCCACCGGCACCATGGACAGGTGCTCCTTGCGCACCTCCTCGGGGAGATCCGCGATCAGCTCGGTGTCGATGAAGCCCGGAGAGACGCAGTTCACCGTGATCTTGCGCTTGCCCACTTCGCGGGCGAGCGAGCGCATCAAGCCGATCTGCCCGGCCTTGGAAGCCGAGTAGTTCGCCTGGCCTTGGAACCCGTGCGCGCCGGCGGGGGAGGTGACCATCACGATGCGGCCGTAGCGGCGGCGCATCATCGACAGCACGGCGAACTTGCTCATGTGGAACGAACCGGCGAGGTTCGTCTGCAGCACGTCGCTCCACTCCCGCTCGGTCATCATGCCGACGATCTGGTCGCGCCGGATGCCGGCGTTGTTGACGAGGATCTGCACGCCACCGGGAGCGGCGGTCTCGAGCTCGCCCCAGAAGCGTTCGCAGGCGGCGTAGTCGCCGACCGCGAACTTGGCGGTCTTGAGGCGCCCGTCGTGGGCGGCGCACTCGGACATCAAGGCTTCCGCCGCGGCGTCGTTGCCTTGGTAGGTGGCCCAGACCGTCGCGCCCTCCGCCAGCAGCGCCTTCGAGATGGCGCGGCCGATGCCGCGCGTCCCGCCGGTCACCACGGCGCACTGTCCACCGAACCTGCCTGGCTGGCTCATGCTTCCACCTCGACGAGTGAGTGGAGCCATGCGTCGACCTTGCTGGCCGCGATGACCCCGTAGTTGGCGGCACCGAGCCACCCGGACATGATGATGCCGACGCTGCCGGCGTGGAACAGGCCGCGCACCTGCTCGTGCAGCGTCATGCTGGGCTTGAGGCCCTCGAACTTGGTGCCGAAGGAGGTGCCCTCCGGCGATTGCACGTAGAACTCGAAGGTGCGCGGGGTGGCGGCCTCCACGTGCTCGATCTTGGCGCGAACGCCCGGCACGTAGCGCTCGACCGACTCGAGCGTGCGCTCGACGAGCAGCGCCTTGCGAGCCTCGTAGTCCGCCTGCGACAGCGCGTTCCAATCGCTCCAATGCGCGTTGGTGCTGGCGACGATCGCGTGGCGGTCGAGGCCCGGCCGCGTCTTCGGGTAGTAGAAGCTGAAGGTGCGGCTTCGCGTGTCCAGCTCGCACAGTTCGAGCGAATCGAAGCGCGGCGCGGTCGAGGTGAACAGCAGGTCGGTCACGAAGGGGATCGACTCGCCGGCCTTGAGTCCCATGTAGACCTGGCACGAGCTGTTGTTCAGCCGCACCTTGGCGACCGACTCGGCGTACTCGCTCGTGAAGTGCTCGCGTCCGACGAGGCGCTCGACGGTGGCCTTCAGGTTGGCGTTGGAGAGCACGGCGCCGCAGGCGATCACGCGCCCGTGCGCCTCGACTCCGCGCACGCGACCACGCTCGACGACGATGCGATCGACCTGCACGCGGTTGCGGATGTCGACGCCGAGTCGTTCGAGCTCGGCCTTCATGGACCGCACCAGCTTGTCGGTGCCGCCCGAGAAGGTGTACACGCCCGAGGCCATGAAGTTGCCGAAGACGATGCCGTAGGCGATGGCCGGATCCGACAGGTGCGAGCCGTTGGCGTAGCTGATCGGCTCCAGCAGGAGCCGGTGCACGTCGTTGCGGCCCGGGAAATGGCGCTCGAAGAGTTCGCCCACCGTCTCGCCCGAGTCGGAATAGAAGTCCATCCTTCCCAGTTCGGCGAAGAAGCCCTCGATGGCGGCGGGATCGAGGCCGAAGACCGAGCGCAGCTTGGCGACGAAGTCCTCGCGCGTGAACTCGGTGTCGAAGCGAAACTGCGGATTGTCGAAGCGGATGCCGTCGAGGCGCACGATCGACTCGGCGATCTCCTTCGTCCAGTACTTGCGGCAGGTCTTCTTCATGCCGGCCGGGAAGCCGTGCAGCGAGACGTCGAAGATGTGGCCGCCGCGCCGCTTGAACCAGGTCGCGAGGCCACCGAGGTTGTAGTGCTGCTCGACGAGCAGCACCTTGCGCCCGGCGCGCGCCAGCACGACGGCGCCCGTCAATCCCGCGAGGCCCGAGCCGACCACGACCACGTCGTAGGCGGCCGCGGTCCCTTCCAGCGGATCGCCGTGGAAGGGCGCCTTCCCGTCGGTGGAACCCTTGTGGTACTTGCGCGCGTCGCTCATGCGGTGGGGGCCATCAGCACATGGCGGTTGGCGGCCGCGACCCCGGAGAGCAGCGAGCCCACGATGCCGAGCGTCCCCTGGTCGGTGCCGACGAGGTGCAGGCGCTCGACGCCCACGTGCCCGTCGCGCGCCTTCTCGGGCGAGCCGTACACGGCGCCGCCGAGGTGGCCGGTGTAGCGTCGGATGGTCTTGGGCGTGAACATGTCGAACGAGGTCGTGTGCGGACGCGGATCGAGCGCGACCGCCCCGGCCGCGGAGAGCATCTCGTCGGCGCAGCGCCGCTTGGCCGCCTGGTACTCGTCGTCGGGCAGCGCCGACCAGAGGTCGTGGTTGGCGAGGCAGGTGACGCGGTACACGCCCTCGTTGCCGTACTCGTGGCGCTCGTAGTTGTCGGATGCGCACACGACGCCGCTCGTCGCGTCGACGAGGCCCTTTGGGCGCCGGTAGGCGAAGCGCTCGTCGAAGGAGAAGAAGACCATCGTCGCCCCGTGTCCGAGCTCGGCCGTGGGGCGCGCGAGGAAGCTCGTCGTCTCGCAGAAGGAAAGGCGTCCGAGGTGCGCGGCGGGGGACTCCACGCCGACCAGGCGCAAGGTCTCGACGCGGCCCGCGCTGGAGAGGACGCGCTCGCATTCGAGCACTTCGCCGCCGTCGAGCCGCACGCCGCGCGCGGCGCCCCGCTCGTCCAGCAGGATGCGCTCCACGCCCGCGCGCATGCGCAGCTCGCCGCCGCACTCGACGAAGCGCCGGCGCAGCGCGTCGAGCAGAGTCTTGATGCCGCCCACGGGCCGCGCGAGGCCTTCGAGGAACATGCTGCGGAAGAGCACGACGAAGAGGTCCCACTCGACCTCGTCCTCGCGGGCCGAGCCGTAGAACGCGACCGGCACCAGCAGGCACTCGATCAGCAGCGGATCGCGGATCCACTGCGCCAGCCGCGCGCGCGCCGAACTCCGGTCGACCTCGGCTCCGAAGGGATCGTGGCGCTTCACGGCCTCGACGAGCAGGCGGAACCCGTCGACCTCCGCGGGGAATGCGCGCGCGACGCCATCCACGAGGCTCGCCTCGCCGTTGCCGAACACGAGGCGCGCGCCGGCCACGCGCACCTCGCTGAAGCCCTGCTCGGCGAGGTCGAGCTCTTCGCGCCCGATGCGCAGCTGGCGCAGCAGCTTGGGGAGGGGGGTCGACTTCTCGCCGGGAGGCGCCCAGTTCGTCAACGCGTGCAGGCCCGTGTCGTGGCGGCGCCCCGCGCGCTTGTAGAAGCTGTTCAAGCCACCCCACAACGCGTGGCGATCGAGCACCACGACGCGCTTGTCGTACTGCGCGAGGCGGATCCCCGCGGCCAGTCCGCTCATGCCTGCGCCGACGACGACGGCGTCATAACGCTCGTGCGCCACGGCGCGGGCCCCTCAGACGCCGACCTTGAGGGTCTTGCCTTGCATGTGCGGCGCGAGGTACGCGACGCATCCGTCGAGCGTGGCGAGCTCCTTGTAGTCCTCCTCCGGCACCTGCACGCCGTAGCGCTTGCGCAGCTCCATGACGATGTCGAGGAAGTCCATCGAGTCGAGCTCGATCTGGTCGCGCAGGCGCACGTCGGTCTTCAGATCCGACAAGTCCTCGTCGGGGGCGATCGTCTGGATGATGTCCTTGATGGCGAGGATGATCTCTTCGCGATTCATGGTCGTCGTCGGTGCGGAGGGAGGGAGTCGGACGGGGGGGGATGGTCAGCTGCCGCGCCAACGGCGCACCAGCACGGCCGAGTTGATGCCGAGCATGCCGAACGAGAGGTTCAGCACGTGGTCGACGCGCTCCAGCCGCCTGGGCGCGTTCATCACGAGGTTGCGCACCTCGCAGGCGGGATCGAGGTCGTCGACGTTGATGGTGGCGTGCACCCAGCCGTCGTCGAAGGAGGGGAGGTTCCCCGCCAATTCGAGCGAACCGGCGGCACCCATGCAGTGGCCGATGAAGCTCTTGGTGTTGTTGACGTGGGTGCGGGCGCTGTCGCCGAACACGGCGCGCACGGCTTCGCACTCCTGCTGGTCGCCCATCGGCGTGGCGGTGGCGTGCGAAGACACGATGTCCACCTCGGAAGGGGCGATGCCGGCGCGCGCCAGCGCTCCGCGCATGCACTCGTTCTGGCGCTCGGCCAGCGGCAGCACGAAGTCCGCGGCGTCGCTGTTGATGCAGTGGCCCACGACCTCGGCGACGATGCGCGCGCCGCGGCGCTGCGCATCCTCGAGGCGCTCGAGCACGTAGAGGCAGCCGCCTTCCGACACCACGATGCCGTTGCGACCCTTGTCGAACGGGCGCGAGGCCTTCGTGGGATCCTCGTGCGACGCCAGCGCGCCCTGCGCCTTGAAGCTGGCGAAGATGCCGAAGGTGTGGATGCTCTCGCTCACCCCGCCGGCGATGGCCAGGTCCACCTCGCCCAATTGGAGCATCTGCATGCCGTGGATGAGGCCCACGTTGCCCGCGGCGCAGGCGGCGCCCACGCAATAGGCAGGTCCGGTGACGCCGAAGGTCAGGGCGACTTCGCCGGCCGGGTTGTTGGCCACGGTGCGCGGGTTGTGGTGGTGCGACCAGTAGGCCAGGTCGTAGTCGTACTGCGCCACCTCGTGGATCTGGTTCTCGGTCTCCACGTTGCCGTGCTCGGTGGTGCCGATGTAGATGCCGATGCGCGAGCGGTTGCGCGTCGCGAGGTCGATGCCCGCGTCCGCGAGGGCGTCGCCGGCGCAGAAGATGCTGATCGATCCGGCGCGCGTGCCGCGTCGCAGCTCCTTGCGCTTCTGGTAGCGCAGCGCGTCGAAGTCGCACACGCCGGCGTTGGTCTCGCCCACGTGGCGGATCGTCCACTTGCGCACGCCCGAGACGCCCTTGAGCAGGTTGGAGCGGTACGTGGCGAGGTCGTTGCCGTTCGGACTGGTCAAGCCGACGCCGGTGATGACGATGCGCGGGAACTCAGGCACGCTTGGCCTCCTTGGCGCGCACGCCGGAGGTCGCGTCGCCCGCCGGGCTCCGCGGCTCGTCGTCGTCGTCGTCGTCCAGGTCGGTCTCGGGCATGCGTTCGAGCAGGCGCCGCGCGAGTTCCGCGCGCGAGTGCTCGTCGTCGGCGCCCGCGACCAGCTTCGCCGGCACCTTGACTCCCACCTTGAGTGCGGTGCTCACGGCGCGCGACAACAGGCTCTGGCTGTCCCCGAGCGCGCGTTCGACGGAGGAGAACACGAGCTGCATCACCGCTTCGGCGATCTCGCAGCTCGTGATGATCGAGCGCAGCGTCGCCACGCGCGGGTCGCGCTCGCCGAAGCGGCCGCGCACGTATTCGAGCGTGGCCTCCGCCGTCTGCTTGAACTTGCCGAACACCACCTGTTCGCGGCGGCGGAACACCGTGGCCACGATGGAGAGCGTGTTGCCCACCGGCGCGTGCAGGTGGCAGCGCCGCGCGGGGTCGAACTCGCTCGAGATGGCGCCCCACTCCGAGAGCTCGTGCAAGGTGGTCGAGGTCGCGCCCTGCGACAGCTCCAGGATGTGCATGACCTCCTTCGACGAGAGTGGCTGGCCCGACAGGACCAGGAGGCCCCACACGCGGCCGTGCACGCGCTTGAAGCCGAAGGTCTTGAAGAAGAGCTCGAACGACGGCAACTGGGCCATCAACGGCTCGTCCAGCGACTCGAGTTCCTTGGTGGGCGCGGGGGCCTTTTCGCTCGACATGGGCGGCGAAACGTACGCGGGTGGGGGCTTCGCAGATTTCAGACTTTTCTGAAATCCGCGATGCCTGTGTCCCATATCGAGGCCCGCCTGTCCACCTGATCCCGGAGGACTTTTGGCTTCTAAAATGGGATTTCGTACCTCTGGCGCCCTAAGACGCTGTCCCGGGAATCATTGGACGCGTGGCAGGTTGACCTGCTCGGGCGGCTCCAGCAGCAACATCGAGCAGTACAGCCCCGAGCCGATGCCGAACAGCGCCGTGCGATGGGTGGGCAGGATGTGGCCTGCTTCGCGCGCCAGCGCCAACGTGACCGGCAACGAGGCGCTGCCCATGTTGCCCAAGGTCTCCACCGTGGGGTAGTCGCGCCCGGGATCCAGCCCGAGGGTCGCCAGCAGCAGTCGACGGTGCGCCACGCCCACTTGGTGGGTCACGAAGCGTTCGATGCCCGCCGGTTCGAGCTGGTGCTCGCGCAGGAACTCGCCGTAGGTGCGCGCCGCGAGCTCGTTGCCGGCGGCGAGCAACGCCTCGCTGTCGGTGTGCATCAGCGGCCCCGACGCCCCGGCGGCTTGCCCGCCTTGGCACAACCCGCTGTGCTCGGTGGCGGAGCGTTGCGTGGCGCCGGCGAGTCGCGCGGCGGAAGGCGCGAGCTCCTCGCGCGCCAGCACGCACGCTGCCCCGCCCGAGCCGATGGTCAACGAGGCGAAGGCGCGCTTCAGGTCGTCGCGCGTCGCGTCGGGTCGCGCCAAGAGGTCGGCGATCGTCGCTTCGACGAGCGGCGCGCCGTCCTCGCCGGACACGACCAGCCCGCGTTCGATCTCGCCGCGTTCGATCATCCCCCCGACGAGGCACATGGCGTTGGCGAAGCCGAGGCAGGCGTTCGACAAGTCGAAGCCCGAGGCCTGGAAGCCGATGCCCAAGGCGCCCTGCACGACCGAGGCGGTGGCGGGCTCGAGGAAGTCGCGGCACACGGAGGCGTGCACGACGACGCCGATCGTGGAGCGCTCGACGCCGCGCAGCGCCGTTTCGGCGGCGGCGATCGCCAGCGAGCTCGGACGCGTGCGCGGAGCGCAGTGGCGACGCTCGCGGATGCCGGTCATCAGCTCGAGGCGGCCCTCCGACAGGCGCAGCCTTTCGTAGACGGGCGCGAGCCGCCGCTCGAGCTCGTGCGACGGGACCACGCGCTCCGGCAGGTGGGCGGCGATGGACTCGAGGCGGACCTTCGTGAAGCGCATGGGGGAGGCACAGGACAACGTCCGGCGCCGCGCTTGTCCACTCCCGCCGCCCTCCTCGTCGCCTCGCCGCGCCTTCCCGGACTGGTGCCGGGAAGGCCTCGCGCGGCCTCGCGCCGCCGCCCGAGTTGACGGATTCGAAGCACCCCTGCGAAGATCGTCGATGCAGTGGCGGCCCCCACCCCGATCCTGCACGTCGACATGGACGCGTTCTACGCGTCCATCGAGATCAGGGACAATCCAGCGCTCGCCGGACGGCCGGTGTGCGTGGGCGGGCCTTCGCATCGACGCGGAGTCGTCGCGGCCGCGAGCTACGAGGCGCGGCGTTTCGGCGTGCACTCGGCGATGCCCACCGCCCGCGCGGTCGAGTTGTGCCCCGACCTGGTGCTCCTGCCGCCGGACTTCGAGCGCTACACCGCCGAGTCGCGCCGCATCATGGCCATCTTCCGGCGCTACACGCCGCTGGTGGAGCCGCTCTCGCTCGACGAGGCCTTCCTCGACGTGTCGGGGTGCGAGCGCTTGTGCGGCGCGCCGCGCGACATCGGGCTCGCCATCAAGAAGGAGATCCTCGCCGAGACCGGACTCGTGGCGAGCGTGGGCGTCGCGCCCAGCAAGTTCCTCGCCAAGCTCGCCTCCGACCTCGACAAGCCCGACGGGTTCCGCGTCATCCTGCCGCACGAGGTGCGCGCGGTGCTCGACCCGTTGCCCGTGGCGAAGATCCATGGCGTCGGGCCGCGCACGGCCAAGCGCCTCGAGGCCTTGGGCGTCGCCACGATCGGCGATCTCGCGGCGCGCGCGCGCGACGAGGTCGAGCGCGAGTTCGGCGCCAGCGGCGCGTGGATCCACGACCTCGCCCACGGCCTCGACGACCGGCGCGTCACGCCGCGTCGCGAGGAGAAGAGCCACGGCAAGGAGCAGACCTTCGAACGCGATGTCGCCGACCGCGAGGAACTGCGCTTGTGCCTGCTCGACTTCGCGGAGGAGATCGCCTGGGACCTGCGCCACCGCGGCCTGCGCGGACGCACGGTGGGCATCAAGGCGCGCTTCGGGGACTTCCACACGATCACGCGCTCGAAGACGTTGTCCGCGCCCACGAACCTGGCGCCGCGCATCTACGCCACGGCGCGCGAACTGCTCGAACGCGTGCCGCCGCGCCCTTTGCGCCTCCTGGGCTTGACGGTCTCCGCGCTCGGCGACGTGCGTGCGCCGGTGCAGGAGCAACTCTTCGGCGAAGAGCCGCGCGCCGCTTCGCTCGAGGCGCCGACCTTGCGCGAGAACAAGCTGCAGCGCGCCGCCGCGGGCATGGATGCGTTGCGCCGGAAGTACGGCGAGCGCACGGTGCTGCCGGCGAGCCTGCTTGGACGGGCCCGCCACTGAACGGCCCGCCAGCGGCGAGCGGGCCGGCGAACGCGCGCCGGCGATTGGACCGTTGGCGCAGGTCCCGCGCCGGCGACTGGAGGCATTCGTCGAGCGGTACCCGTCGCGCGGTGGTGGACGGATTCTTCGATTCTTGATGCGGCCTTGACCCCTCGTCCTCAAGCCATCGGCAATCTCGTCGAAGGAATTTGCTTCGTTGGAGTCCACCTGCGCTCCACTGGCGATCTCCTCCCTCCCACTCCTCCGTGATCAGCCCCCGAGCTACACCCATGTCCATTGCATCCTCACGACTCGCCAAGCTGCTGCTTGGCGGCACTTCCTGCTTGCTCGCCGGCGCCTCCGTGGCAGCCTCGCCCGCCGGCGGCCAGCCCGCGACGATCAGCGAGATCCTCACCAATGCGCCCGGCACCGACAACGGCCAGGAATACATCGAACTCCGCGCCGCGCCCGGCACGTTGCTCACCTCGGCGTGGTTGATCGTCATCGAGGGCGATGGCGCCGCCGCTGGCGTGGTCGACCTGCGCTACGACCTCGGCTCGCTGAGCTTCGGTTCCAACGGCCTGCTTCTCTTGCGCGACTCCGTCGCCGTCATCAATCCGGCGCCCGCCCCGGACACGAACGTCGCCGTGCTCGACTTCAACCCGGACATCGAGAACGGCACCAACACCTTCATCCTCGGAGTCGGCACCGCTCCCGCGCTGGCGGCGGACCTCGACTCCGACAACGACGGCACCTTGAACGCCGGGGCGCTCGCCGGCTTCACGGTCCTGGACGCGGTGACGTTGACCGAGAACGACGGTCCGACCGCCAACTTCGCCTACGCCGACGACGTCGGCGGCACGGTCATTCCCCCCGACGCGGGATTCAACGCCGACGCGTTGATGCGCACCTACAACGCCAACGGCTCCCCGTGCATCTGGGTCGGCGGCGACGTGCTCGGCACGAATCCGGGCGGCCCGTACACCTTCGACGCGACGCGCTACTTCGGGTTCGCGGCGCATGGGGTCGATCTGGTCGCGACGCCGGAGAGCCTCTCGCCGGGCAACTTCAACACGGTGTTCGACGCCGACGGCGACGGCCTCGCCAACGCCTGCGACTCCTGCACGGACACGGATGGAGACGGACTGGGCAACGCCGGCTTCCCGGCCAACACTTGCACGGTCGACCCCTGCCCGAGCGACGCGACCAATGCCGACACGGCCTCGGACGGCACGCTGGACTGCAACGACGGCTGCCCGAGCGATCCGCTGAAGACGGCTCCGGGCGCTTGCGGCTGCGGCGTCGCCGACACGGACACGGACTCGGACGGCACGCTGGACTGCACCGACGGCTGCCCGAACGATCCGCTGAAGACGGCTCCGGGCGCCTGCGGTTGCGGCGTCGCCGACACGGACACGGACACGGACGGCACGCCCGATTGCACCGACGGCTGCCCGAACGATCCGCTGAAGACGGCTCCGGGCGCTTGCGGTTGCGGCATCGCCGACACGGACACGGACGCAGACGGCACGGCGGACTGCACCGACGGCTGCCCGAACGATCCGCTGAAGACGGCTCCGGGCATCTGCGGTTGCGGTGTCGCCGACACGGATTCGGACGCGGACGGCACGGCGGACTGCAACGACGGCTGCCCGAACGACGTCAACAAGACGGCTCCCGGCCAGTGCGGTTGCGGCCTCCTCGACACCGACACCGACCTTGACGGCATCGCCGATTGCAACGACAACTGCCCGCAGTTCGCCAACGCCGGCCAGCTCGACACCGACAACGACGGCGTCGGCGACGACTGCGACAACTGCGTCAACATCGCCAACCAGAACCAGGGCGACTGCGATGTCGACGGCATCGGCGACGCGTGCGAGTTGTTCGCGGGCGAGCCGGACTGCAACTTCAACAAGGTGCCGGACGCCTGCGACGTGCTCTCGGGTGCTTCGCTCGACGTCAACACCACCGGCATTCCCGACGAGTGCGAGACGAGCGGGGGAACCCCGTATTGCTTCGGCAACTCGGGCTGCCCGTGCGGCAACAACTCGAGCAACGGCGGCTGCCGCAACTCGACGGGCCTCGGCGCGTTCCTGTTCGGCTCGGGCACCAGCTCGGTCGCCAACGACAGCCTGACGCTGTCGGCGGGCGGCCTGCCGCAGCCGGCCTTCAACCAGCGCAGCTTCGCGTTGTTCCTGCAGGGCACCGCCAAGCAGGCCACGCCCTTCGCGGACGGCAAGAGCTGCATCGGCGGCACCACGGTGCGCGTCGCGACCCTGTCGCCCTTCCAGGGCGCCGCGGTCTACCCGCTGGGCGTCAACCCCCGCATCTCGGTGGTGGGCGCGATCCCGTCCACGGGCGGCGCGCGCTACTACCAGGTCTGGTACCGCAACACGGCCGGTCCGTGCGGCACTGGCTCCAACCTGACGAACGCCGTCGCGGTGATCTGGATCCCCTGATCCGCGCCCGCTCGCCGGACGCCTCGCGCGGATCGGCGGATGGACGAACATGCGGGGCCCTCCTCGTTCGCGAGGGGGGCCCCGCGTCCGTTCCAAGGCCGCGGATCGAGCCGCTTCCTCGCGCCCGATTGACGCGCGCTTCATGGCTTCTTTGCGCGCAAGGGTCCCAATGGATCATCGCCGCAAGGCGTCCAGCTCCAAAGCCACATGCACCACATGAAGAAACACCTCGCCACAGCTTCCTGCGTATTCCTGCTCGCCAGCGCCACACAGGCGCAGTTCACGCTCAGCGAGTTGCTGATCAACTCGCCCGGCGCCGACCAGGGGCTCGAGGGCATCGAGATCCGCGGCACGCCCGGGGCGTCGCTCGACGGCTACAAGGTGCTCGTCGTCGAGGGCGACTTCGGCACGACGGCGCAGGGCTTCCTCGACAAGATCATCGACCTCAACGGGTATGTGATCGGACCCAACGGGTTGGCGCTCGTGCGCGACGTGCCGGGACTGCCCTACTTCCCGGTGGTCGACGCGGCGACGAACGTCTATTACCAGGACTTCATCCCGGACATCGAGAACAGCGCCAACACCTTCGTGCTGGGCTTCGGGACGGTGCCGCCGATCAACACCGACCTCGACGCCAACGACGACAACGACATCGACGCCGGCGTGCTGCCGGGCTTCACCGCGGTGGACGCGGTGAGCTACGAGGCGCCCCTCGACGATCCGGCGACTGGCGGATACTACGCGGACGACTTCGGCGGCTTCGCCATTCCCGCGACGGCCACTTGGACGCCGGATGCGCTGTATCGCCTGTACAACGCCGACGGCACCCCGTGCCGCTGGGCCGCGATGGACGTCAACGGCGTGGCCGGTTCGGCCTTCACGTTCGATCCGCTGGAGCTCTACGGCCCGATCACGGCCGCGCAGTTCCTCGACCTCGGCCTCGTCAACGCGATCCTCGCGCCCGACGCGGATCTCGACGGTCGCGGCGATGACTGCGACAACTGCCCGTCGATCTCCAACCCCGGCCAAGCCGACGGCGACGGCGACGGCCTCGGCGACGCGTGCGACGCGGTGACGCCGTTCTGCTTCGGCGACGGCTCCGGCACGGCCTGCCCGTGCGGCAACGCGGGCGTCGCCGGCAGCGGTTGCGCCAACTCCCTCAATCCCGCCGGCGCGCTGCTCTCGGCCGCCGGTTCGGCCAGCGTCGCGGCCGACACGCTCGTGCTGTCGGGTGCGGGCATGCCCAACAGCTCGGCGCTGTACTTCCAAGGCACGCTCCAGCAGAACGGCGGCGCCGGCGCCTTGTTCGGCGACGGCCTGCGCTGCGCCGCCGGCTCGGTCATCCGCCTCGGCACCGCGGTGAACGCCGCGGGCGCCTCGCAGTACCCGTCGGGCGGCGCCAGCCTGCCGGTGTCCGTCAAGGGCGCCGTGACCGCCGGCGGCACCCGCACCTACCAGGTCTGGTATCGCAACGCCGGCGCCTACTGCACGTCCTCGACCTTCAACCTGAGCAACGGCCTGCAGGTCGTCTGGCAACCTTGATCGCGGGCGCGCTGTCCAGTTGATTTGACAACTGGGCTCGCGCAGGACGGCGCGCGGCCGGCGGCTTCCAGCGACGGGGGCCGCCGGCCGCGGTGCTCTCGACGCCGAGGGTTGGCGCTCCGGGCAGGCCGTGCGGCGAGGCAAGTCCCGGCAGGCATCCTGGCGTTGCTTTCCGCGCGGGGCACCCCCTCGGTGCGTCCTCCCGCAGGGCGCGGGGGGATTCCCCGCCCGCGACGGGGCGCCTGCGGGTAGCTTCGAAGGGGCGCGGCGGCGCCGCGCGCGAGACACGCCCATGCATGCCCGAACCACCTTGCCGGTCCTCGTCCTCAAGTTCGCCTCGCGCGTCTCGTCGGCCTCGCTGCTCGCCTGCGCGAGCTTCGCCGCCGACTTCGGGCCGGGCAACCTCGTCGTCGTGCGCGTGGGCGCGGGCGCGGCGCCCCTGACTTCGGCTTCCACGGCGGTCTTCCTCGACGAGTACACGCCTGCCGGAGTGCTCGTGCAGAGCCTGCCCTTGCCGGTCGCGGCCGCGGGCGCGAACCAGCCGCTGACGAACTCGGGCACGGCGACGTCGGAAGGGTTCCTCTCGCTGTCGGTCGACGGACGCTACCTGCTGCATGCAGGCTACGCCGCGGCGCCCGGCCTTGCCTCGATCGCCGGCACCGCCAGCGCGACCACGCCGCGCGTCGTGGCGCGCGTCGCCATGGACGGCGTCGTCGACACCAGCACGGCGATCACCGACGGCTACTCGGGCGCGAACATCCGCAGCGCGTGCAGCACCGACGGCGTGGACATCTGGATGGCGGGGACGGGATCGACCACGGGCGGGGTCAGGCACGCGACCTCGGGCGCGACGACCTCGACGCAGTTGTCGACGACGATCACCAACAGCCGCGTGGTGGGCATCCACGCCGGGCAGTTGCACGCCTCCAGCGCGGTGCTGAACTTCCAAGGCCTCAGCGCCGTGGGCACGGGACTCCCCACGACCAGCGGACAGGTCTGCACCCTGCTGCCGGGGTTCCCGACGGCCATCGGGCCTTCGTCGTACGACTGGGCCTTCGCCGACGCCGCGACCTTGTACGTCGCCGACGATCGCGGCGTCGCCGCGGGCGGGGGCTTGCAGAAGTGGACCTTCGCGGGCGGCTCGTGGACGCTCGCCTACACCTTGTCCGCCGGATTGACGGCCGGCCTGCGCGGACTCGCGCTGGTCCCGGGCAGCAATCCGCCCAGCTTCTGCGCCACCAGCGCCGACTCGGCCTCGAAGCTCGTCACCATCATCGACACCGGAGCTGGAGCGACCTTCGGTGTCCTCGCGACCGCCGCGCCGAACACCGCGCTGCGCGGCGTGCGCTTCGTGCCTGCTCCGGCGGCGACGCCGTTCTGCTTCGGCGACGGACTCGGCACCGCTTGTCCTTGCGGCAACAACGGAACCGCAGGCGCCGGTTGCGCCAACTCGATCAACGCCTCCGGAGCGACCTTGGCGGCGACCGGCCTCGCGAGCGTGGCGGCCGACAGCTTCGTGCTCGCGGGCTCGGGCATGCCCAACAGCTCCGCGCTGTACTTCCAAGGCACCACCCAAGCGGCCTCCGGCGCAGGCACGGCCTTCGGGGACGGCCTGCGTTGCGCCGCCGGCAGCGTCGTTCGCCTGGGCACGGCCACCAACGTCGCCGGTTCCTCGAGCTATCCCAACGCGACGGGCTCGATCCCCGTCTCCATCAAGGGGGCGGTCGTTCCGGGCGCGACGCGCACCTACCAGGTGTGGTACAGGAACGCGAGCGCGTTCTGCACGCCGAGCACCTTCAACCTGACGAACGGCTTGTCGACGACCTGGACGCCATGATGGGCGACGACTAGTGGGCCTCGAGCCAGTTGGCTCCGTGGCCCACGTCGACCTTGAGCGGCACCTTCAAGGGCACCGCCATCTCCATCCGCTGGCGCACGAAGGGGATCGTGCGCTCCAACTCGCGCAAGGGCACCTCGAACACGAGTTCGTCGTGCACCTGCAGCAGGAGCTGCGCGGCGAGGCCCGAACCGGGCAGGTCGCGTTCGATGTCGATCATGGCGCGCTTGATGATGTCGGCCGCCGAGCCCTGCACCGGCGTGTTGACCGCCGCGTTCTCGGCGAAGACGCGCACGCGCGGGTCCTCGGAGTTGATCTCCGGGAAGCGCCTGCGACGACCGAGGATGGTCTCCACGTGCCCGTCGCGGCGCGCCGCGGCCAAGGTGCGTTCGATCCAGCCCTTCACCGCGGGGAAGGAGGCGAAGTAGCGCTCGACGAACTCGCGCGCCTCGGGGACGCCCATGCCGGTCTCGCGCGCGAGGCGCGTCGGTCCCATGCCGTACAAGAGGCCGAAGTTGATGGCCTTGGCCTGCGAACGCATCTCGCGCGTCACGAGCTCCGGCATGACGCCGAAGATCGTGGCCGCGGTGGCGGCGTGGATGTCCTTGCCCTCGGCGAAGGCCTTGGCGAAGCCCGGATCGCCGCACAAGTGGGCCAGCACGCGCAGTTCGACCTGGCTGTAGTCGAACGACACGAGCGTCCACTCTCCATGTTCATCCGGCTCGCGCGGCACGAAGGCCTTGCGCACGGCGCGCCCGCGCTCGGTGCGCACCGGGATGTTCTGCAAGTTGGGATCGGAGCTGGCGAGGCGCCCGGTGGCGGCGGAGACCTGGCTGAAGCTGGTGTGGATGCGCCCCGTCGCCGGATCGATGCAGGCGGGGAGCGCGTCGACGTAGGTGCCTTTCAGCTTCATCAGCTCGCGCCAGGCGAGGACGAGCTTGACGATCTCCACCTCGCCGTAGGCGCCCTCGAGCGTCTCCGCGTCGGTCGCCCAGCCGGTCTGCGTCTTCTTCGGCTTGCGCGCCTTGGTGGCCTCGTGGATCTTCAGCTTCTCGAACAGCACCTCGCCCAGCGCCTTCGGGCTGTTGATGTTGAACTCGATCCCGGCGATGTGGTGGATGCGCGCCGTCAGCTCCGAGAGCTCCGCCTCCATCTCCTTGGCGGCTTGTTCGAGCAGCCGCGTGTCGAGCCGGATGCCCCTGCGCTCCATCGCGACGAGCACGGGCACGAGCGGCATCTCGAGCTCCTCGAAGAGCCGCGTGGCGCCATGCTCCGCGAGCTCCTTCGCCAAGGGCTCGACCAGGCGGAAGGTCACGTCGGCGTCCTCGCAGGCGTACTCCGCCACCTTGGCGACGGGCACCTCGGCCATCGTGACCTGCTTCCTGCCCGTGCCGATCAGGGCCGTCGTGGGGATCTTGGCGATGTCGAAGTACGACAGCGCCAACTCGTCGAGGTTGTGGCGCCGCGACGCGCCGTGCGCGCAGAAGCTGGCGATCATCGTGTCGAAGGCCGGCGGCGGCAGTTCGAGCCCGGCGGCCCCGTAGACGAGCCAGTCGTACTTGGTGTTCTGGCCGCATAGCTCGATGCGCGGGTCGAGCAGCAGCGGCCGCAGCGCATCGAGGATCGCCCCCGGTCCGCCCGGCAGCACCGGCGGGTCGGCGTTGAATGGCACGTAGAAGGCGCGCATGGCGGCGGCGCTGAACGAGGCGCCCACGATGGCGGCGCGGCGGGCGTCGAGGCCGGTCGTCTCCGTGTCGATGGCGACGAGCGGAGCGCGCCGCAGTTCCGCCACCATCGCTTCGAGCATCGCCGCGTCCGCCACCAGCACGTAGTCGCGCGCCTCGGGCGGCCGCTCCGCTTTCTGCGCCTTGGCCGCGAGCGACTGGAACCCCAGGCGATGGTAGAGCGCCATCAACACCTTGGTGTCGGGGCGCGCCGGATGCAGCGCCTCGATCCCGGGGTCGAGCGGCACGTCGTGGCGGATGGTGACGAGTTCCCGCGACAGCAGCAGGTTCCCGCGGTCGCGTTCGATGTGCTCGCGCGCCTTGCCCTTGACCTTGTCGAGGTTGGCGAGGATGGCGTCGACGCCGCCAAGTTCCTGCACCAGCTTGGCGGCGCCCTTCTCCCCGATGCCTTGCACGCCCGGCACGTTGTCCGAGGCGTCGCCCATGATGGCCAGCACGTCGACCACCTGCGCGGGTGTGCAGCCGAACTTCTCCTTGACGGCGTCCTCGCGCTCGATGACGAGGTCGATGCCCGGCTTGAACACGTTGTACAGCGCCACCCGCGGGCCGACGAGCTGCATCAGGTCCTTGTCGCCCGTGACGATCAGCACTTCGTCGCCGCGCGCGGCGGCCTGCGTGGCGAGCGTGCCGATCACGTCGTCGGCCTCGAAGCCGCGCACCTCGTACAGCGCGATGCCTTGCGCGCGCACCAGCTCGCGCAGGATCTCGTGCTGGTGCACGAGCTCGTCCGGCATCTTCTGGCGCGTCGCCTTGTAGTCCTCGTAGCGCTCGTGGCGGAAGGTGCCGCCCGGCGGGTCGAAGGCGACCCCGATGGCGTCGGGCTTCTCCGTCTCCAGCAGCCGGTTGAGCGTCGTCGCGAACCCGTACACCGCGCCGATCGGCTTGCCTTCGGGCGTGGTCAGGCCCGAACGTTGGAGGGCGAAGTGCGCGCGGTAGGCGAGGGCGGTGCCGTCGAGGAGGAAGACGCGGGCCATGGAGGCGCAGCATACGGCGCGGAAGGCGCAAGGCGGCTTGCGGCCCGCGCAGGATGGGGGACAATCGTCAGGTCGGACGCGGCGCGTGCATCCAGGCGCGAGGCGGCTGGCGAACACACGCTACCGGCCCGACGCGGCCGGCGGGACGCGCGCCCATGAACTGCACCAAGCACCAACTCCTCGTCGGCCTCCTCGTCTCCCTCGGCGCCTGCCCCCGACTCCACGCGCAAGGCGGCGACTGGGCCGAGACCCAGCGCATCCTGCCCGCGGAACTCGCCTTCCTGCAGGGCGCGGGCGAGGCCATCGCCGTCGATGGCGCGCGCCTCGTGCTCGGCGATCCGGCGGACGACGAGGGCAACCTGGCCGGCGTGGGCTCCGTCAGCTGGTACGAGAAGGTCGGCGAGCTCTACGCGCTCAAGGCGCGCCTGCGCGGGCCCGTGCTGGCGGCCGGCGACTTCTACGGATCGGCCGTCGATGTGCGCGGCGCGCGCCTCGCCGTCGGCGCCCCCGCGCAGGACGCGGGCGGCTCGTTCGACGCGGGCGCGGTTCACCTGTACGACCTTTCCGGCGCGACCGAGGTGCTGCTCGCGTCGCTCTTCGGGGCCTCCGCCGGCGCGGAGTTCGGCGTGGCCGTCTCGCTGCACGATGGACGCCTCGCGGTCGGCGCCCCGGGCGAGGACGGTGGACGCGGCGCGGTCTACATCTGGATCGAGCAGGCGGGCGCGTGGAGCTTGCAAGCGCGCGTGCAGCCGCTCGAACTGCAACCGGGCGATCGCTACGGCTCGTGCGTCGCCTTGCATGGAGCGCGCCTCGTCGCAGGCGCGCCGTCGCGCGCGGTCGCCGGCCTCGACGGAGCCGGCTCGGCGTGGATCCACGAGCAGAGCCTCGTCGGCTGGCAGCCAGTCGCGCGCCTCGATGGCGCGGCGGCGGAAGCACGGCTCGGATCGTCGGTCGCCATCGACGCGACGCGCGCCGCCATCGGCGCGCCGGGCGCGAACCAGGCGCGCGTGTGGATCGGCGGCGCGGGCTCCTGGTCCGAGGAAGACGTCCTCTCGGGCGCGGTGCCCGGCTCGGCCTTCGGCGCGGCGGTCGCCTTGCGCGGCGAGCTGCTGGCAGTCGGCGCGCCCGAGGACAGTTCGGCCGTCTTCCGTTCCGGCAGCGTGCGACTGCACGCGCGCTCCGGCGGAGCGTGGGTCCCCGCGGGAGTGCTCGCCGCGGGCGGCTTCCAGACCCTGTACGGATCGGCGCTCGACCTCGACGCCGACCTGGTCCTCGGTGGCGCCCCGGGGCTCTTCGGCGGCGGCTTCTTCAGCGTGGGAGGCGGCGTGGTGCACGAGGTCCGCATCCAGCGCCTGTGCTCGGGACCCGCGCTGCCCTGCCCGTGCGGATCCGGCGCGGCGGGCTGTGTCAATTCCTCTGGACAATCCGCGCGACTGGACGGCGCCGGCGCCACGAGCCTCGCCGCCGACGGCTTCGTGCTGAGCGCGAGCGGCCTGCCGGCCGGCGCGTGCGCCTTCGTCCAGGCCACCGATCGCTCCGCGCCGTCGCCGTTCGGCGACGGGCTCCTGTGCGTCGCCGGCACGCGCGTGCGCCTGGGCACGCGCACCTCGAACGCTGGCGTCGCCACCCTGCCCGCGCCCGGCGGCGCGAGCTTGTCGCAACTCGGCGGCCTCTCGGCCGGCGGAGTGCGCCTGTACCAGGTCTGGTACAGGGACGGAGCCGCGGGCCACTGCTCGCCCGCGAGCTTCAACGCCAGCGACGCGCTGCGGGTCGTCTGGCGTCCTTGAGTCGAGCTCCGGCCTCGCCGCGCGGCGGGAGTGGGCGAATTCGGCGCCCGCGCCGGATTGGACGCGACCGCGCACTCGACCACGGCCAGGTCCGCGCCCACAATGCCGGATCGCCATGGCCCAGCTGTGCACCCTCAACCTGAACGGGATCCGTTCCGCGGAGCGCCGAGGCTTCAGTCGTTGGCTGAGGAGGAGCAAGCCCGACTACCTGTGCGTGCAGGAACTGCGCGCGCACGAGTCCGACATGGAGGAGCACCTGCTGCAGCCCGAGGGTTGGAGCGCCGCCTTCCACGCCGCCGCCAAGAAGGGCTACAGCGGCGTGGGCGTCTACGCTCGGCGTTGTCCAGAACGCTTGACGCGCGGCCTGCCGTTCGCGCATCTCGCCGACGAGGGTCGCGCCCTGCGGGCCGACTTCGAGGGCTTCAGCGTGGTGTCCTTGTACGCGCCGAGCGGCTCCTCGGGCGAGGTGCGCCAGACCGCGAAGTTCCGCTTCCTCGACGAGCTGGACGCCTGGTTCGACGCGCTGGCCCGCGAACCTCGTCCCATCGCCGTGTGCGGCGACTACAACATCGCGCCGACCGCCATGGACCTCGCCCGGCCGCGGCAGAACGAGAAGAACTCCGGCTTCCTCCCCGAGGAGCGCGCGTGGTTCGCGCGCCTGTGCGAGCGCGGCTGGACGGATGTCGTGCGTCGCGCCAACCCCGACGACCCGGCCCTCTGGTCGTGGTGGAGCAACCGCGGCCAGGCGCGCGCGAAGGACATCGGCTGGCGCATCGACCATGTGCTGGCGAACGAGGCCTTCGCCCGCCTCGTGACCGGCGCGAGCATCGACAAGAAGGCCGGGCTTTCCGACCACGCGCCCGTGTGGGTCGAGTTCCGCCAGCCATGAGGCCCTGCGCGTGACAGCCGTTTGGATCGCGCTCCACGCCGCGCTGGCGGCGGACGTCCCCGCGCGCGGCGAGGGGCCGGGCGCCGCGGGCGCCTTCACGCGTCCCGTGGCGCGCGCGGCGCGCATCGACATCGCTCCGGTCGTCGATGGAAGGCTGGACGATCCCTGCTGGGAGGGCGTCGAGCCCATCGGCGAACTGGTGCAGATGACACCGCGGCTCTTCGCCGAGCCCAGCGAGCGCACCGAGGTGCGCATCGTCCACGACGGACGCGTCCTCTACCTCGGCGTGCGCTGCTTCGATTCCGAGCCCTCGAAGATCGTCGCCACGCAGATGCAGCGCGACGCGGAACTGTCGCCCGACGACCGCCTCGAGATGTGGTTCGACACCTTCCGCGACCGGCGCAACGCCTACTACTTCCAGGTCTCGGCGGCCGGTTCGCTGGGGGACGCGCTGCTCTCGCGCGGCGGCAACGGCTTCAACAAGCCGTGGGACGGCATCTGGGAGGCGCGCACCGCGATCGACGACCTCGGCTGGGCGGCGGAGATCGCCATCCCGTTCGACACACTCGGCTTTGATCCGAGCGCGGACGCCTGGGGCTTCAACATCAACCGCGTCATCCAGCGCAAGCTGGAGTATTGCCGGTACGGCTGCCTGCGCGCCGAGGATCGGCCCTTCACGCTGGCCTCAGGCGCCGACCTCGTGGGCATGGCGGGGGCGGAGCACGGCCTCGGACTGGACTTCGTGCCCGTCCTCGCCGCCGAACGCGTCGACAAGGACGGGGCGTCGCCCGAGGACGACCTGCAGCCCGGCTTCGACTTGTTCTGGAGGCCGTTTCCCGGCTGGTCCACGGCCCTGACGGTCAACACGGACTTCGCCGAGGTCGAAGTGGACGATCGTCAAGTGAACTTGACGCGCTTCCCGCTCTTCTTCCCCGAGAAGCGCGACTTCTTCCTGCAGGACGCGGGCATCTTCGAGTTCGCCGACCTCGATCGCGGCCTGGTGCCGTTCTTCTCGCGGCGCATCGGCCTCGTCGACGGGGCCGAAGTCCCGATCCTCGCCGGCGCCAAGGTCACCGGCCGGACGGACGAATGGAGCGTCGGCGTGCTCGACGTCCAGACCGAATCCTCCACGCTGGAGGACGGGGGCGAACTGGACGAGGCCAACCTGTTCGCCGCGCGCGTGGCGCGCAACTTCGGCGCGCAGTCGAGCTTCGGCGTGCTGGCGACGGCCGGCGATCCGCTGGGGGAGCGCGACGACGCGCTGGCGGGCTTCGACCTGAACCTGCGCACCGACGACTTCCTGGACGGCAAGAACCTGCAGGGATCGGCGTGGGCGCTCGTCAACGCGCAGGACGGGGAGGTCGAGGACGGCGCCGCCTTCGGCGCCTCGATCGCCTACCCCAACGACGTGTGGGACTGGCGCGCCTCGGCGCGCGAGGTGCAGGCGAACTTCGACCCCGCGCTGGGCTTCGTGCCGCGCAACGGCGTGCGCCAGTACGCCGCCGAGCTGACCTTCGAGCCGCGGCACGAGGGCCTGCTGCGACGCAGCGAGCACTCGATCGAGGGCTCGCTGGTCACGGAACTCGACGACGAGCTGCAGACCGCCGTCGTCGAGGTCCAGCCCGCGGGCGTCGTCTTCGATTCAGGCGACGCCCTGCGCCTCGAGATCGTGCAGGAGCGCGATGTCGTCGACCAGGCCTTCGAACCCGGCGGCCTGCTCGTGCCCCCCGGCACCTACGACTTCCTGCGCGCGCGCCTCGAGTACGAGACGACCAACAAGCGGGTCGTGGACCTGTCGGGCAAGATCGAAGGCGGCCAGTACTACGGAGGCACCAGCTTCGAGACCGAGGTCGAGCTGGGTTGGCGCCCGAACCGCTGGTTCCAAGGCTCGGCCAGCTGGACCCGCGCGGACCTGGATCTCGACTCGGGCGAGGAGGTCGTGCACCTCGGGCGCCTGCGCACGCTCGTGTCGTTCACCCCGGACCTGTCCTGGGCGAACTTCCTGCAGTACGACACCGAATCCGAGGATTTCGGCGTCAACAGTCGCGTGCGTTGGATCGCCGCTCCGGGCAGCGACGTGTACCTCGTCTGGACGCAGGACATGCGGCGCGACGACGACGGCCTCGACACGCTCGACGCGGCGATCGCGGCCAAGGTCGGCTGGACCTTCCGGTTCTGATGGCCACCGGAACGGACGGAGCGCAGGCAACAGACGGAGCGCAGGCGCACCCCGGCCGCCAGCGGTTGCTCCTGTGGGCGATCATCGCCTCGCAGTTCGCGCCCGCGTTCATGTTCTCGGGCGTGGCGGTGGCGCTGCCGTCGCTGGCGCAGGATCTCGACGCGGGGGCGCGCGCGGTGGGGCTCGTCGAGACGCTCTTCCTCGCGGGATCCGCTTCGTTCCTCCTGCCGGTGGGACGATACGCGGACGCCACGGACGCGCGCACCCTGTACCGCGCGGGCCTCGTGTGCTTCGCGCTGCTCTCCGCGGCCCTCGCCTGTTGCACGCGGGTCGAACTGCTGCTCTTCCTGCGCTTCGCGCAGGGGATCTCGGCCGCCGTCGTGACGACCACCGGGGGCGCGCTGCTCGCGCAGCTCGCCCCTGCGGAGAGGCGCGGGCGCGTCTTCGGGGCCGCCATCGGCGCGACCTACGCCGGCTTGTCCTTCGGTCCGTTGTGCGCGGGACTGCTGGTCGAACTGGGCGGCTGGCGCTTCGTCTTCCTCGGCGGCGCCGCGCTGCTGCTCGCCTTCGCCGCGCCGGTGGCGGCGCTGCTCGACTGCCGCTGGCGGAAGCCGGGGAAGGACGCCGTCCATTGGCCGAGCGCCCTGCTCCTCGCCGCCGCGGTGCAGTGCGCGGTGCTCGGGACCGCATCCTGGCGCTCGGGTTGGTCGGGTCCGGCCGGACTGCTCGCGGCGTTCGCGCTGGGCGCGGCCTTCGTCGCGTGGCAGGCGCGCCTCGCGCGTCCGCTGGTCGACCTGCGCCAGTTGCGCGGCAACGGCCCGTTGGCCTCTTCGCTGGTCGTGCAGTCGCTGCTTTACATGAACGCCTACGCGAACATCGTGCTGCTCAGCCTGCACCTGCAAGTCGTGCTGGGGCGTCCCGCCGAGGAGGCGGGCTTGATCCTGGCCGGCGGCGCGGCCTTCATGGCGCTGCTCGCACCCTGGTCGGGTCGACTCGCGGATCGCTTCGGTCCGCGCAGGATGGTCGTGGCGGGAGTCGCGGTCATCCTCGCCTTGGCGTGCTTCGCGTCGACGCTGGACGCGGAGCAGGGCGCGTCGCCCGTGTTCGTCGTGCTGCTCTTGCACGGGCTGGGATTCGCCCTGTTCTCCACGCCCAACATGATGGTCGTCATGGGCGCGCTGCCGCCCGAGCAGTACTCGACCGCCTCCGCGCTGTCGGCGCAGTCGCGCTCGCTGGGCATGCTGGGCGGCATGCTGGTGCTGGCGGTGCTGCTGTCGCTGGCCTTCGGCGCCTCGGCCTTGCAATCCGATCCCGCTCGCCTCTTGGCGGCCGAGCACCAGGCGTGGGCCATCCTCGCGATCGCCGGGGCGTCGGCGCTGCTCGCCGCGCTGGGCTCCGCGTCGCGCCCGCGCCGCGCGGCCTGAACGGCGGCTCGAGTCCTTCAGTCGAGCGGATCCGCGCCCACGGCGAAGTCCTCGATCGTCATCTCGATCGTCGTCGTGCCGCGGAACGTGTTGCGGTCCGGCCGCCACAGCGCATGGATCGGGACCCCGGGCGCGAGTTCGCCCATGCGTTCGGCCAGCCCGAAGGCCTTGGCCTTGAACACGGCGTCGCCGCTGCGCAAGCGCATGGAAAAGTGCTTGCGATCCTTGCCCATGATCGTCGGCGGCTCGGCGAGGCGCAGGTCGCGCGTCGCGAAGACCGGGCCGTGGAAGTCCTGGCCCCACGGCTCGAAGCGCTCGAGTTCGCCGAGCAGCAACTCGCCGTAGACCGCGAGCGGCAGTTCGCAATCGGCTTCGTGCACGCGCGGCGGCGGGGCCTCGCCGCCGAGCAGCTCGCGCGCGCGACCCACGAGCCTCTCGCGCAACTCGTCGAGGCGTTCCGCCCTGATCGTGCAACCGGCCGCCTGGTGGTGGCCGCCCCAGGCGTCGTACAGGCCGTCGGCGGCCGAGAGGATGTCCATCAGCGACAGGCCCGCGATGGTGCGCGCGCTGCCCTTGGCGATCCCGTCCTTGATGCCCAGCACGACCGAGGGGCGGCCGGTGCGCGCGACGATGCGCCCGGCGACGATGCCGACGACGCCCGGATCCCAGGCTTCCGAGGCCAGCACCAGCACCGGATGGTGGCGCGCGTCGTGCCAGCGCGCCGCCATCGCCACCGCCTCCTCGGAGATCGCGCGCTCCTTCTCCTTGCGCGCCGTGTTCAACGCGTCCACCTGCGCCGCCAGGCGACGCGCCTCGTCGATGTCCTTGGCGAGGAACAGCTCGACGGCGATGCGCGCGTTGGCGAGGCGTCCGGCGGCGTTGATGCGCGGCCCGATCTGGTAGCCGATCGTCGTGCTCGAGAGGCGACCTTGCGGCAGGTTGCAGGCGTCCACGAGCGCGCGCATGCCGGGCGTGCGTCCGGCCTGGATCTCCTTCAAGCCGAAATGCGCGATCAGCCGGTTCTCGTCGCGCATGGGCACGACGTCGCAGACCGTGGCGATGGCGGCGTAGCCGATGCACTCGACGAGCAGCGCGCGCCACGCCTCGTCGACCTTGCCGCCATCGGCCACCGCCTGCGCCAGCGCCCAGGCGAGCTTGAAGGCGACGCCTCCGCCGCACAGCTCGCGGAACGGATAGGTCGAATCGGCGCGCTTGGCGTTCACCACCGCCACGCAGCGCGGAAGCGGTCCGGGCTTGGCCTCGTGGTGGTCGGTCACGACCACGTCGACGCCCATGGCGCCGAGCTTCTCGATCCATTCGTGCGCGCTCGTGCCCGAGTCGACGCTGACGACCAGCGTCGCGCCGGTCTCGCGCGCCTTCTCCAGCGAGTGCGGCCCGAAGGCGTAGCCGTCCTTGCGCCGGTCGGGGATGTGCCAGCGCACCTTGGCGCCCATGTGCTCGAGCACCTTGACTAGGATCGTCGTGCCCGTGACGCCGTCGACGTCGTAGTCGCCGTGCACGAGGATCGTCTCCTTGGAGCGCACCGCCGCGAGCACGCGCGCAACCGCCGCCGGCATGTCGGGCAGGAGCAGCGGATCGTGCAGGTGGTGCAGCGACGGCGCGAGCAGGCGCTTGATCTCCTCGCTCGAGGTGCAGCCGCGATTCGCCAGCACCGTGGCGGCGATGCGCGACACGCCCGCGCGTCGCGCCAGTTCGGCCACCAGCGTCGGTTCGGGGCGGCGCAGGCGCCAGCGGGTCGGGGCTTGGGGAGGCATGGTGGGTGGTGGCGTGGCGGTCGCTCGCCGGAGCGCCATCCGGCGCGTGCACAGCCTAGCCTCGGGCGCCCGCCTTGGCGCCTCCGACTTGCGCGGGCCCGCCTTCGAGCGCGATCATGTGGCCGTGGACGTCCGCGACGCAGCCTCGGCCTATCGACTCCTGCCCGCCATGGACGCGGTGCTGGCCGACGCGCGCTGCGCCCGCGTCGTGGAACTGGTGGGCCGCGAACTCGCCGCGCAGTTCGCGGAGCGGCTCTTCCAAGGCTGGCGCTCGGCGATCAAGGCCGGGGAGCTGGACGCCGCGCGCCTCGCCGCGCTGCTCGAGGGCGGCGAGCCTTGGCGCAGCCTCGAGCGCGAAGCGGGTCGCGAGTCGCGCAAGGGCCTCGTGCGTTGCGTCAACGCCACCGGCGTCGTGCTCAACACCGGCCTTGGTCGCGCGCCCGTCCATCCCGAGGTCGCGGATGCCATGGCGCAGGCGGCGCGCAGCTACTGCGTGCTCGAGGTCGATCGCTCGACCAACGAGCGCAACCAGCGCGACGACCGCTTGAGCGAGCTCCTGGCGCGCCTCACCGGCGCGGAGGCGGGCATCGGCGTCAACAACTGCGCCGCCGCCGTGTACCTCGCGTTCCAGACCTTCGCGGGCGGGCGCGAGGCGGTCGTGTCGCGCGGCGAGCTGGTCGAGATCGGCGGCAGCTTCCGCGTCCCCGACGTGATGGCGCGCGCCGGCGCCAAGCTCGTCGAAGTGGGCACGACGAACCGCACGCGCCTCGCCGACTACGAACGCGCCGTCGGCGCGGCCACGGGGCTCGTCGTGAAGGTGCACAGCAGCAACTTCAAGATGGTCGGCTTCGTCGAGGAGACTTCGGCAGGCGAGCTGGCGCGCCTCGGGCGCGAGCGCGGCGTGACGACGGCCTTCGACCTCGGCTCGGGCCTGTTCGACTTCGACGACGAGCCCGAGCTGGCGCCGTTGCTCGGCGACGAGCCGATGGTGCGCGATGCCGTGGCGAGCGGCGTGGACCTCGTGATGTACTCGGGCGACAAGTTGTTCGGCGGGCCGCAGGCGGGCCTGATCGTCGGACGGCGCGACAAGGTGCGCGAGCTGCGCAAGAACCCGCTCTACCGGGCGCTGCGGCTCGACAAGGTGGCCATCGCCGGGCTCGAGGCGACCATGCGCCTCCTGCTCGGGGGGCGCGCGGGCGAACTACCTGCGCGCGCCATGTTGTCGATCGGAGCCGAGGAGCTGCTGCCGCGCGCCACGGCGCTCGCGCAAGGCCTCGTCGCCCTGGGCTTCGACGCGCGCGTCGAGCGGGGCCAGTCCCAACCCGGCTCGGGGGCCGCGCCAGGCGTGCTGCTCGACACCTTCGTCGTGCGACTCGCGCCGCGCGGTTCCGCGTCGGCCCTGGCGCGCGCCCTGCGCGAGGCGGAGCCGGCCGTCTTCGTGCGCGTGGCCGACGACGCGCTGCTCCTCGATCCGCGCACCTTGCTGCCGGGCGACGACGAACTGCTGTTGTCCGCCTGCGCCGCCGTGGCGCGCGGCTCCTGATCCCGCGCGCGTCCAGCCGGGAAGACCTCGAAGGCCACCTCGTCCAACCACGCGCTTGAGCCAGCCAGCGCCCACACCCTCGCCCGCGGCGGCGACCAGCTTGGACGACCGCGCCGCCGGCGGCCGGCGCGCGGATCCCGTGGTGGGTGTCGTGGGCCTCGGCGGGGTGGGCCTGCCGCTCGCCGCCGCCTACGTCGAGGCCGGATTCTCCGTGGTGGGCCACGATCGCGACGCGCGCCGCGTGCGCGAACTGGCCGCGGGGCGCGACGTGCTGCGCCACCAGTCGCTGGCCGCGCGTCTCCTCGAGTCGGGGCGCTTCGTCGCCACCACCGATCCCGAGCGCCTGTCGGGTTGCGGCGCCGCCTTCGTGTGCGTGCCGACGCCGCTGGGCGTGTCTGGTTTCCTTGACGAGGAGCCGCTGTCGTCGGCAGTGACCGCCCTCGCCGGCGTCCTGCCGCGCGGCGCCCTGGTCGTGGTCGAGTCGACGCTGCCGCCGGGTGGCACGCGCGCGCTGGTGGCCGGGGCGCTGGTCGAGGCGGGCCGCGCGGACTTGCTGGTGGCGCACTCGCCCGAGCGCGAGGATCCGGGCGCGGGGCGTGCGCTGCGCGGCGTGCCCAAGCTCGTGGCCGGCCGCGACGAAGCCTCGCTGCGCGCGGCGCGCGCCTTGCACGAGCGCGTCTTCGATTCCGTCGTGCCCACGGAATCGCTGGAGGTCGCCGAGGCGGCCAAGCTCTACGAGAACGCCTACCGCAGCGTGAACATCGCGCTGGCGAACGAGTTCGCGGCCGCCTGCGGGGCGATGGGCCTCGACGCGCGCGCGGTGCTGGACGCCGCCGCCACCAAGCCCTTCGGATTCCAGCGCTTCGATCCCGGCCCCGGCATGGGCGGGCACTGCATCCCGAAGGATGCGCGCCTGCTCGCCAATGCTGCGCGCGCCGCGGGCGCCTCGGCGGAGCTGCTCGAGCTCGCCGCGCGCATCCACGAGCGTCGTCCCCTGCAGGTCGTCGCGGAGTGCGCGAAGAGGCTCGATCGTCCGCTGGCCGGCGCGCAGGTGCTGTTGATCGGCATCGCCTACAAGCGCGACGTCGACGTGACCACCCACGCCCCGGCGCTGGTCGTGGCGCGCGAGCTGGCCCGCGCGGGCGCGCGGGTGGGCTGGCACGACCCGCTGCTGGGCGCGGATCGCGTGGTGGAGGACCACGAGGGTCGCGCGCTGCCGCGCCTCGAGCGGCTGGCGGCCGAGTCGCTGGCGACCGCCGACCTCGTCGTCGTCCTGACCGACCACCGCTGCATCGACTGGGATCTCGTGCGCGAGAGTGCGCGGCGGGTCTTGGACACGCGCGGGGCGCTGCGCCGGGGCGATTGAGGCCGCCTCCTCCCGGGAGGGGCCCCGCGGCGGTTCGCAACGCGCGCGGGCGCAGGCTAGAGTGCGCTCCGCGCGCCCGCGTCGACGCGGGGGCCGCACCCATGGCGGAACAACAGCAAAAGCGACTCACCGACTACGCCAACTGCGCGGGTTGAGCGGCGAAGATGCCCATCGGGCAGCTCGCGCACGTGCTGCGCGACATCGTTGCGACCGACACGCGAGTGCTGGTAGGTCCGGAGACCTTCGACGACGCGGGCATCGTGGCCCTCGCCGGCGTCGGAGACGTGCCCGGCGACAGCCGCACCTGCCTGGTGCAGACGGTCGACTACTTCCCGCCGGTCGTCGACGATCCGTACTGGTACGGCGCCATCGCGGCCGCGAACTCCCTCTCCGACGTGTACGCCATGGGCGGTCGGCCGTTCACCGCGCTGAACATCGCCGGCATCCCCAAGGACTTCGATCCGGAGTGGACGCGCGAGATCTTCCGCGGCGGCTTCGAGACGGTGGCGAAGAGCGGGGCGGTCGTGGTGGGCGGACACACGGTGCAATCGGCCGAGGCGCACTTCGGCTTCTCCGTGACCGGCATCGTGTCCAAGGACCGCATCGCGGCCAACTCCGGCGCGAAGCCCGGCGACCAGCTGTACCTGACCAAGCCCCTGGGCATGGGCGCCATGACCACCGCCGCCAAGAAGCGCAGGATCGGCTGGAGCGAGCTCGAGCCCGCCGCGCGCCAGATGGCGAAGCTCAACGATCGCGCCGCGGAGGCGATGAACCTGGCGGGCGCGCACGCCTGCACCGACATCACCGGCTTCGGCCTCGCCGGGCACGGACGCAACATCGCCAAGGCGAGCGGCGTCACGCTGCGCATCGAGTTGGCGCGCGTGCCTTTCTTCGCCGGCGTGGAGCAATTGGCGCGCGAGGGCTTCTGCTCCGGCGGGAGCAACCGCTCGAAGGCGGCGCTGGCGGATGTGGTCGGCGTCGCCGATGGCCTGGACGCCGCGCGCGTGGCCCTGGTCTTCGACGCCGAGACTTCGGGCGGGTTGCTCGTGTGCGTGCCGCCGGAGCGTGCCGCGACGCTCGAGCGCGAACTCGCGGCGCGGGGCGAAGCGGTGGCGCGGATCGGCGAAGTGGCGCCCGCGAGCGGTCTCCACGTCGAGTTCGCCTGAGGCATGCGCGCAGGCTGCGCCGCGCCCGCTCGTCCGTCGCAGGACGGACCGCCGTGGATCCTCGGTTGGCGCGGGGCGCCGCTGGACGAGCCCGAGAACACCTTGGTCTCGTTCCGGCGCGCGCTGGCGCTGGGACTCGACGGCCTCGCGTGGGAGCTGCGCGCCGCGGCGCAGGACGAGCCGGTGGTCTTCGCCGACGCGCAGCTGGAGCGCACCACGAACGGCGCGGGACCGCTGGCGGAGGCGAACCTCGTGCAATTGTCCGCGCTGGACGCGGGCGGCTGGCAGGCGGCCGAGCGCCTCGGCGAACGCATCCCCCTGCCCGAGGAGGTGCTGTCCCTGCGCGGTCCCGATGGCGCGCGGCCGATGCACGTGGTGCTGGTCGAGGACGCGCGGGCGGCCCGCATGGCGGCGGAGCAGGCCCGGAGGCACGCGCGCGACCTCTCGGTGCGCATCGCCTCGCGCTCCATCGACGCCTGTCGCTCCGCGCGCGACGCGGGCGCGGCGGCCCTGTGGATCCTCGATGCTCCGGGCGAACGCCTGGCCGAGATCGCCCGCGACGAGGGCTTCGACGCGGTGGGGGCGCGTCCAGCCGATTGGCGCGCGGCGCCGCGGGTCGAGTGGCGCGCGGAGCGCTGGTGGATCGGATGCGACGCGCCCTTCGACTTGATGGAGGCGGTGCAGGCGGGGGCCTTCGGCATCCTGACCCATGAAGGGCCGCGCGCCGCCTTCGCGCGCAGCTGGACGCGACTCCTGGCGCCCGGCGCGTCGGGGGCGGCCGCGTGGCCCGTGCAGGCCCCGGCGTTGGAGATGCCGCACGCGCTGCCGCGCTTCGGACCGGCGTGGAGCGCCGAGCACGCGCTCGTGGCGCGCATCGAGAACCCGCTCGCCACGCGCGTCGGCGTCAGGGCCTTCGTGCAAGTGCGCCGCGGCGCGTTCGAACTCGAGCCGGCGGGTCGCGTGGCGGAACTCGCGCCGGGCGAGGCGCTGGAACTGCCGCTGCGCCTGCGCGGCGGCTCGTGGCGCATCGGCGGCGACCCGCTGCTGGCGGTGGGCTATTCCGTGCCGTCCGGCCCGGGTCGCGAGGCGCAGGAGCTCGTCTGCGACACGCCCCTCGAGCGACGGCGCACGCTGCACCTCGACGCCACGCCGCTGCGCGTGCAACTGGTGCGCGAAGGACCGCGCGAGCGCGAGGCGACGATGGTGGTGCGCCTGCACCGCGGGCACGTCCACGCCTCCATCGAGGACGCGGGCGGTGCGCGCGAGGCGCGCACCTTGTTGCGACTCGGCGAACGCGCCGTCCTGGGTGGGCGCGGCGTGCGCCTGCCGTTGCCCGCGGACGCCCTCGCGCGCCCGCCCGCCTTCTCCTGCGGGTTCCTCTCGTCGCGTCGCGGAGAGCGGGTCGTGCGCCGCTACTGCGGCGGCCTGCTCGACGAGCCCGACGCCGGGGCCCCGGGACGGCTGGTCGTGGTCGTACCGGGCTGAATCCGACCGCGCGTGCTTGTCAAAAAACCTTGACGGCCGTGCTCGTCACTTCCCGGACTTGGCCGGCCGCGAGATCGAGCGCATGACCTCGACTTCCTTCCCCGCGATGGTGTCGTACATGCGCATGTGGATGGCCCCGTCGGCTTCGTGCTTGATCGTCTGGCGGAACGGGCGTTCGCCCGCGAGGTCGACCATGGAACCCTTGAAGTCCACGACGCCGTCGGCGCCCCGCTTGCCGCGCGAGGTGATCCACCAGGTCGACATGCTGTCCATCCACAGGCTCGTGTACTCGCCCTTCAGCTTGTCGTAGCCGACGATCGAGATGCCCTGCATGGGCATGCCCTCCATCGTGAAGGACACGTCCTCCTGCATGTACCGTCCGCCGAGGATCGGCTTGCAGACGGCGTCGGCGCGGACCTTCGTCCAGGACCCGGTTCCCATCCAATCGAACTCCATGTCCATGACGCGCACGCCGGCTTCCTTGCCCAAGGCCTCGTGTTCGGGCCCGGGCGTCGCCAGTTCGAGCATGCGCGCCATGTATTCGGCCTCCTTCGCGGCCGCGTCACCGGCCTGCGCGTCGGCCACGGGTTCCTCGCCCGCGCGCAGGCAGACGGCGGTCAACAGGGCGGAGGCGAAGCAAAGGAGCGCGGTGGCGCGGAGTTGGCGGAATCCGTGCATGGTTCGAGGTGGTCCCGGTGGTCGTGGTTGCGCGGGGTCGGGGGGCGACACGGCAGAGCGCCGGTCGCGCATGGCCCACGATAGCCGCGCAAGTCGCGCGGAGACTCCGCGCGCTCCAACTGCTACTCTGGCGCGGGCCAGGAACGGGAGCGGATCGGTGCTGGTGTGCCGCCCGGCCTTCAAAGCCGGTCGGGGGTCGTGGACAGCGGCCCCGGTGGGTTCGATTCCCATGCGCTCCCGCCATCCCTCGCGCAGGGCGCCGCCCGCGCGAGCCGGGCGAGGTCCACGCGCGCCGCGATGCACGACACGATCGAGATCCGACCGGTGCGCCGGGACGACGAAGCCGCGGTGCTCGAGGCGTGGCACGCCGCCTTCGCCCGTCTCGATCCCGGCGCGCGACGCACCGTCGAGGCGTGGCGGCGCATGTGGTTCGGCTCTCCCCACGGCGCGCATGCCCAAGCGGCCTTCGCGCCCGATGGCGCGTGCCTCGCGCACTTCGGCGGCTTGCCGATGCGCCTGCGTCTGCAAGGCGCCGAGCGGCGCTCGTACCTCGTCGTCGACAGCTTCGCGCGCCTCGAGGCGCGACAAGGGCTGGCGCGCGATGGACTGCTCGTGCGCTGCTGCCGCGCGTTCATCGCCGCCTCGATGTCGGAAGAGCGCGGTGAATGGGCCCATGGCTTCCCGGTGGCGCGCGCCTGGGAACTGGGCCGGCGCCTCCTGTCGTACGAGTTCGACGACGAGGTGCGCCTGTGGACCGGACCGCTGGAGCGACTCGAGCGCGCGGCGCGCCCGGTCGCGCTCGCGGCGCGACCGGCGATCATCGACGCGGGCATCGACGAGCTGGATCGCGAGGTGCACGCGCGACTGGGACGCGTCGTGCGCACCCCCGAGCACCTGGCGTGGCGCCTGCCCGACGACGCCTGCGCCTGCGAGGTGCGCGACGCGGGCGGGGCGCTGCGCGGCTTCGCGGCGGCGCGCGCGTCCACGTTGCTGGGCGAAGCGCACTTGTGCGTGCTCGATTGGATCGTGGCGCGGGACGACCACGAGGCCGCCGCAGCGCTCCTCGCGCAGCTCGCGTCCTTCGGTCGCCGCGCCGGCGCCGGACGGGTGGCGCTGCTCGCCTCGCACCTCGATCCGCACGGCGCGCGCTGGGCGGGGCTCGGGCTCGTGCTCGTGGCGCTGGAGAACACGCACGCCTGCTTCGTGGCCGGGCGGCCCGGCGAGGCGCGCGAGCTGGCTCGTCAAATCCACTTGACACTGCTGGACACGGACCTCGCTTGATGGACCGGTTCGCGCCGCTTTCGGAGGTCGATGCGCGCTCCTTGGGCGCCGCCTGGGACCGCGCCTTCGCGCCGCGCTCGCGCGACGAGCGGGAGTGGCGCCATGCGCACGGCGACGGCGGCGCCGCTCGGCTCGAGGCTGTCGTCGCCACGCGGGAAGGCGCCGTGCAGGCCTTCTACGGCTCCCTTTCGCAGCGCGGACGCGTCGGCGGCCGCGCCGCACGCCTCGGGCAGGTGGTCGACAGCTTCGTCGTGCCCGAGCGGCGCGCCGGATTGGGTGGCGCGCGCCTGCTCGTGGAATGCGGCCTGGAGCATTTCCGCCGCCACGGGGGGACGGATTCCACCGTCGTGCACTACGGCTGGCCGGTGGAGGCGGCGCTGCGGGTGGGGGTGCGCCACCTCGGCTACCTGCCGCTGCGACGCGAGGTCGTCCTGTACGTCGAAACCGGGGCGGGAGGAGCCGACGGGCCGGAGGCCGCGCGCACGGTGGCGGAGTTCGACGCGCGGCACGATCGCTTGTGGGAGCGCCTCACGGCGGAGCGTCCGACCTGCGTCGACCACGACGCGGCGTTCCTCGCGTGGCGCGTGGGCGAGCACCCCACCCGCAGCTACGAATGCCTGGGCATGGCCGACGGCGGCGAACTCGCCGGGCTCGTCGTGCTGGGCTCGGGCGATGCGTTGCATCCCGCTTCGCTCGCCGTGGTCGACTGGCTGGTGCCCGAAGGCGCGGACGAGGTGGCGCGCATCCTGCTCGAGGCGGCCAAGGCGCGAGCGCGCGCAAGCGGCGCTTCGCTGCTCCTCTCCATCGTGCCCACGCACAGTCGAGCCTTCGCGACCTTGCAGCTCTTGGGCTTGCGTCCCCACGATTCCGGCCGCGTGCTGTGCGCGCGCAGCTTCGATCCGCGCTTGTTCGAGCGCGACCTGCGCTCGGGGTTGTGGACGACCTTGCTCGACAGCGATCTCGTCTAGGAGCACGCACGCCGGAAAGCCGACCGCCCCGCGTCCGATTGGACGCGAGGCGGTCTTGATCGAGGGTCCCCGCCGCTCGAGCGGGTCGGGGACCGGCGGGAGCTGTCAGACGGAAGCTGTCAGAGCAGCGAGGCGGCCAAGCGGCGCATGGAGTCGATCTGCAGTTCGACCATGCGACGGATGTGCAGTGCCGGGTCGCCACCGCAGAAGGGGCAGTCCGCCGGATCCGGGTCGGAGACGACCGCGCCCGGGGCGCGATGCTGGTAGCCGAACTCGGGGGTGGCTTGCGTCAGGACGGCGAAGCCGGCGATGGCGGCGAGCAGCGTGGCGGCGGTGTACTTCTTCATGTGGCGTCCGGGGGCAAGTTCGACCCCCTCCTAGGAAGAGTAGGGGCGGCGGGTCCGAGGCGCAAGTCGGGTGCTGCCACGGTTCTGCCTGCAGGGTTCGGAATGTGTACTGCGGCGCGGGCGGCGTCCCGACCGGGGGGATCGGGGTCCGAATCCCCGCAGTGCTTGTCGGCTAGCACTCGTTCGGAGGTGGAGTCGGCCCCCGCACCTCGCCATACTTGCGCGCGAGATGTTCCCACAGATTGCCTCGGCCCTGCGGCGCTTGTCGCGCTGGTCGGCGGTCCGCGCGACCGCGGCGCGTGGCCGGGCCGTGCAGGGCCGGGTCGTGCAGGGAAGGGCCCCCGTGGTCTTCGCCCTCGCCGTCTTCGTCCTCGCCATGGCCTGCGGCCAGCCGGAGGCCACGGCCCCCGAGCCCGCCGGGCCGGCGTGGTTGCAGGTGCGGCTCGCGGGCGAGCTCGATGTGGGCAGCCAGGCGTTGCTCGAGCGCGCCGTGGCGCAGGCCAAGCGCGAGGAGGCCCGCACGTTGGTCGTCGAGATCGACACGCCGGGTGGCGCGCTCGATGTCTTGTGGGTGCTGCAGAAGCAGCTCTACGAGGCCGAAGCGGCCGGGGTCGAGACCGTCGCGTGGGTCAATCGCCACGCCACGAGCGCGGGCGCCCTGGTGACCCTCGCCTGCAAGCGCATCTACATGCACTCGGCCGGCACGATCGGTTCGGCCTTGCCGGTCGTCGTCGGGCCCGAAGGCCTCGCGCCCATCCCCGACGAGGCGGTGCGCGAGAAGGAGATCAGCTTCCTGCGCTCGCAGTTCGCCTCCGCCGCGGAGAAGCACGGACGCAGCGCGGCGCTCGCCGCGGCCATGGTCGATCCCGACGCCGAAGCGCGGCTCGTCAAGGTCGAAGGCGAGACGCGCGTGGTCTCGGGCGCCGAGTACGACGCGTTGCGCGAGAAGGGCGCGGACTTCGCGCTGGTCGAGACGCTCGCCGCCAGCGGGAAGCTGGTCAACCTGACGGCCAAGCGCGCCGTCGAGTTGCGCATGGCGGATGGACTCGCCGACGACGAGACGGCGCTCTTCGAGCGGGCCGGGCTGCTCCCGGACGCGCGCATGTCGGTCCTCGAGAAGAGCCGCGGCGAGGAGTTCATCGCCTGGTTGGCGCGCCTGACGCCGCTCCTGTTGATGGCGGGGCTCGTCCTGGGCTGGCTGGAGCTCAAGACGCCCGGCTTCGGCGTGCCGGGCGTGCTGTCGATCGCGTGCTTCGTGCTGATCCTCGTGGGCAAGTACTTCGCGGGGCTCGCCGAGGTGCCGCACCTCGTCGCGGTGGGCGCGGGCGTCGTGCTGCTGATCGTCGAGCTCTTCGTGCTGCCGGGCACGATCTGGTTCGGCGTCGGCGGGTTGGTGCTGATCGTGGGCGGCCTCGTCCTGTCGGGTGGCGACGCGGAGCTGGCCTTGACGGAACCGTTCGCGCGCGACCACTTGATCTCGGGCACCTTCCAGGTCCTCGCCGCCACCGTGGCGGCGCTCGTCGTGTCGATGGTCGTCTCGCGCCTGCTGCCGAAGGCGCCGGGCGTGCGGCGCGTCGTCCTCGCGCACGCCGCCGCGGCGCAGCCGGGCGAGGCCGTGGGCGAAAGCCGCATCGGACAAGGGACCGTCGGCACCGCGCTCACCGACCTGCGGCCGGTGGGCAAGGTGCGCTTCGGCCCGCAGGACGAGCACGAGGCGCGCTCGGAAGGTCCGCTCGTCAAGGGCGGCGCGCGCGTGGTCGTCGTCTCGAACGACATGGGACGCCTCGTCGTCCGCGAGGTGGCATCGTGACCTTGGCCGTGATCCTGCTCGTCGTGGGCCTCGCCTTGATCGTGGCCGAGGTGTGCTTCCCGAGCTTCGGCGCGCTGGGCATCGCCGCCGCCATCTGCATCGGCGTCGCTTGCGTCAGCGCCTTCGCCGCCGGAGCGACGGCGGGCTGGATCTTCCTCGCCGCGACGGCCTTGGGCGTCCCGGGCGCACTGTGGCTGGGCTTCCGCATCCTGCCGCATTCGCCGGTGGGGAAGTTCCTCGTCAACAAGGGCTCGAGCTTCGACAAGCCCGCGGCCGTCGATCCGCTCAACGAGACGCTCGCCGGCAAGGCTGGAGTGGCCGAGAGCATGCTGCGCCCCGGCGGCACGGCGCGCATCGGCGAGCGACGCGTCGATGTCGTCACGCGCGGCGAGTTCCTCGAGGCCGGCACGCCCCTCGTCGTGGTCGAGATCGAGGTCAATCGCGTGGTCGTGGCGCGCCAAGGCGCCTGAACCGCAGAAACACGCGCGGGTCGCGCCCGACCGGGGGCGCCCGCGCGAACCATCCCGAGCAACACAAGAACCTCCACCAACACCCCCTCGCCATGTCGTCACTACTCCTCCTGCAAGGCGCCCGCGGCGTCGTCGACGATTCCGGC
>JBKDQQ010000109.1:0-4347 GCA_046341775.1 Planctomycetia bacterium
CGCTTGTTGCGCGTGCAGCAACGACTCCGCGGCCTGGGCCTTCATGAAGGCCACGATGGGGATGCGATTGGGGCCGGTGACCATCAGCGAGTAGTGCGTGTAGCGCACCACGCCGGCCAGTTCGAACTCCATGATGCGCGACAGCAACTTGAGCGTGCGCGCGACGTCGAGGTCCTTGAGGGGCATGCGCAGATGATACGCGCAGGTCGCGGCGGACCGCCAGTCGCCTCGCCGGCCGCGCGCTTGCTACAGTCCACGCATGTCGAACGCCGCATGCGCTTCGCTGTTCGTGATCGCCACCTTGGTTGCCTGCCGCGCGCCCGCAACGCAGGAGCGCGACGCGGCCCGCGCCCCGTCCCCCGCCTGCGATCCCGCCGTCGCGCCCTTCGCCTTCCTCGAAGGCGTATGGACCCTCGAACAACCGAATGGCGCCGTCATCGAGGAGTCCTGGGGCGCGCCGCGCGGCAAGAGCGTGCTGGGCTCGTTCCGGCGCGTGCTGGGCAACGGCTTCACGCCGTGCTACGCGTTCACGCAGATCGTCGCCGGCAAGGAGGGCGTCCTCTTGCGCCAACTGCACGTGCACGGCGACTTCGAGACCGATCCGCGGCGCGCCAAGCCGATGGTCCTGCGCCTCGAGCGCCTCGAGCCGCGCGCCGCGTCGTTCGTGCCCGTCGACGACGCCACGCTGGCCGCCGCCGGGGCCTTGGCGCGCGCCACCTACACTCGTCTCGACGACGAGACCCTGCAGCTCGTGGTCGAGTCGAAGCCGCCCGCCGATGGTCGCCCCTCGGATCCGCCGCTCGAGTTCCGCATGCGCTTGTCGCGGTGAGGAGCGGATTCCGCGTGGGTCCGCGCCGGCGTGCGCGCCTTGCATCCGTTGGATGACAACCGCGGTCGAGTGGCCGCCCGACCAGACAGGACCCGACATGCTCCCCCCGCTCGACTTGCCCGCCCACGACGCCGTCGCGCTTGCGCGCTGCGGCCAAGGTGCGTTGTCCATCGACGTCCTGGGCGCCCCCGGCGAGGACAACGCCGTGCTGGCGACCTTGGACTCGGGACAGCGGATCACGCGCCACCTGTTCGACTGCGGCGCGGGCTGCCTCGACGGCGTGCGCTTCCGCGACCTGCAGCAGATCGACGCGCTGTACTTCTCCCATTTCCACATGGACCACATCAGCGGCTTCGACGCCTTCGTGCGCGCGAACTACGCCCGCGAGCAAGTCGTGCGCCTGCATGGACCGGCGGGCAGCCACGCGGTGCTGCAGCATCGACTGCAAGGCTACTTGTGGGACCTCGTCGAGGGCACGCCGGGCAGGTTCCAGGTGACGGAGATCAGGCGCGGCGAGCTGGACACCATCGAACTGCGCTCGCACGAGGGCTTCGCCGTGGCGCACCGCGTCGGCACTCGTCCCTTCGACGGTCGCGTGCACGAGGACGAGGATTGCACCATCGACGCGGCGATCCTCGACCACGGACCCAGCGACTCGATCGGCTACGTGCTGCGCCAGAAGGAGCGCCGCAACATCGACGCGCGCCGGTTGGCCTCCGCGGGCTTGAAGCCCGGCCCTTGGCTCAAGCGCCTGCTGGATCCCGCGACCCCCGACGACGAGCCGCTGCAACCCGGCGGCAGCACGACCCTCGGCGCCGCGCGGTCCATGTTCGTCGTGGCCACGCCGGACGAGAGCCTCGGGTACCTGACCGACTTCCGCGCGACGCCCGCCAGCCTGCCGGAGTTGCGTCGCCTGTTCTCGGGTTGCCGTTGGCTGGTGTGCGAGAACAACTACGGCGACGCCGACCACGAGACGGCCATCCGCAACAACCACATGACCTCGTCCATGGTGGGCGAGCTGGCCAGCGCCTTGGAACCGGAGTGCCTGGTCGTGTTCCACCTGACCGACAAGCATGGAGTCGAAGGCTGGCGCACGCAGTTGGCTCAGGTGCGCGCCCGCTTTCCCCGCGCGTGGTACCCGCCGGGGTGGGGATCCGTCTTCGCCTGACGGGGCGAGGGGGGGGCCGCGCTAGAGTCTTGCCGCGTTCAGCATGGACCTCTCGCTCGTCGCCTCGAACCTGCTCAACCCGCCGGTGCTGTTCTTCGCGCTGGGCGCGTTGGCGCACTTCCTGAGGTCGGATCTCGAGATCCCGCAGCCGCTGCCGAAGTTCTTCTCGCTGTACTTGCTGCTGGCGATCGGCTTCAAGGGCGGCAGCGAGCTGCACGAGAGCGGCCTCGACGGCCCGGTGCTGGCCACGCTGGGTGCCGCGGTGGCGATGGCTGCGATCGTGCCGCTGTGGACCTACGCCATCCTGCGGCGGCGACTCGATCCGGCCAACGCGGCCGCCGTCGCCGCGACCTACGGGTCGATCTCCGCGGTGACCTTCATCGCCGCCACGGCGTTCCTCGCCCAGCTCGGCGTCGCCTCCAGCGGCTACATGGTCGCGGCGATGGCCTTGATGGAATCGCCCGCCATCATCATCGGCATCACGTTGGCGCGTCGCGCGGGCGAGGGCGCCTCGCAGTCGACCGCCGGGCGCGTCGATGGCGGCTGGGCGCACCTGCTGCGCGATTCGTTCGCCAACGGATCCGTGCTGGTGCTGTCGGGGGCGCTCGTCATCGGGTACGCGACCGGAGCGGGCGGCAAGGAGGCCTTGGCTCCTTTCACCGACGGCATCTTCCGCGGGATGCTGTGCCTGGTCCTGCTCGACATGGGCATCGTCAGCGCGCGCCGCCTCGGAGCGCTGCGCGAGCTGGGGCTGTTCCCGGTGGCCTTCTCCGTGCTCGTGCCGCTCGTCAACGCCGCGCTGGGCATCGTCGTGGCTCGTTGGCTGGGCCTCGAACCGGGCGACGCCTTGCTGTTCACCGCCTTGTGCGCCAGCGCCAGCTACATCGCCGTCCCCGCCGCGCTGCGGCTGGCGCTGCCCGAGGCCAATCCCGGCCTGTACGTCACCATGGCGCTGGCCTTGACCTTCCCGTTCAACATCGTCGTGGGCTTGCCGCTCTACATGGGAGCCATCCAACGCTTCTGGACCTGACATGGAACCCGTCAAGCGCATCGAGATCGTCATCGACAGCCCTGAGGTGCCGGAACTGCTCCAACTGCTGCGGCGCGAGGGCATCGGCGGCTACACCGTGTTCGGGCACCTCCGGGGCGGGGGCGATCGCGGCGAGCGGCGCGACGACGAGCCCAGCGGCGGCGGCAACGCTTGCATCCTCGTCGCGGTGCCCGCCGCCAAGCTGCCGCGCTTGATCGAGGTCGTGCGCCCCGTCCTGAAGCGTCGCGGCGGCATGTGCCTCGTGGGCGACGCGCACTGGGTCTTGCACTGACGGAAGCCGCCTGCCGGGCCGCGACGCGCTTGCCGACGGAGTCGCGGCGCGGCTCAGCGCTTCGCAGCGGAGCCCAGGACCGCCTTGGCGGCCGCGTACGAAGCGCAGCACGCGGCGAGCACGATGGCGACGGCGACGGGCAGCTTCGCCGCCACCGGAGCATCCCAGCCACGCAAGTCCGCCACCACGTGCACCGCCAACGGCAGATGCACGAGGTAGATCCAGTAGGAAGCATCGACCAGCCAACGCACCACGGGGCGCTCGACCCGCAGCAGTTGCTCCGCGGCACCCATGCCGCCGAGGGTTGCTTGCCACACGACGACCGCGATGCACGCCTGCGCGCCGGCGAAGGCCCAGGTCCTGTCTTCGCCGCGGCGCAAGCCGTCGAAGCTGACGAGCGCCAAGAGCAAGTACAGCGGCAACGCCACCGCCACGCCCGCCAGCCGGCGCTTGCAGCGCGAGCGCAGTTCGGGCCAGGCCTCCGGCGCGCCATGCAGGAGCCAACCCGCGCCGAAGCAGAGCGCGTAGAGCGCGAGGACGCTCCCGTTCGGCCACCAACCCGACGGCGTCTCGATGGCGGCATGGTCCATCGTGCACAAGATGGCCCACGTCGCCCCGACGAGCAGCGCGAAGCGCCGATGCGGATGTTCGCCGCCGATCCAGCGGCGTGTCGTGCGCGCGGCGCCGTCGCGCCATGCGACCGGCAGGCGGCGCGCCAAGGCCGCCAGTCCCAAGGCGGCCGAGCCCACGAGCAGCAAGTACCACAGGAACCACAAGTGGGCGAGTCCGCCGCTCGGCCAAGTCGCGTGCAGCATCAGGGTCGCGCGTCCGCCGCCCAGGGCGCGCGCTCCCGCGTAGCTGAAGGCGGCTTCGACCAGTGGCACGAGCAGCACGACGCCGACCACCAAGGGCGTCGCGACGCGCCGCAGGCGTTCGCGCCACGCGCCCGCCAGGCCGCGCTTCTGCGCCACGAGGGCCGCGAAGAAGCCCGCCAGCACGAAGAACACCGGCATGCGGAAGGCGTGGAT
>JBKDQQ010000110.1:0-2567 GCA_046341775.1 Planctomycetia bacterium
GACTTCGACTTCAACCTGGCGCGCGCCATCGTCGCGCGCGACCTGCCGGTGCTGGGGATCTGCTACGGCATGCAGCTGCTAGGCGTGGCGGAGGGCTGCGGCTTCCACCAGCACATCCCGGAAGACCGGCCCGGCGCGCAACCGCACGCCGGCGGCGTCGTCCACGCGGTGCGCTGCGAAGCGGGCTCGCGCTTCGCCAAGCTCGTGCGCGAGGAGCGGCTGCAGGTCGTCTCGCGCCACCACCAGGCCATCGCCTCCGTCGCCGGGCCATGGCGCGTGGCGGCGCGCGACGAACAAGGCTTGATCGAAGCCATCGAGCGCGAAGGCCATCCGTTCGCCTTCGGCGTGCAATGGCATCCCGAGTTGTCGCCGGAAGGTTCGCCCCACGACCGCTTGTTCCAAGGACTCGTCGGGGCGGCGGCGATGCGCGCGACGCGGCGCATGGTGGGCGCCTCGTGACCGGCGCGGGACTGCGCACGATCCGCGTCGGCACCGCGCCCTCCTACGAGGTGCACGCGGGCGAAGGAGCGTCGCGCCTCGCGATCGAATGGGCGCAGCAGCGCTCCAAGTGCCTCGTGGTCGCCGACGCGCATGTCTGGTCCTTGCACGGCAAGGCCTTGGCGGCGCTGTCCGCGCCGGTGCTCGCCATCCCCGCGGGCGAGGCGACGAAGAGCCTCGCGACGATCGAGCGCGTCGCGGATCGGCTCGCGGAGGAACGCATCGACCGCGATGGCGCCATCCTCGCCTTCGGCGGCGGCGTCGTGGGCGATGTCGCCGGACTGGCGGCGGCGCTGTGGAACCGCGGCATCGCGTGGGGGCAGGCGCCGACGACGCTGCTCGCGCAAGTCGATTCGTCGGTGGGCGGCAAGACGGCCGTCAACCTGCGCGCCGGCAAGAACCTCGTGGGCGCCTTCCACCAACCGTCGATCGTGGCGGCGGACACGCGCTTCCTCGCCTCCTTGCCGCGCGCCGAATGGCTGTCGGGACTCGGCGAGGTGCTCAAGACCGCCATCATCGAGGGCGAAGCCGGCTTGGCGCGCATCGAGGAGGCGCAACCCGCGCTGGCGCGCCGGGACTCGTCCGCCGTGGTCGAGGTGGTGGCCGCCTGCGTCGCCCAGAAGGCCTTCCTCGTGGCCCGCGACCCGCACGAGCGCGGCGAGCGGCGGCTGCTAAACCTCGGGCACACCTTCGGCCACGCGCTGGAGACGACGCTGGGCCACGGCGCCATCCCGCACGGGGTGGCGGTGGGGATCGGCGTGGTGCTGGCGCTGCGCGCCGCGGAACTGTCAGGAAAACTTGACGACGCCGGCCTGCCGGCGCGCGTCGAGGCGTGGATGCGCGCCGTGGGGCTGCCCACCCGCCTGGACGAGGCGGGCTGCGCCCGGGCGCCCGAGCCCGCCGCCGTGCTCGAGGCCATGCGGCTCGACAAGAAGAACGCCCGGGGGCGCGTGCGGCTGGTGCTGCCGCTGCGTCCGGGGGTGCTGGTGCGCGACGTCGAGGTCGACGAACCGTTCCTGCTCGAAGTCCTGGCGCGAGCCTGAGCGTCCGACGCTCAGAAGCCGATCGTCGCGCCGAACCACGGCCCCGAGAAGGCGAGGTCTAGGTCGACCTGGTCGGCTTCGTCGTCCAGCTCCGCGTCGAGCTTCGTGTGGCGCCATCCAGCGGCGAGCGACCCTGCGAAGCCGCCCTTCTCCCCGAGCAGGCGCCACTTGGCCATCAAGTCCAGATCGAAGTAGGTGGCGTCGAGGTCGCCGATGGAGACCGAGAGCCCGGACGCCAACGCGGACAACGAGACGGGACCGATGTCGCCGCCTGCGCGCACGGCCACGACCGGCACGGGCGCCAGCTCGTCGAAGCCCACCGACTGCGATGGGTCGTCCTTCGACTGGACCTCCATCTGGATGTCGAGCAGGTTGGCTCCGAGGCCCAAGCCCAGCTCGAAGGAGTCGCCGGGGATCAGGTCCCAGGTCGTGATGAACGAGTAGCCCGTCAACGCGAAGTCCGTGGCGACATCCGCGCCGGCGTCGATCACCTGCCCGTCGTACTCGATCTCCCCCGACAAGGTCGCCGAACCGTCGTGCGACGAGCTCTGCACCGAGGCCGTCATGTGCGGCGAGCCCACGTCGAGGTCGGCTCGCAAGCCGAGCGAGCTCGAGTCCTCCACCAGGCCGAGGTTGTCCTGCAGGTCCTGCTGGACTTGCTGCCCGGTCGTGTCGTTGAAGCCGAAGCTCCCGTCGGGCTCCAGCATGGCGAGGCGCGGCGTGAGGTCGAGGGAGGGCGTGGAGCAGGCCGCGGCCAGCAGCCAAGGGAGGGCGAGGAGGATGCGCATGCTCCTTGCGTATCAAACCACTTGCGGCGACTCCATGGTGGTCGGTCGGACCCGGCGACGAGACGCGCGTTCGATGGTCCGACGGCCCCTGCCCGCGGACTGTGGTCGCGCCGCTCGGAATTTGCGAGAATCGACGAGGTTTAGCCCCGCCCGGTCCGCCAGGTCCGGCCCCCGCCCCCACAGCACCGCCGGTCCACCGCCCCCACCACGACCACGATGCCCCGCCGCGACGACATCA
>JBKDQQ010000111.1:0-16260 GCA_046341775.1 Planctomycetia bacterium
ACGCTGGCCCCGTTCTCCGCGCGGCAGCGTTGCCAGATCGCGGCGGCCTCGGCCCAGCGCCCGGCCGCGGCATGCTCCTCCGCCGCGTTCCAGTCGGCTTGCACGGCACGGGCGTCGGGGATGGCGACGTTGCGCGTGACGAATTCGGCTTCGCCCTCCACTTGCGCGTCGGCATCCTGCCCCTGCATCGAGGGCGGGGCCGACGCCGCCGCCCAGCCCGGCGCGCACGAGAAGGCGCACGCCAGCAAGGCGCGCGCCGCGCGGAGCAGCCGATCGTCGTGGCGTCTGGTGGTCATGGAGGAAGGGGAGTCGGGTGCTTGTGGCGGGCCGTGCCGCTAGACGAGGTCCGAACGCTTGCGCAGGATCCACTCGGCGCCGAGCAGGACCAGCGCGAGGGCCAAGGCCCACCAGCGGTCCCACGCGTCGAGCAGGTCGGCCGAAAGCGCCTGGCGCTGCTCCTCGCCGCCCTTGAACTCGTCGACGAGCTCGGCCACGCGGTGCGCGGGCACGTGGCGTCCGCCGCTCTGTTCCGACAAGAGCCGCAACGCGGCCGGGTCGGGCGCGGGATCCTGGTTCTCGCGCGAGGGGATGCGCACCTCGAACTCGGTCGTGGCGCTGCGTCGACCCTCTTCCTCGATCCACGCGGCGTGCAACCCGGGCTGCTCGACGGCGAAGGAGGCGCGGTAGACCCCCGGCTTGCCCTCGACGCGCGGCAGTTCGAGATCGACGACCGAACCGTCGGGCTTCTGCAGGCGCGCCTTGGTGGAAGCCGCGTTCGACGGGCGGAAGTCGGCGTCGAGCACGCGCGCTTCGACCACGGCGCGCTCGTCGAGGTCGAAGCTCGACTCGAGCGCGTCGAGCTGCACGCGACGATCGCCCGACTTGAGGCGCGACAGCGCCGTCCAGCGGATGGCGTTGCGCCAGAACTTCTCGTGGTGGCGATCGCCATAGCGGAAGCGCCAACCCCAGGTCGCGTCGACGCCCACGAACAGCGTGCGCCCCGCGGGGAAGTGGCCGGCGACCACGAGCGGCAGTCGGCCGTCGCGGTTGGCGGCGGTCGGGTGGCGCAGGACGACTTCGCTGCCAGGCTTGGCGCGCACGACCGGCGAGAACCAATGGAACCCGCGCAAGCCGCCCTCGTCCTCCCACAACGCGCGATTGGCCTCGAGGTCCGGCAGCAGCCGCGCGATCGGGTGCGGCGCCAAAGCGTCCTCGAGGCGCGGACGGAACTCGACGCTGCCGTCGGCGACCTCCAGGGCCGAACCGACGGGATCGACCACGACCGGCAGGAGCTCCTCGAGCGGCGTGCCCGCGTAGGCGCGCGGCGCGTCGCTCTCGCCGGCCGACATGATCAAGCCGCCGCCGCGTTCGACGAATTCGCGCAGCGACAGCAGGAACTCCTCGCAGCGGGCGGGATCGGCCGAGATCTCGTACGGATTGACGTCGCCGAGGATGACGACGTCGTAGCCCTCGAGCAGCTCGCGCCTGCCGGTGGGCACGGCCTTCAAGGCGGGCGTGCCGCGCGTGCTCTCCTGCGGGAAGTCGCTGGTCGCGGACATCAGCCAGCACTGCGCCACCAGGTTCGCGTCGCTGCGCAGGAGCAGGTTCTTGAGGTAGCGGTACTCCCAGCGCGGATACGCGTCGATGTACAGCACGCGCAACTTCTCCGGCGCGACGCGCACGCCCACCGCCACCGCGTTGTCGTCGCGCAGCGATTCCTTGGGCAGCGGCGCGACGGAGGCGCGGAAGCGGCGCTCGCGGCGACGCGTGTCGCCTTCGCCCGCCGGGGCGACGAGCGTGGTGCGCGCACCCTGGGCGTCGGCCACGACCTGCTCCTCGTACACGACGCGCGCGCCATCCTCGTCGAGCTCCTCCAGCACGACGCGCGCTTCGCGGCCTTCGCGCGCGCCCGCGAGGCGCACGCGCACGACGAGGCCGACCTCGTCGCCTTCGAGCACGCTGGGGGGCGCTTCCACGAGCTGGATCGAGAGGTTCTGCTCGACCTTGTCGTCGCCGAGCAGCACCGTGTGGACGGGGATGTCGGCGTCGCGCGCGGCGCGCGCGGCTTCCGCCACGGATTCGCCGCCGTTGGAGCGGCCGTCGGAGAGCACGACGATGTCGGTCACATGCCGGCCGCGGTGCAGGGCGAGCGCCTGGCGGACCGCGTCGCCGAGGTGCGTCGCGCGGCCGCGGCCGTCGAGCGCCGACGCGTCGGGCAAGGGTTCGAGCAACTCCGCGAAGCGGAAGTCGCGTCGCGCGTAGCCGCCGGCGGAGAGGGCCGGCTGCAGGCCGCTCGCCACCGCGCCGCGCGCCACGGCGCTGCGCGTCGTCGAGCCTCCGGCTAGGCGCGCGAGCTGCGCCCGCACCGCGCCCTCGCCGTGCACGCCGTCCTCGCGCCGCATGCTGGCCGAATCGTCGTGGAGCACGAGCACTTCGGCCTGGCGCACCTCCTCGCGCCGTTGCACCTGCACCGGACGCGCCAGGATGGCGAGGAAGAGCGCCAACGACGACGCGCGCAGCAAGGCGAGCACGACGCGGCGGCGCAGCGACAGCGGCGCGCGCGCGTAGCCGATCCACGCCACGAGCGCGAGCAGCGGCAGCACCACCAGCACGACCACCCACGCGGGCGGGAGGTCCACGAGCTTGTACTCGTGGCGCGTGTCGCTGGCTCCTTGCGCCAGCGCGGAGGAACATGCGAGGCAGGCCGTCGCGGCGGCGCGCGCACGACGCATCCAAGCCTCGCGGCCCATGGCGCTCATGCGCTCCTCCGATGGCCGATCCAACCAGCCCAGAGCGACTCGACGACGAGCGCGGCGAGCACGGCCAGCACGAGCGCGCGCCACAACTCGCCTTGGCGCGTCGCCTCTTGTTCCTCGCCTTGCTCCGCCGCGGCGCCCTCGGCCGGCACGAGTGCCGGGTGCAGATTCGACAGCGCGTCCGGCTGGATGCGCTTCAGATCGCCCTCGCCGGCGGCGAGGCCCACCGCGAAGCTCAGCGCGGGTTGGTTCTCCAACTCGACCTTGTACGCGCCGACGCGCGTGGTCCACGCGGCCGGCACCGCCGGCAGCAGCCAGCGCCCACCTTGCTGCCGCGCCTCGCCCTCCAAGGGCCGACGGGCGCCATCCGGCGTCACGACCCGCGCGCCGCGCGGGAACTGCGCCGTCGAGCCGCGCCACGCCGAGCCGGGCGCGATCGACAACGGCGGCGGAGTGGTGGAGCCCGCCTCGCGCATCCATTCGTGCACGAGCGGCACGAGCGTGGCCGGCGACTCGGGCAACCGCGTCCAACCCGGCCCGATGGTGGTGGCCCACCACCACACGCGCCCACGGCCGAAGTCGCGCTCGACGAAGAGCGGCGAGGCGGCGTCGTCGTCGAGGCTGGCCAGCACGCGCGCTCCTTCGAGCGGGCGCGAACCGATCCATCCGTAGACGGGGATCTCGGCGAACAGCGGAGCGAAGCGCTCGTCGCCGAAGAACTGCAGAGCCGGGTGGCGCGCGTCGAAGCTCTTCGGTCGGCGCCAGCGCGCGTCGCGCGTGCGCTCGCCGCGGAACTCCCCGAGTTCGACCGGCAACAGACGCGCGCCCTCGGCGCCCATGCGCTGGTTCCAGGCGCGCGCGTCCACGCGGTCGCCGGCGGACACGACCAGCGACAATCCCGACTCCACCGCCGTGGCGAGCTTGGCGGCCACGCTCGGCGCGGGCGCGTCGCAGGCCGCCAGCCAGACCACGTCGAACTTGGAGAAGTCGATGTCGGCGCCCCCCAGGTCGAACGGCTCGATCTCGCGCACCTCGAAGGGCGCGCGCGCCGCGAGCTCGCCTTCCACGGCCAGCGGGGCTAGCACCGTCTTGGCGTAGCCGAGCTCGTCCTCCTCGAGGCGCGCGCCGCGCGCGCCGTTGACGAGCAGCAGGCGCACCGCGCCGGGCACGTCGACGACCACGGCGCGCTGGTCGTCGACCGCCAGGTTGTCGCCCGCTTCGATGCGCACCTCGACGAGGTGCGCGCCGGCCGAGCCGAAGGAGATGGTGCAAGCCGCCTCGGCCGCGCCGCGCGCGGGCACGTCGACGAGTTGCTGCGGCCGGCGCTCGCCGTCGACGACGAAGGCCACGCGCACGCCGCGCGCGTCCTTTTCGCCGTGGTTCCGCAGCGAAGCGCGCAGCTCGACCGGCGCGTCCGGCGTGGTGGGCCGCTCGAGCGGCGCGATCGACTCGACCGAGAGGTTCGGCGGCACGGTCTCCACGCGGGCCATGTCCTCGACCACGACCTCGACTCCGAGCTCCTTCAGCTCGTCGAGCACCTCGTAGAGCCCCTGGCCGGCGCCTTCGTCCGAGCCGCGCAGGTAGGCGCGCTCCTGCAAGTCCGTCAGCAGCCTGAGGTCGATCGTCGTGGCCGCGCTCGAGGCGTCGGCGCGCGCGAGTTCGGCGATCTCGTTCAGCGCGGCCGCGAGGTCGAGCTCCTCGTCCTCGGGGCGTGCCAGTCCGTCGAGCACGCCGCGCGCCTGTTCGGGAGTCGTCCACGACAGGAGCCGCGGGGCCCCGGCCGCGGCCAGGATGCGGACGCGATCGCCGCGCGCCGCGTCCGCGCCGCGCACGAGTTCGCGCGCGCGCTCCAAGGCCGCCTCGAAGGCCGAGCGCCCGCCCGCCTGCTGGCCCATCGAGGCCGAGGCGTCGACGACGACCACGAGGTCGCGACGCGCCTCGGACAAGCCCGCGAGCGGGCTCTCCTCGCCGGTGAAGGGCCGCGCCAAGGCCAGCGCGAACAGGAACACCGCCGCCGTGCGGAGGAAGAGCAGCAGCCACTCCTCGAACTGCACGCGGCGCCGCGTCTTGCGCCACGCCGCCTCGACGAAGCGCATGGCCGCCCACGGCTGGGGGCGGTGGCGACGGCGGTTGAGCAGGTGGATGGCGATGGGCACCCCCGCGGCCGCGAGGCCCGCGAGCAGCGCCGGGTTGACGAAGCCTCCGAACAGGTTCATCGACCGCCTCCGCCGCGCCGGATGCGCGCGGTGCGCGCCGACAGCCAGGCCGAAAGGACGACCTCCACGCCACGATCGGTGGACAACTGGACCACTTCCGCGCCCAGGGCGCGCGCTTCGCGCGCCAGCGCCTCGTCGTGGGCGGCGACCTCGGCCAGATAGGCCTCGCGCAGCGCGCGCGGGTCGACCTTGACCTTGCCCGCGCCCTCGAGTCCGTCGAGGCGCAAGAGGCCGTCGAAGGCGAAGTCGCGCTCCTGCTTGTCCCGCACCTGGAACAGGACGAGGTCGTGCGCGCCCGCCGCCAGGCGCCGCAGGCCCGCGCCGATGGCCGCCGGCTCGTCGTAGAAGTCCGAGAACAAGCACACGACGCCCTTGCCCTTCTGGCGCAGCTTGGGCGCGATCCACTCGAGCACCGAGCCGATCTTCGTGCCGCCGCCGCAGGTGGCGCGCTCGAGCGCGTCGAAGATGGCGGCCCGCTGGCCGAGGCCGTGCTTGGGCGGGACCTTGTCGTTCGAGGACTCGTCGAACAGCACGAGGCCGGCGGTGTCGCCCTGCTGCAGCACGAGGTGCGCCAGCGAGGCCGCGCACCAGCGCGCGTAGTCGAACTTCGTCCACGCCTCCGAGCCGTACTGCATCGACTCGCTGCGGTCGACCAGCAGGTGGCAGGCGAAGTCCGTCTCCTCGACGAACTGCTTCACGACGAGTCGGTCGTTGCGCGCGTAGACGCGCCAGTCGACCCGGCGCAGCTCGTCGCCGATGACGTACGGACGGTGCTGGGCGAACTCCACGGAGGAGCCGAGGCGCCCCGAGCGGTGCCCGCCGGACATGAAGCCGTCGACGACCGAGCGCGCCACGAGCTCGAGGCTCGCGAGGCGGTCGAGCACCGCGGGATCCAGGCTGTGGAGGCCTTGCGCCATGCGTGGTCAGGTGGGCCGACCCGCGCCGCCCGGCCGCGCGGGCGGGGCGGCCGCCGGCAGGTCGTGCGTCGAGTGCGGCCGTGTGTCAGGTTTGCTTGACGCCAGGCACGCCCGCGCCGATGCGGCCGCCGGCCTCGACTTCCTGGAGCAGGCGGTCGATGACGATGTCGGAGGTGACGCCTTCGGCCTGCGCCGCGTAGTTGACCACGATGCGGTGGCGCAGCACGGGGTGAACGACGGCCTTGACGTCCTCGATGGCGACGTGGGTGCGTCCGGCGAGCGCGGCCCGCGCCTTGGCGCCGAGCACCAGGAATTGGCCGGCGCGCGGTCCCGCGCCCCAGGTGACCCATTGCTGGATGAAGGGCAAGGGCTGGGTGCCGCCCACGCGCGTGCCGCGCGTCAGCGCCAGGACGAAGTCGTAGACGTGGTCGGCGACCGGGATGGCGCGCACCGCGTCCTGCAGCTCCTTCAACTCGGCCGCGCCCACGACGGCGCGGGGCGACTGCGATTCGCCGCCGGTCGTCCTGCGCAGCACCTCGCGCTCTTCCTCGAGGGTCGGGTATCCGACCTGGATCAGGAACATGAAGCGGTCGAGCTGCGCCTCGGGCAGGGGGTAGGTGCCCTCCTGCTCGATCGGGTTCTGCGTGGCGAGCACGAAGAACGGATCGGGCAGCTCGTGGCGCACTCCCGCCGAGGTGACTTGGCGCTCGACCATCGCCTCGAGCAACGCGGCCTGCGTCTTGGGCGGCGTGCGGTTGATCTCGTCCGCCAGCACCACGTTCGCGAACAGCGGACCGGCGACGAAGCGGAAGTTGCGCGCCCCGCTCGAGGCGTCGATCTGCAGGATCTCCGTGCCGGTGATGTCCGACGGCATCAGGTCGGGCGTGAACTGGATGCGCGCGAAGCGCAGGTCGAGCGTCTTCGCGAGGCTCGAAACGAGCAAGGTCTTGGCCAACCCCGGCACGCCCACGAGCAGCGCATGGCCGCGCGTCAGGATCGCCAGCAGGATCTCGTCGATCACCTGGTCCTGCCCGACGATCACGCGGTGCAGTTCGGTCTTCATCTGCGCGTGGACTTCGCGCAGGCGCTGGAGGGAAGCTTCGCTCATGTGGGGTGCGTTCGCGGGTGGGGGTGGCGCCCGACGCGCGGGCGGTTCCTCGTATCGACCATTGGACTACGCCCCTTGCGGGCGCCGGAGTCTCCGCGCCGCATTTCCTGCAAGGGTTGTGCGAAGCGTGGCGGTCCCAAGATCCTAGTTCGCCGCGGCCGCCAAGGAAGCCTCACTCGCCCACGAAGACGAGGGATCCGGAGCGGACCAACCAAGCGCCGCGCGCGACGGGGATCCACCCCAGCTCTTCCTGGGCCTCGTGCAGCCCGGCGGCCGAACCGGGCAGGTCGATGGTCTGGCGGCGGCGCAACGCTTCGTCGTGGAGGTAGGCGCGTCCTTGGGAGGCCACCCAGATCCGGCCGCCGCGCGCCGACGCCACGGGATGTTCCAGCGAAGAGGCCGGGATCGGCGGGCTGGCGGCCTCGCCAGTGGATCGCGCGAGGCGCACGCTTGCGGCGTCGATGCGTTCGAGACCCACGTCCGCCCCAAGCGGCTCGAGGAGTCCCTGCCATGCGCCGGCGGGCGGCGTCGCCGCTTCCAAGGAAGCGAGAGGGCGCCAGCCGCCCTCGCGCGGCGCCCATCCAGCGCCCGCGACGGTGCGGGAGCTGGCCGACGGCCGCAGCGCGGGAGGCGTCCACAATCGCTCGCGCAGATCGAGTCGGGCCAAGCCCACGCGCCACAGGGCTCCCGTGCCGGTGGGGAGGAGCAGGCTGCCGCCGGCGAGCGCGGGTTCGGGTGGCGGATCGGCCCGCCAAGGCTGCACCGCGTTCGCGTCGCGCAGCGCCGCGCGTTCCACCGGACCTTCGTCGATCAAGGTCGCCGACAGCACCGACCCGTCGACCAACGCGCGCGCCACGAGCCAGCCGCGCACGCGCGCGTCGTCGACGCGACCCGGCCATGCGCGTAGCAGCTCGAGCACGCGGCCGTCGCTGACGAGCGGTGTCCCCGCGTGCTCGATCGTCCAACCTTCGAGCTCGGCCACGCGCGCCGCGGCGTCCAGGCTGGACCACGCCACTTCGAGGCCCGAGGCGTCGAGCCGCCAGCAACCGAGCGCATTGCCGCGCTCGTCCTCGGCGCGCCCCGCGGCGGCCACGACCAGGATGCGCCCCGCGGCGTCCTCGACCAGCGCCGGCCGCGCCATGCCCGGCACGCCCGCCGAACCATGGGCGCGCGGCAGCTCGAGGTCGTGGCGCACTTCGAGCGCGCGTCGCAGGTCGTGCTCGGCGAACGCCCAGCCCTCGTCCGCCGCGCTCCTCTGCGCGACGAGCAGCAGATCGCCATGCTGCGCGACGCAGCCGCCATCGGACAGCGCTGCGCCTCCGGCGCCCTGGTGGCGCGGCCCGCTCGCGCGTCGTTCCAGCAGTGCTCGCACCGAGCAGGCGAAGGCCGCGGCGTCCGCGGGTCCGCCCGCCGTGGCGCGGTGTGCATGGTGGGCGCGGCGCGCCGCCAAGGCCTTGTCGTCGGCGCCATGCTCCGCCGCGCGTTCGAGCCAATCCCTCGCCGCGTCGGGCTGGCCGCGCTCGAGGGCCGCGTCGTGCAGGCGCAGCGCCGCGAGGCCGGCCTCCACGGTCGCCGGCGCCGTTCGCGCCAGCCGCGCTAGCTCGTCTTCGTCCTCGCCCGCCACGGCGAGGCGAGCGCCGGCCGGCAGGCCGGCGCGCTTTGTCCAGTAATTTTGACGCTCCGCCGGCCAAGCACGCACGCGGCGCAGCACGGCCAGGTCGGCCGAGACCAGCTCGCCGCGCCGCTCCTCGATCCAACCACCCGCGGCCGTCGCGCCGAGCAGCAGGTCGATTGCGCGCGCGGGACCGTCGGCGTCCATGCGCGCCTCGGCCTCGGCCCAAGCCGAGGGCGGCGGCGCGCCGATGGGGGGTGCGGCTCGAGCGGTCTCCGGCCGCGGGGCAGCTTGCCGCGCCAGCGCGACGCCCGGGATGGCCGCGGCCAAGATGCCCGCCGCCAGCACGAAGCGAAGCCCGCTCGATGGGCGCGGGCGCGCGTGGAGGCTCGCCGCGCGACGAAGAGGGGCTGCGTGCACGCGCCCAGCTTGCCCGCGCCGCGCGCGGCGCGCCAGCGCGGAACGCGCCGGAGCACGCGCAACCACGCTGCCGCGTCGACGCGCCCTGATCGGCGAGCAGCCGTGATCAGCCGGCGGCAGCGATCAGCGCGACGACGCGACATCCGCGTCGCCATCGGCGATGCGCGTCACATCGTGGGGGTGGTACTGCGCGCGTAGGCGTTCTTGGCGCTTCCTGTACACGGGGTCGAGGCGCGCATCGAGGTGCGCCTTGACGAGGATGCTCTCCGAGCGCGCCTTGTCCTCGCGCATGTCGAGCACGGCCGCGTAGTCGTCCAAGCGCTCCGCCTCCGACAGTGCGGGGCGCAGTCCCAGCCACGCCAAGTGCGCGAACAAGATCATCGGCACCCACACCGGGGTCCAGTACGCCACGCGCTTCAAGCCTTCCCGCCAAGCATCGTCGCGGACGGGGGCCGTAGTGAGTTCGTGCTCGCTGGAGGGCGAGGACTCGAGGGCGCGTCGCTCGTCGGCAGAGGTCGTCTCGGGCGCTTGCATGGACGTGAGGGGCGAAGATGCCTGTCGCCTCGTCGCAACTCAAGCATCCGGGGTGCGAATTTTCCCGCGCGCGGGATGGGCTCTGGTGACGGCCGCGGGACCGCTCCACATGGCCGCGTCGCCCTCGGTCGGCCGGGCCAACTGTCAGACGAGCCCCTCGGTCAGCCGAGCCCCCTCGGGGCGCCGCAAGTCCGGTGTCGTCGATCCATCGCCAGGCGACGCTGCGCCGGCCAAGTCCTCTGCGGCTGGTCGTACTCGTCGCCCACGGGCTCGGCGCACGGGGAACTGCGCCCGCCGAGCCACGGGGCCTGTTCAGGCGCCCACCGGGCCGGCCTTGGTGCGGCCGTACACCGCGTGGTCGCCCAGTTCCTCCTCGATGCGCAGCAAGCGGTTGTACTTCGCCACCCGATCCGTGCGGCAGGGGGCGCCCGTCTTGATCTGCCCGCAGTTGGTCGCCACCGCGAGGTCGGCGATCGTCGTGTCCTCGGTCTCGCCGGAGCGGTGCGACGACACGGCACGCAGTCCCGCGTTGTGGGCCAGCGCGATGGCGGCCAAGGTCTCGGTCAGCGTGCCGATCTGGTTGACCTTGACGAGCAGCGCGTTGGCGCAGCCCTCCCGGATGCCGCGCGACAGGCGCTCCACGTTGGTCACGAACAAGTCGTCGCCCACGAGTTGGCACTTGGCTCCCACGGACTCGGTCAGCATCCGCCATCCGCGCCAGTCCTCCTGGTCGAGGCCGTCCTCGATCGAGCAGATCGGGTACTTGGCGACGAGCTCGGTCCAGTACTGCGCCATCTGCTCGGAGGACAAGCTGCGTCCTTCGATCTTGTAGGCGCCGTCGTGGAAGAACTCGGAGGCGGCCGCGTCCAGCGCGATGCGCACCTCGGCGCCAGGCTTCAGTCCCACCGCCTCGACCGCCGCGAGCAAGAGCTCGATCGCCGCGGCGTTCGACGGGAGGTTCGGCGCGATGCCGCCTTCGTCTCCGACCGCGGTGGCGAGGCCCTTCTGCTTGGCGATCTTCTTCAACGCGTGGAAGATCTCGGCGCCCTGGCGCAAGGCCTCGGCGAAGCTGGGCGCGCCGATCGGCATGACCATGAACTCCTGCACATCGACGTTCGTGTCGGCGTGCTTGCCGCCGTTCAGCACGTTCATCATCGGCGCCGGCAGGACATGCGCCGCCGCGCCACCCAGGTAGCGGTACAGGGGCAGTCCGCTCTCCGCCGCGGCCGCGTGCGCGTTGGCCAGCGACACGCCGAGGATCGCGTTGGCGCCGAGGCGCGACTTGTTGGGCGTGCCGTCGAGCTGGATCAACGCGCGATCGAGCGCCGCCTGGTCGAACGCCTCGAGGCCGAGCACCGCGGTGGCGATCTCGTCGTCGACGTTCGCCACCGCCCGGCGCACGCCCTTGCCGCCGTAGCGCGTGCCGCCGTCGCGCAACTCGCAGGCCTCGAAGGCGCCGGTCGAGGCGCCCGAGGGCACGCAGGCGCGGCCCGTGGCGCCGGACTCCAGCGCGATGTCGACTTCGAGGGTGGGGTTGCCGCGCGAGTCGAGGATCTCGCGACCGTGGACTTGGACGATGGCGCTCATGTTGGGCGCCGATGGTAGGAGGGGGTCGGTCCGGATGGAACCGCCGACCTGCTCGACCTGCTAGACTCCCGCCCGCGCGCCGCCGGAGGGCCGCGCGCGGCCCGCGGTTGAAGAAGATCCACCTCCTGCCGAACCTGCTGACGCTGGCCAACGCCTTCTGCGGCGTGCTGGCGGTCTGCAAGGCCGTCGACGCGCTCGTGGCGGGGGACAAGGACCCGGAGCTGTTCTACAGCCTGATGTCCACCGCCACCTGGCTGGTGTTCCTCGGCATGCTCTTCGACGCGCTCGACGGCAAGGTGGCGCGCATGGTCGGGGCCTCGAGCAGCTTCGGCGCCCAGCTCGACAGCTTCAGCGATCTGCTGACCTTCGGCCTCGCGCCGGCGCTCTTGGCCAAGGTGCTGGTCGAGCACGAGGCGACGCTGCTCGGCTTGTCGATCAACCATCGCGCCAGCTTCGTGTGCGCGATGCTCTACGTGGCCATGGCGATCCTGCGCCTGGCGCGCTTCAATCTCGAGAACGATCCGGATCCCGAGGCGCACCGGCACTTCAAGGGCCTGCCTTCGCCCGGCGCCGCGGGCGCGGTGGCCGCGACCATCCTCCTGTACTTGACGCTGCGCAAGCCGGCGCTCGAGCAGGCCGACGGACTGCGCACCCCCTTCGGCGACCTGCTCGGCCTGTGGCCCGCGCTGCGCGACGAGCGCCTGCTGGCGTGGATGCTGCCGGCCCTGCTCGTGCTCGTGGTGGCCACCGGACTCTTGATGGTGTCGCGCGTGCGCTACCGCCACATGACCTCGGCCCTGACCGAGCGCGGCCAGTTCTTCACATTGGTGGGCGTCGCCGCCGCGGCCATCGTCCTGTGGATGGCTCCGGTGCCCGCCTTGTTCCTCGTCTTCGTCGGCTACGCCCTGTTCGGCATCGGCGGCGCGGCGCGCCGTCGCGCGCGGTCCCTCTCCGAGGCGCGCACGCCGTGAGCGCGGCCGCGCGTGCGCGCGAGGCTCGCCAGGCCGCCATCGCGCTGGGCTCGAACCTGGGCGCGCGCGAAGAGCACCTCGCGCACGCGCTGAAGCGCTTGTCGGAGGCGCCGGGCGCGCGTCTGTCGCGCGCCTCGGGCTGGATCGAGACCGAACCCGTGGGGGGGCCTCCAGGCCAGGGCCGCTACCTGAACGGCGCCTGCCTGGTGGAGACGACCCTGGAGCCGCGCGCCTTGCTGGCGTTGCTGCACGAGATCGAGCGCGAGCGCGGCCGCGATCGAGCCGCGGAGGCGCGCAACGGACCACGCACGCTGGACCTCGACCTGATCCTGCTCGGGGACCTCGTCATCGCCGACGAGGACCTGCAGGTGCCGCACCCGCGCTGGCGCGAGCGCGAATTCGTGCTCGCGCCGCTGAAGGAGATCGCGCCCGAGCTGCGCGACCCGCGCGACGGCGCCGGCGTGGTCGAGCTGCACGAGCACCTGGAGCTCATGGCGCGGCGCGGGGCGGCTGGACTGCGTGCCTTCGCGAGCGTCGCGGAAGCGCGCGCGTGGTGCGAGGCGCGCCGCGCGGAAGGCGCGCGCCTGGGCTTCGTCCCGACGATGGGGGCCTTGCACGCGGGGCACCTCGCGCTGGTGCGCCGCGCGGCGCGCGAGTCGGACCTCGTGGTCGCCTCGATCTTCGTCAATCCGCTCCAGTTCAACGACAAGAAGGACTACGAGCTCTATCCGCGCGACTTCGCCGCGGACGCCCGCCTGCTCGAGCCCGCGGGGTGCTCGATGGCCTTCACCGGCACGCTCGAACAGTTCTTCCCCGGCGAATTGGACGCCCAAGGTCGTCTCGCTCCGGCGCGGCAACCCGACCCCGGGCCCGGCGCGCTCGGGCTCGAGGGCGCCCTGCGTCCCGGCCACTTCGCCGGCGTCGCCGCCATCGTCGACCGCCTGTTCGACGTCGTGCGTCCGACGACCGCCTACTTCGGCGCCAAGGACTACCAGCAGACGCGCGTCGTCCTCGACTTGGCGCGACGCCGCGGCGCTCCGCGCATCGTCGTGTGTCCCACGGTGCGCGAAGCGAGCGGACTGGCGATGAGTTCGCGCAACGAACGGCTCTCGGCGCCGGACCGCGCCAGGGCCGCGATCATCCACGCCGCGCTGCAGGCCGGGCGCGCGAGCTGGCGCGCGGGCGAGCGCGACGCTGGCCGCTTGCGCGCGGTGGTGGCGGGGGTGCTGGCGCGCGAGCCGGCACTGCGCGTCGAATACGTCGCCCTGCGCGATCCGGCCGCGTGGCGCGCGACGGAGCCCGAGGGCCGGATCGAGGAGCGCGCCATCTGCCTCGTCGCCGCGTGGCTCGCCGGCGTGCGCCTGATCGACAACCTGCGCTTCGACGACGGCGAGGAGGCATGAGCGGCGCCGCGGCGCGTGGTCGCGTGCAGGCCTTGGCTCCCGCCAAGGTCAACCCGTGGTTGTTCGTGCTGGGACGCGGGCTGGATGGTTGGCACGAGCTCGACCTCGGCTACCTCGCGCTCGATCTCGCCGACCTCGTCGAGGTCGAAGGCACGCGCGACGGCGAAGTCGCCGTCGAGACCACTGGTCCGCAGCGCACGCCCGACATCGTCGACGGCCCCGCGCACCTCGCTTGGCGCGGCGCGCGACTCGCGCTCGACCAGCTCGCGCGGCGCGGCGCGTGCGAGGCCGCGGACGGAGCGCGCGTGCGCGTCGACAAGCGCATCCCTTCGCAATCGGGGCTGGGCGGCGGTTCCAGCGACGCGGCCGCCGCGTGGCTGGCGGTGCGCCACCTGCACGGGGCCGGCGACCCCGACGCCGCGGACCTCGACGGGCTGGCCGCGCTGGGTTCCGACTGCGCCTTCTTCGCGCGCACTCGTTCCGGTTGCGCGCGCGGTCGCGGCCGCGGCGAACGCCTGTCGGACCTGTCGGCGCCGGCCTTGTCGGTGGCGCTGCTGACCCCGGACATTGGATGTCCGACCCCCCTGGTCTACCGGGCGCTGGGACTGGCACCCGGCGAGGCCAAGGAAGTCGCAAGCGAATTGCATTTTTCGCTCGTCGCGGGGCCCACCGGACGCGCGCGCAACGACCTCGAAGCAGCCGCGTTGGCGGCCGTGCCCGGCCTGCGCGCTTGGCGCGCGACCTTGGACGCCGTGCAGCCGGGCGCTTGGTTCTTGTCCGGCAGTGGTTCCAGCTTCGCCAGCCTGCACGCGCACGACTCCGAGGCGCACCTCGCGCTCGAGCGCGCATCGCAGGCGATCCGGCGCGCACGCCTCGTCGCGCGCCTCGCCCAAGTCGCGGCGAGCGGACCGGGCGCGCGCGTGATTCGCTGAAATTATTGCACCGCGGCGCCTGCGCGGTGCGGAATGGCCCTCAGCGCAGCGTTCCGTCTCTCTCCGGAGCGCCTTCTCTCCTGCGCGCACCGCACCATGAGGCTCACCGAGATCCGCATCAAGCTGCTCTTGTCGACTCGCGACAAGCTGCGCGCGTTCGCCAGCATCACGCTGGAAGACGCCTTGGTGCTGCGCGACGTGAAGATCATCGAAGGCCAGAAGGGCCTGTTCGTGGCGATGCCTTCGCGCAAGTTGTGCGACCGTTGCCCCGCCTGCGCCGGCAAGAACCACATGCGCGCCCGGTTCTGCAACGACTGCGGCGCGCGCCTGTACGAGAGCCGCGGCGACATGGACGAGCGCGGTCGGCCGCGCCTCTACGCGGATGTCTGCCACCCCATCAACCAGGACGCGCGCGACAACGTGCAGCGCATGGTCCTGCGGGCCTACGAAGAGGAACTCGCGCGCAGCCGCGAGGCCGGCTACGTGGCGCAGAGCTTCGACGACCTCGACTACGACTACCTCGAGGAGAACGCCGGGCACGAGGCGCGCTAGGGGCGCCTCCACCGCGACGAGCCCAGCGCGCCGTCGCGGACCCATCGCCGGCGCGCCCGCCCGCGCTCGACTCGCGCCCGACTCGCGCACGGCGGCCCCGAGCAGGTCCTCTTCCGAGCTTCCGGCGCACCGCCTCCGCAGACTAGGCTTGGCGCGTGATCGTCGTCTCCGTGCAAGGCGCGAGCTTCGCGGAACTCGCCGCGCGCGCTTCGGCCGCGCGCGCGGAGGGCGATGTCGTCGAGCTGCGACTCGACGCGCCGGGAGCGCCCCACGGCGCGCTCGCCTTCCGCGTCGAGGAGTTGCGCGCGCTGCGGGAACATCTGGGCTTGCCCGTGCTCGCCTCCTTGAACGACGCCGAGGCCTTCGGCTGCTTCACGGGACCGGTGGCTGCGCGCCGCGCGCTGCTCGGCGCCGCCGACGCGGCCGGCGTGGACTTCGTCGACGTGCCTTGGCCGCACGCCGCCGAGTGCGGCGTGCTCCGGGCGCGCCGCGTGTTGTCCGCGCACGTGCCTGCCGAGGCCTGCCGCGACGCCGCGCGCCGCCTCGTCGAGCACTCCGCGCCCGGGGATCTGCTCAAGCTCGTCGGCCGAGCGCCGGACGCCGCCGCCGGGCTGGAGGTCCTGCAGGCGTGCGCCGGCCATGATTGGCGCGGCCGCGAGCACGCGGTCTTCGCCAGCGGCGCCGAGGCGGCCTGGACGCGAGTCGTGGCGCCCGCCTTCGGCTCCGCGGCCGTGTGGGCGCGGGCCGCGGATGCGCCCGCCACCGCCCCCGGGCAACTCGATGCGCACGCCCTGCGGGCCGCGCGACCCGCGCGGCCCATGGGATCGGCGACGCGCCTTTGCGCCGTGCTCGGCGATCCGATCGCCCACAGCTTGTCGCCGCGACTCCACGGACGCGCCCTGCGCGAACTCGGGATCGACGCGGCCTTCGTCGCGCTGCGCGCGGCGCGGCTCGATGCGCTCCTGCCGCTGCTCGACCAGCGCTGGCGGGGCTTGGCGCTGACCGCCCCCCTCAAGGAGCTAGGCGCGCGCCTCGCCGACGAACGCGACGCGCCGACGCGCGCCTGCGACGCCGCGAACACCTTGGTGCGCGCCGCGGACGGCGCATGGCGCGCCGCGAACACCGACGTGGCGGGTCTCGCGCTCGCCGCGCGCGCCGCGCTCGGCCTCGCGCCGCCGGCGAGCCGCGCGGGGCGCGCGATCGCCCTCCTCGGCGCCGGTGGAGCCGCCCGCGCGGCTTGCCCCGCCCGCGC
>JBKDQQ010000112.1:0-19058 GCA_046341775.1 Planctomycetia bacterium
CGCGAGTGGCATCGCGCGAGTGGCATCGCGCGAGAAGCACTGCGCGAGAAGCACTGCGCGAAGAGCCTCTGGCGCCGCGTGCTTTCAGCTGGACGCAGCGCAGCTCGCGTCGGGATCCGGAACCACCCGGTCCACGCCGGGCATCCCGCGCCGGGCATTGGCGGCGGTTTGTCAAATAATCTTGACGGCGTCCGCGCCCTCGGGCGGTCCTTGGCGGTGCAGCGAGCCTTGGCGCGTCCCGCGGCGCTCCAATTCGCGCGCCAGTCGCAGTCGCACTTCGTTCTTGGCCAAGGGCCAGATGGGCGCGAGGAGCGTCGTCGCGGGCGCGTCGCCGGTCAAGCGGTGCAGCACCTGCTCGGGCGCGAGGCGCTCGACGAAGTCCGCCAGCCAATCGACGTAGGTGGGGGCGTCGAGCACCTCCAGGCGCCCTTCGCTCCATTGCTTGGCGAGCGCGGTGCGACGCAGCACCATCAGGTGGTGCACCTTGACGCCTTCGACGCCGCTCTTCGCCAGTTCCTCGGCCGTGCGACGCGCGCCCTCGCGTCCGTCGCCGGGCAGGCCGAGGATCGCGTGGCCCACGCACAGGATGCCGCGGGCGCGCGCGCGCGCCACCGCGTCGTGGAACTCGGCCAGCGTGTGCAGGCGGTGGATGCGGCGTTGGACCTCGTCGTCGGCGGTCTCCAGTCCCAGCTCGAGCCACACATCGACGCCGCGCCGCTCCTTCAATCCTTGCAGTTCGTCGAGCGCCCATTCCGGCAGGGTGTCGGGTCGCGTGGCGAGCGCCACGCAGCGCAAGGGCGGCGCGTGCTCGGCCACGGCTTCGCCTCCCGGCAACCACGGGTCGAGGCTCGCGAGCACCTCGCGCAGGCGCTCGGGCGAGACGTAGGTGTTCGAGTAGCTCTGGAAGTACGCCACCACGGCGGGGGGCACGCCCTGTTCGGCGCGGCGGGCGATGCGCGCCAACCCGGCCTCCATCTGCCGTCGCAGGTCGAGCCCGTCCTTCAACGCGCCCGTGCCCGAGCCCTCGACGTCGCAGTACGTGCATCCTCCCCGGCCGCGCGTGCCGTCGCGATTGGGGCAGGTCGAACCCGCGTCGAGCGCCACGCGATGCGTCGGGCGCCCGTAGCGCGCGAGCATCCAAGGCGCCAAGGGGCGGAAGGGCGGCGGGTCCTCGCGTTCCAAGCGCCTCCATCCTAGCCGCGCAGGCTATGCTCCCATCCGCTTCGCATGCAGATCCAGCCCATCGTCGTCGGCACCGCGGGCCACATCGACCACGGCAAGTCCACGCTCGTGCGCACGCTGACCGGCATCGATCCCGACCGGCTCAAGGAGGAGCAGGAGCGCGGGATGACCATCGACCTGGGCTTCGCGCGCTTCGAGCTGCCCGACGGCCGGGTGGTGGGGGTGGTCGACGTGCCGGGCCACGAACGCTTCGTCAAGAACATGGTCGCGGGCGCGTCCGGCCTCGACTTGGTGGTGCTGGTGGTGGCGGCGGACGACGGCGTCATGCCGCAGACGCGCGAGCACCTGGCGATCATGACGATCCTCGGCATCGAGCGCGGACTGGTCGCGTTGACGAAGATCGACATGGTCGAACCCGCGCTGGTGGAGCTCGCCAAGGAGGACGTGCGCGAAGCGGTGCGCGGCACCTTCCTCGAGTCCGCGCCCATCCTGCCGCTGTCGGCGCACACCGGCGAGGGCATGCAGGAGTTCAAGGCCGCGCTGCACGCGGCCTGCGCCGCCACCAAGGCCAGGCCGGCGACCGGCGTCTTCCGCATGCCGATCCAGCGCGTCTTCAGCGCGCACGGCTTCGGCACGGTGGCGACCGGCATCCCGCTGTCGGGCGCGCTCAAGATCGGCGATCCGGTCGAGATCCTCCCGGCCGGACTGCTCGGCAAGGCGCGCGGCTTCCAGGCGTACGGCAGCAAGGTCGATTCGATCCGCGCCGGCCACTCCTCGGCCATCAACCTCGCCGATGTCGACCATGCGCGCGTCGCGCGCGGGATGGTCGCGGCGACCCCGGGGTTCTTCCGCGGCATGACCATGCTCGGCGTGCGCCTGAAGGCGCTCGCGAGCCTCGAGCGCGCCATCGAGGATCGCGTCGAGGTGCGCGTGCACGCCGGCACTGCGGAGGTGCTGGGCGAGGTGGTGCTCTTGGATTGCGAGCGCCTCGAGCCGGGCGCGGAAGGGCTGGCGCAACTGCGCCTCGCCGAGCCCATCGTCGTCGCTCCCGGCGACCGCATGGTCGTGCGCCTCGCCTCGCCGGCCTGGACGCTGGCGGGCGCCGTGGTGCTGGAGGAGAGCAAGCATCGCCTCAAGCGCCACAAGAAGTTCGTGCTCGAGGAGCTGTCGCGCGCCGAGGCTTCGCTCGGCTCGCCGCGCGACCACCTCGAAGTGGTGCTCGCGCGCGCCCAAGGCGGCGCCAGCGCGGCGGAGGACCTCGCCGTCGAGGTCAAGCGGCCGCGCGACGAGGTCGAGCGCCTGCTGAACGACCTCAAGGCGCAGGGCAAGGTGGCGCGCCTCGGCGCCGTCGGCCGCTGGATCCACGCCGAACGGCTGGCGCAGAGCCTCGCGCGCGTGCGCTCCGCGCTCGAGGCGCACTTCGCGGCCAACACGCACCGTTCACTGGTCGACGTGCGCGAACTGCGCCGCGCCACCGGACTGGACGCGGAATTCCTCGATCCGCTGCTGGCCGAACTGGCGCGCGCAGGCGAGATCGTGGTCGAGGCAGGCGGCTTCGTGCGCAAGAAGGGCGCCGCCGAGCTCGACCCGGCGGCGGCGGCCTTGAAGGAGCGCGTGTTCCACGCGCTCTCGGCGGCGCGCTTCCAGACGCCGTTCGTCGCCGACCTCGTCAGGGAGCTCGGCGCGCCGGAGAAGGAGATCCTGCGCGTCTTGCAGCACGCCTGCGACGCCAAGGAGGCCGTGGCCATCGTCAAGGGCGAGTACTACCTGCCCGGCGCCTTGCTGCTCGAGTCGCGCGAGGCCATCGTGGCGAACTGCGGCAAGCACGGCTCGCTCGACATCCCGAGCTTGCGCGACGCGCTGTCCACGACGCGCAAGTGGTTGATCCCGCTGCTCGAACACCACGACGCCGCGGGCCTGACGATCCGCCAGGGCGCCAACCGCGTGTTGAAGCGACGCTAGCGCCCTCCGATCCCGCGCGCGTTGGAGCGCGGCGGAAAGGAATTCCGGGTCGCGATTCGCCGTGCGCCGTTGAGGATCGCGTCGTCGCAGGTCGAAAGACCAATCCGGCGCCCCATGGCGCCAAGGCGACGCCGCATGCACCACCACCAAGATCCGCATCCCGCCCCGCACGGCAACCGTCCGGCGAAGGGCGCCCGCATCGTCGACTCGCAGTCGGGGTTGGCCGCGCCGGGAGCGCGCGAGGGCGCCATCGACTTCCTGGGTCTCGGCGGCCTGGAGCTCGAGCCGCAGCCGCTCGAGGAGGAGGCGCAGCATGGACTCGCCGTGCTCTTCGACGCGCCGACGGAGCACGCGCAGGGCGGCGGCGTGCCAGCCGCGCCCTCCGCGGTCGACTCGGCGCGGGCGCAAGTCGCGCCCGCGGGCAAGCTCGCGGTGTACGCGGCGCCGCCGACCCCCGCGGCCGGTCGGGGACGCAAGTCGGCAGTGCACGCCGCGTTGCTCGTCCTCGCCGCGCTGGGAGCGGGCGCCTTGTGGTCCACGCGCGACGCGTGGTTGCCGGTGGTCGATCCGGCGTCCGCGACGACGGCGGACACCGCGGTCGCGCGTCCCGCGCGCCGCGTCGATCCGGCCGCCGCGGCCGAACGTCAAATCAATTTGACGGAGTCCGCGCCCGTGGTCGCGCAGCCCGTGCAGGCGACGGTGGAACAGCCCGCCGCGCCGGCGGAACCGGCGCGGATGGAACTGGCGCAAGCGGAGCCGACTCGGCTGGAGCAGGCGCCGGGGGAGACTCCGCGAGCGGAGTCTGCGCGATCGGAACCCGTGCCTTCGCAGCCCATGCCCGCGCCGTCCGCGGCGCCGGCTCCGGACACGACCTCGTCCGCGCGCACCACCTCGGCTCCCGCCACGCAGCCCGAGCCCCCGCTCGCGCGCGCCGGCGCCGCCGCCTCCGCGCCGGCCAACGTTCCTCCTTCGCCGCACGCGGCGATCGCCGCGCGCCTGAAACTGGAGCGCCGTCTCGCCGCGCGCCATGCGCGCAGCCCGCTCGCCCTCGCCAGCTTCGCGCCGCGCCCGTCGTGGCCGGCGGGTTCGGGTTCGACGCTCCTCGAGCCTCCGACGGCGGTCGAGGCGCCGCGCCTCGTGCGCGACTTCGCGCCGGCGGAACCAAGCGTCCCCGGCGGCCCGCGCCGCGTCGCGCCCGAGACCAGCGGCCATGTGCACCTGGGCGCGGACATCCCGGTCGCGGCGATGCGCGCTCCCACGCGGCTGTTGACGCCCAAGGTGGGCGAGGTGCGCGTGCTGCTGCGCTCGGGCGAGACCTTCGCAGGCCGGTTGCACGCGCTCGGCGAAGGCGGGGCGTGGCTCGACACCGACCTTGGCCGCATGTTGCTGCACGAAAGCCAGGTGCGCGGCATCGAAGCCGTGGCGCACGGTTCCGCGCCGGGCGTGGCGGATGGCGGAGGCGTCGAACGCCTGCCGCGCGTGCGCGTCGTCTGCGCCGGTGGTGTGTTCACCGGCGCGCTCGTCTCGCGCCAGGGCGACGATGTCGTGCTGGCCACGGACGAGGGCTCGCGCATCAAGCTCAAGGCGGTCAGCGTCGAGGCGGTGTCGCGCGAGGGCACGCAAGTGCGCGGTCGCCTGCCCTCCAAGGCCAAGGACTGAGCGCGATCCTCGCAGGTGGCGCGCGCCGAGCGGTGCCACTCCGGTCCGCAGGCGACCATGCGAGGCCGGCGTGGCGCCGCGGCGGACGAAGACTAGGATGGCGTCCAGCCCTCCAGTCCCGGAACGCGCCCAAGCCACCATGAAGCCGAGCCTGCCCGTCCAGCGCCCAAGCGCCATCCTTCCGCGCCTCCGCTCCACCGTGCTCGCGCGCTGCGCACGCGGCGTCGTGCTCGTCGGCCTCGCTTGCGCGCTGTTGTCGCAGGGCCAGGCCCTCGCCGCGGCGCTCGACGCCGAGACCGTCGCCAACTTCAAGAAGTACTTCAAGACCTACAAGGAGCCCGCCGCGCGCGTCGAAGCGGTGCTGGCGCTCGAGAACATGCCGGAGCCGGAGGTGGTCGAGCTCCTCGTGCCCGTGCTCAAGGACCCGGACTCGGACCTCGTGCGCGCCGTGATCCGCGTGCTGGCGACCTGCAAGGAGCCGGCGCAGGTGGCGGGAATGAAGGCGGTCCTCGAGAAGGACAAGAACGAAGCGGTGCGCGTGGGCGTGCTGCGCGCCTTGTCCGAGTCGAAGGCCGAAGGCGCTTCCGCCGCCGCGGTCCAGTTGCTCTCCGACAAGTCGTGGGAGGTGCGTCGTCGCGCCCTGCAGCTCTTGTCGAACGCCAAGGCGGTGGAAGCCGCGCCGCAGATCGCGCCGCTGGGAGCCGACCCCGAGCCGGCGGTGCGCGCGCAAGCCCTCGACGTGCTGGCCGCGTTCAAGAGCGAACTCGTCGTGCCCAAGGCCGTGGCCTGCGCCGGCGACCCGGTCTGGCAGGTGCGCGCCTCGGCCTACGCGGCGTTGCGCGTCGTGCGCCACAAGGACGCCGTCGAGCCGCTGGTCCTGCGCATGCAGGTCGAGGAAGGGCGGCTGGTGCCCGATCTGGCCGAGGCGCTGGCGAACCTGACCGGCCAGGAGCACGGCGTGGATCCGGCCAAGTGGAAGGCGTGGTGGGAGGGCGCGAAGAACGGCTACACCTTGCCCACCGAGGAGGCCATCGCGTACTTCCGCACGCGCCGCGCCGCCGCCACCGGCGACAAGAAGTCCGACTGGAGCCATCCGCGCACCACGGTGACGGGCTACCACGGCATCGAGACCACTTCGCGCTCGATCCTCTTCATCATCGACGTGTCGGGCTCGATGGAGGCCGAAGTGATCGAGAAGGAGCGCTTCAGCGACGGCAACTACCCGACCATGCAGCGCATCGACATCGTCAAGACCGAGTTGATGCGCACGATCGACCGCCTCGACGCCAACGTCAACTTCAACATCCTCGCCTTCGCCACCAAGGTCGAGCCGTGGAAGAAGGACCTCGTGGCGTCCAACATCGTCAACAAGTCGGCGGCCAAGGATTGGATCAAGGGCCTGGAGGCGATCGGCGGCAACAGCAAGGAGGATCTGGCTTCGGTCGGGTTGCTCGGCGCCGCCAACATGGAGATGGGCAAGACCAACACCTATGGTGCGCTGGTCGCGGGACTGGGCATCGATCCCAAGCAGCAAGCCAAGGGCCCGACCACGGGCGTCGTGCCCGACAAGAACTACAAGGTGGGAGTCGACACGATCTTCTTCCTCTCCGACGGTCGTCCGACGGTGGGGGAGTACGTCGATCCCGAGGACATCCGCCGCGAGGTGCGCGCGTTGAACGAGCTGCGCAAGGTCGTGATCCACACGATCGCCATCGGCGAGTTCCAGAAGGAGTTCATGAAGCGCATCGCCGAGGAGAACGGCGGGGTGTTCGTCGACCTCGGACGGTGAACAACCGGCCTCTGGCCGCGCCTGCGCCCATCCGTCCGTCGAGGCCCGTCGGTCCAGGCTCGGCTCGCGTCCCGCCGACCGTCGCAGGCCCGCCACAGGCCGGCCTGAGCCTGCGAGTGGTGGTCGCCGGGGGTGGGCTGGTGCGCCAATCAGGCGCCAATCAGGCGCGGATTCGGAGCGGGATTTGACTGCCTCCCGTTCCGGCCCTATCCTTCTTCCTCCCAATCCTCGGGGCGTAGCTCAGCTTGGCTAGAGCGTTGCGTTCGGGACGCAAAGGCCGGAGGTTCAAATCCTCTCGCCCCGACCATCCTCCTCCTTCGGGAGGAGGATGCCCGCTGCAAGCAGGTCGAAGGGCCTGCGCAGCGTGGGAACGAGGGTTTGGTCTTCGAGGACCAAGTTCAAACACAGGATGTCGAGCAGGAGGCGCTTGGTCGCCACTTCCGCCGCAACCCAACGTGCCGTCAGGTCTTGCGCGAGTTCAAACACTTCGACCGCTTGCTCGCCGTCCTCGGTCTGTCGGGCAGCCTCGCGATGGAGCGTCGCTTGTAGCTCGCGCTCCTGCACGAGAAGGCCCTCGTGGTTCCGCGTGAACGTCGCGTGCTCGATTTCCTCGCTCAGGTGCAGACGAACGAGTTCATCCTTCTTCCGTTGAACCACCTTCAACTCGCGCATGATCTGTGCGCGACGGCTCTCCGCCTCGACTTGAGTTCGTCGAGATCGCGACCGCAGAACGCGAACGAACCACTCGCGCACCTCGGTGTCGCTCACGCGCAGCGACTCCAGCATCCTGCAAACTTGGGCGTCGAGGTCGGCCTCGGTGAGCCGAACGCGCGGATGGTCGGCCTGCTTGTTCACGTTCGCGCAGCGGTAGTAGGCGTACTTGCCCTTCTTGAACTCCCCGGTGATCGCGCTCCCGCAGTAGCCGCAGCGGATCAGCACGCCTGAGAAGAGGAGGTTGCGCTTCGTGCGCTGGCCCTTCCTGCGTAGACGCTCCTGCACTCGATCGAACAGCGCTCGATCGACGAGTGGTTGGATCTTCCCCGGCCACCACTTGCCCTGGTACTTGATCTCGCCGACGTAGATACGGTCGCGGAGAAGCGCGTACAGCTTGCTGCGTGTGAAGCGAGGGGACTTCTCCGAGAAGTAGATGCCTTCCTGGACGAGTCGATCTGCGAGATCGGGAAACACCGGGATGTTCTCGTCAGCGACGAGCGTGAAGATGCGCGCGACCTGGGAACCGCGCAAAACGTGCGGCACAACTCGGCCCCGCATGTCTTCCCCACGGACGTTTTTCAGCCCCCAAGCGGCACGTCCAGGCGGCAGGCCCTTCTCGATCACGCGATTGTCGATCGACGCCTTGATCTTCTCCGCAGAGGTCCGGATTACGTGGCGGGCGGCGGCAGCCAGCACGGTCAGGACGAGTTCACTGTCCGACGTGGAGTTGTCCACCCCTTCCCTGATCGCCACGGACACCACGTTGTGTCGGTCCTTCAACTCTGCGAGGCGAGCGAGGTCACTGAGGTTTCGGGTAGCACGATCCACGGCGCTGAACAGGATCTTCGAGATGCGGTTCTTCGGATCGCTTGCGAACCTGAGCGCCTTGTCGAACTCCTTGCGCGCTTCACTCCGCTTCGCGGACTCAGCGACACGAAAGACTTCCACGAGTTCCTCACCCTTGAGACTCGTGTACCGCTCGAATGCCGAAACCTGCACATCGAGGCTATTGCCTTCGAGCGCTTGCTCGCGCGAAGAGACGCGAGCGAATCCGATGGTCCTCAGCATGGCCGCGTCTCCAGATTGCCGAGTCGCGCGACGGGCTCGATCAGAGCGAGCGCCCGCGCCACCGTCAGCTTGTAGGGGAGGACGGGTTGCCACACCGAGAAGGTGTCGCGGAGCAGCTCGCCATCGACTTCGGACGGGGCGACTCCGGGCGGAAGACTCCAGTCGAAGCTCGCCTCGACGCGGAGGTACGGCGTACGGATGTCGCCGTCCAGCTCCTCGTACCAATCCCGCTCGGGATTCTCCCACTCCAGACCACGCCACACGCGCCACGCGAAGTAAACGAACTCCGGCCGCCCCGCACGCTCGGGGAGCTGGAGACGGGCTTCAGGCAGGAAGGAGTGACGGAACACGGCCAACTCGTAGCCAGCATTCCGTGCGCGCTGTCGCCACATCCGGCGGACCAACTCGGGACTCGTGCGAACCATCGCGCGCTCCTACAGCCGCCCCTTGGCGTGCTCGAACAACCCGAGGAGCAGTGCGGAAACGGTCAGACCGTGGCGTTCGGCCACCGCCTTCATGTCCTCGCGCTGACACTCGCTGACCCGGATGTGCAAGAAGCTCGACTTGGCTGGGCGGGAGCGCAGTGCAGGCGCATGGACGCCCTCCACTGCGCGTGCAAGAGCGGGGGGCGGCTCCAGAGCCGCGACCGAGAGCGCGGCGGCTACAGTACCCGTTTCTTCCATCATGATCACGAAGTGTGATCACGTGAGGCGGTCGCGTCAAGCCCCGGCTCGACCGCGAGCGGTTCTTGGGATCAGGAACCCGCTGGGGTGCTCTGCCGCGCGTCCTGACGGCCACTGGGGCGCTCTAGGCGGCGACGGGAGCCTACCGGCAGCTCCCGCAGGGCCGCCCTTTCCATGCCTCGCGCCCCTCGCGTAGGAGCAGTAAGCTCATTCCCAGGGCGGAGACCGGGTCGGCCCACCACCACCCAAGTGCGGCGTTCAGGCCGACCCCGCCAAGCGTGATCAGGGACAGCCACCAACACACGGTCGTTTGGAAGGCGTCGGCTTCGAGCGCGCGGCTCCCTAGCTCCCGTGCGACGCGACGCTTGGCGGCCCCGAGCCACCACATGATCGCGATCGAGACCACGGTCAGGCCGATGCCGATCCAGGTGATTTCCGGGCGTCGGCCTTCGATGAGACTCTCCGCCGCCTCCCAGGCGATGTATGCGGCGAGCACGAAGAACGACACGCCGACCCATCGCTCAGCCTTGCGGTCGAGGGAGTGGATCGCGGCGCTCGTGCTCGACCCGTTCTCAGCCCGGAGCCTCCAGACCAAGATGGCCCCGGACAGCGACTCGATGAAACTGTCCACGCCGAAGCCAAGGAGCGCGACGCTACCCGCCGCCGTGGCCGCCGTCACGGCGACGAGTCCTTCGACGATGTTGTAGCCGACGGTCAGGTACTCCAGCCGTAGGGCACGCGCTCGCGCGGAAGCCCGAGCCGCCACGTCCGATGGCATCGAGACCGAAGGGACAGCTTCGTTCGATCGGCTGTTCGGCTCGTCCATCGAGTCCATTCCGCGATCACCGCTCGCCGTGAGGTTCGTCGTGGTGGCGAAGCATGACGGTCGATCCGGCCGGAGGCTGTCCCTCGAAGGTCGCGTCGAACGCCGAATACGACGGCCCCCGACGAGGACCGCTGCGAAGTCGGAGGCGGTAGCTCGCCTGCCCACTGGCCCACTCCGTGCCGTCGGCTGTCCGCACGACCACGTCAACGTGGCCCGGTACGGTCGCGCGCGTTCCCTTGGCCCGCACACTCCCATGTACGTGCAGGTCGCCATCGAGATCGAGCAGGCGAGCATGCAGGTCGAGGTCGGCGCACGGCTCGATGACGACGGACAGTCCGAGCAATGTGTCGGGGGCCGTTCCGTGCGACGCGCAACTCGGTGAGAGAATCGCCGCCGCTAGGAGCAACGCGCAGAAGACAGGTTGTGACGGGTGTTTTCGCATGGGCATTTCCGTGGAGGTGACGTGGCTGCGCGCGTTCAGCGCGCAGCCACGAGAATAGGAGCACATCGAGTACGACAAGCCGATGTCGTAACTCACCGCCGAGAGTCGCGACCGCGAGGCCCAGCGAGTGCCGGTCCCCGACGCGCGTTCGGCCTTCATCTCAGAATCGGATCGAGTACGACACGCCAAGGCTGTAGTGCTCATCGAGATTCGCGATCACAAGCCCGAATAGCTGCCCGCCGTCGAGGCCGTACTCCACGGTGTGGTGCAGGTTGTGACCGTCCCACAGGTTCGTGGTGCTGATCTGATCGCTCCACGCGATTCGCAGTCCGCCGATGCCCACCAACTCGTCGTCGAACGTGCCGAACGACGCGCCGACGTACGGGGCGATGGGCAAGCCGGTCCATCGTTCAAGATCCTTCGAGAACGTGCCGTAGATCGCACGCCCGTGCGGCGTGCCGATTCGATCGGAACTCGTTCCGAAGATCAGCGCGGGCCAGTCCCCTTCTTCGGGGATCGCGAGCCAGTTCGCGATCGGACCTATGTCGGTCGCGATTGGGTTGACCTCCACGCCCGCCGAGAATCTGGGCGAGAAGCTGTACATCACGGTCGTGCGAAGTTCCGCACGATCCACGTCGATCCCCGGAATCCAGCGAGCGCTGAGAACCCACGGACTTTCAATGTTGCCTTCGGCGGTCACACGGACCCCCGCACCCTCGCCGGGTCACACGGGTCACGATGGAACGCGCGAGACGGGGTCCTGGAAGAGCGGGAGGGCGAGAAGCATGGCGATGGGTTCGAGGATCATGTGCGTAGACACCGTGTCTCGTGTCGAGACGATTGAGGTAGGTCGTGCCGTGCGAAGTGCCCGACACGGAGTGAGACCTGGAAGCCGACTGTCCGCCTCGCGACGTGCGTTGGCCGTGTGGCCGAATCACGCGATCGACTGCGGACCGCGCGACGAGTTCTGCCGAAGCTGGCCGCCTACTTCTTCGCGCCGGGCTTGCCATGGTCGTGCCCGTCGCCTTCCTTGTGCTCGCCTTCGGCGTCGAGCGGGCAGTCCTTGCACGTACCGTGGCCGACGACCCGCAGGCCGTTGCCTTCGCGCACCCAGAGGTGCGCGTTGTCGCCTTCGGCGGTGACGAAATACTCGGGCGCGGACTTCACCGGCTCCGACGCACCTTGAGTGGTGAAGAGCGCGGCCGTCGAGGCGAGCGCGAGCCCGCCGAGGATGGAGGTGGAAAGGGTCATCGAGGTTCTCCGTGGTTGATGGTGTCGAGGTGTAGGGCGTCGCGCCTTGGAACCGGCTACACGCCGGAGGTCGATCGCCTGTTCGTGTGATCGAGATGGATGTCAGTTCGCTGCGCTGGGTGCCGCGCCGCGAGGCGGCGCTCCTTCGTCCGGCTCTGCGTCCGCACCGGGACGCTTCGTGTTGTCGCGCGACGCACTCGTCCCCGGAGTGATCGCATGAGCGGTGGTGTCAATGCCCGGTTCGTCGCCTGCCTCCCAGACCTCGGGCCTCGGGCCTGGGAGTCCGTCGGCGCGCGTTCCGGTGAAGATGCGGTAGAGCGCGGGCAACACGACGAGCGTGAGCAACGTGCTGGAGATCAGCCCGCCGATGACGACCGTCGCGAGCGGACGCTGCACCTCGGCCCCTGTGCCGGTAGCGATCGCCATCGGCACGAATCCGAGCGAGGCCACGAGCGCCGTCATCAAGACGGGCCGCAAGCGTGTGATCGAGCCGTGGATGATCGCGGCTTCGACCGCCTCGCCCTTCTCGCGCAGTTGGTTGATGAAGATGATCATCACCAAGCCGTTGAGCACGGCGACACCGGACAGCGCGATAAATCCGACGGCGGCCGAGATTGAGAACGGCATGTCGCGCAGCCACAGCGCCACGACGCCGCCGGTGAGTCCGAGCGGGACGGCTGCGAACACGAGCAGCGAATACTTGAAGCTCTTGAACGTCGCGAAGAGCAGCAAGAGGATCATCGCGAAGCACACCGGCACAACGATCGAGAGTCGCTGCTTGGCCGCGACCAGATTCTCGAACTGCCCGCCCCACACGAGCCACTGTCCGGCCGGTAGCGCGAGAGCCCCGATCTTGTCCTGTGCTTCGGTCACGAACGAGCCGAGGTCGCGCCCGCGAACGTTGCACTGCACGACGATGCGCCGCTTGCCGTTCTCGCGGCTGATCTGGTTGACGCCCTCGGCCACTTCGATGCGAGCGACCGTTCCTAGCGGCACGAATCCTCGCTCCATCGGGGCGCGGGACAGTGCCGCTCCGCCATCGTCCGAGAGCGCAGGTAGGCCCGGCTCTTGAGGCTCCTGCTCGCCACGTGGCAGCGGAATGGGGAGCCGATCGAGGATGTCCACCTTGCCCCGCAGCGCATCCGGGAGTCGCACCACGAGATCGAAGCGACGGTCGCCCTCGAACACGAGGCCAGCCTCGCGACCGCCCATCGCGACGGCGACCACGTCCTGCACATCGGACAGGTTCAGGCCGTAGCGCGCGAGCACGGCGCGATCGGGATCGACTGTCATCACGGGCAGGCCCTCGGTCTGCTCGACCTTGGCATCGGCGACGCCAGCGATGCTTTGCAGCGTCGCGAGGACCTTGTCCGCCGTCTTCTTCATCGAGGCGAAGTCGTCGCCGTACACCTTCACGGCCACATCGCCACGCACACCGGAGATGAGTTCGTTGAACCGCATCTGGATCGGCTGCGTGAACTCGTAGTTGTTGCCCGGCACCGACTGGAGCGTCAGCTCAAGCAGCTTGATCAACTTGGCCTTGTGACCTTGTGCTGCGAGGGCACCTTCGGCCTCCTCCCCGTGGCCGTGTTCGTCCTCCTCGTGTGCCTCTTTTGTGGGCCGTGCGGCTTCCAACTCGGCGATGCGGCTGTCGAGTTCCTCTTCCGTGCGCCATTCTTCGCGCGGCTTGAGAATGATGAACGTGTCGGAGACGTTGGGCGGCATCGGGTCGGATGCCAACTCCGCCGTGCCGGTCTTCGAGTAGGTGAAAGCGACCTCGGGGAACCTGGCGACGGTGCGCTCCACGTCGTACTGCATCAACTGCGATTGCGTGATGCCCGTCGAGGGGATGCGCATCGCGTGCATCGCGATGTCCTTCTCATCGAGCGTCGGAACGAACTCCTGGCCGAGGTGTCCGAACAGCACGACCGCACCGGCGAACGCGGCGATGGCAGCGCCGACGACGGCGTAGCGCATCTTCACCGCCACCCGAACGACGGGCGCGTACAGAGCCTTCGCCCAGCGGACGAGGAACATGTCCTTCTCGGTGACACGTCCGCGAATGCAGAGCGCGACCATCGCGGGCACGAACGTGAGCGACAGAATGAAGGCCGCGATCAGCGCGAAGATGACCGTCAAGGCCATCGGGTGGAACATCTTCCCCTCGACGCCGGAGAGCGCGAGGATCGGGAAGTAGACGGTGATGATGATCGCCTCGCCGAACGCGGTCGCTTTGCGGACTTCCTTCGAGGCATCGAAGACGACGTGCAGTCGCTCCTGGAGCGTCAGCAAGCGTCCCTTGTGGTGCTGCTCCTCTGCGAGCCTGCGGAGACAGTTCTCCACGATGATCACTGCGCCATCGACGATCAGGCCGAAGTCGATCGCACCGAGCGACATTAGGTTCCCGCTCACTCGGCCCTGCACCATGCCCGTAGCAGTCATGAGCATCGAGAGCGGGATGGCGAGCGCGCAGATCAGTGCCGCGCGCCAGTTGCCAAGCATGATGAGGAGCACGACGATGACGAGAATCGCGCCTTCGATGAGGTTCTTCTGAACCGTCGCGATCGTGGCATCGACGAGCTTGGTTCGGTTGAGCACCGTCTTCGCACGGATTCCGTCGGGCAGCGAGCGCTGGATCTCGCCCATCTTCGCGTCCACGGCAGCCGCGACAGTCCGGCTGTTCGCGCCGATCAGCATCACCGCCGTGCCGACGACTACGTCCTCGCCGTTCTCGCTCGCCGAGCCCGTGCGCAACTCGCGGCCGACACCGACGCCGTCTAGGCCGACCACATCACGGATATAGATCGGAACGCCGTTACGGGTGCCGATCACGATGGTCTCGATCTCGTGGATCGACTGGATGCGGCCCGTGGCGCGGACGAGGTACGACTCGCCCTTGTGCTCCACGTACCCCGCGCCGGTGGAGACGTTGTTCTTCTCCAGCGCCTCGACCACGTCCGCGAAGGTCAGCCCGTACGAGACGAGCTTCATCGGGTCGGGCTGCACGTGGTACTGCTTCACGTAGCCGCCGATCGCGTCCACGCCCGCGACATCCTTCACGCTCTTGAGCTGCGGTCGGATGATCCAGTCCTGCACCTCGCGCAGGTAGGCGGCCAGCTCCACGTCCGTCGTGAGGCGCGTGCCTTCCGGCGTCAGATAGGCAGTGTCGGACTGCCACCCCGGTTCACCGTCGCGAACAACGGCACCGTTCCCACGCGGGTGCTCGTACTCGACGGTGTACATGTACACCTCGCCGAGTCCGGTCGCGATCGGCCCCATGATCGTCTCGACGCCGGGCGGCAGACTGCCGCTCGCTTCGCGCAGTCTTTCGCCGACTTGCTGCCGAGCGAAGTAGATGTCCACGCCGTCCTCGAAGACGGCCGTGACCTGCGCGAAGCCATTGCGCGAAAGCGAGCGTGTGTATTCGAGTCCGGGTATGCCAGCGAGCGCGTTCTCCATCGGGACCGTGACCTGCTTCTCGACCTCGAAGGGCGAGAGCGAGGGAGCGACCGCGTTGACCTGGACTTGGTTGTTCGTGATGTCCGGGACGGCGTCGATCGGCAGGCGCTGGAGCTGGAACAAGCCAACGGCGGCAACGACCGCCGTGAGCACGACGATCAGCCAGCGGTTCTTGATCGAGAAATGAAGCAGGGATTCGAGCATGGGATGGTCTCCGTTGACTCTCAGTGCTCGTGCGCCGCAGCGCCCTTGCCCAGGTCGGCCTTGAGGATGAACGTGCCTTCGCTGACGAACAGCTCGCCTTCGACGAGGCCGGAGAACACGGGGACGAGTCCTCCCACGACACGCCCGATCGTCACCGCGCGCTTCGCGTAGGTGTTGGGCTCGCCTTCGACCGGCACGAACAGCGCCGGTCCGCCCTCGACGGTCTGGATCGCGTCCTCCGGCACGGCGACAACCGGAGCGGGGGACGGTTCGCCAGGGTCCATCTCGACGATCTCCGCCTGCGCGAACATCCCGGGTCGCAACCCAAGCTCCGCCATCGGGACCTCGATGCGAACCTGCGCCGTGCGTGTCGTCGGATCGACGAACGGCGAGATGAACGCGACCGATCCCTCGAACCGCTTGCTACCTGCCTCACTTAGCGAGCCGACGCTGATCCACGCCTTGGCTCCCGCGTGGATGCGCAGGAGCTTTGCCTCGGGAACGTCGGCGAGCACCCACAGTTTCGTGGCGTCCGCGAGGACCATGAGGTACTCGCGATCGGGTCCGACCAACTCGCCGAGGGTCACCTCGCGCTGCACGACGACACCGTCGATCGCTGCCCGAATCGCGTAACGCGGAACGACCTCGCCCGTGGTCGTGAGCGCTTCGATCGCGTCGTGGTTCATTCCGAGCAGGTGCAGGCGATTCGCGGCTGCCGTCCGTGCAGACTCGGCGGCCTTGAGCGCTGCGATCGAGACTTTGTGCTCGGCCTCGCGCCGCTGGACTTCGGTGAGCGAGATCCCCTGCGACTTCTCGTAGAGGCCCTGTGCGCGTTCCCATGCGACCTTGGAGAGATCCACGGCAGGACCGGCGGTCTGGACGGCCACACCGCGTTGTAAATAGTCGGCCTGAGCTTCGCCGAGTTCGGGGCTCTCGATCACGGCCAGCTCCTGTCCAACTCTCACGGGATCGCCGACGCGCACACTGACCTCAGCGATGCGACCGCGAAGCGGCGAACCGACGTGCGCCATCGCTTCGGTGTTGAAGCCGACCCGCGCGGGAGCCGTGATCGTGGGCCTCAACACCCAGAGCTGGGCAGCCTGCGTCTTGATCCCGTAGCGGGCGATCGCGTCGCTCGTGAGCATCACCTCGTCGGCGTGCTCGGCTTCGCCTGCCGCACCGTGCGCGTGGCCGTCCTCGCCCGAATGATCAGCGTGCTCCGCCGCGTCTACGCGCGGCACAGCGCTGAGCGAGTCCGTGTCCTGCCCGTCGCAAGAGCCGAGCGTGGCGAGTGCGAGGATCAGGGCCGGGAAGCCGATCCACGCGCGATGCTCAACGCGGCGTGAGGAGGCGCGATGCGTCGTCGTGGAATCGGGAGTGTTGTTCTTCATGGCGAGACGGCTCACGGCTTGTTCGGTAGAGGGACGACGCGATCGGCAGCGAGCTGCATCGAGGGAGCGACTGGCGAGTCCGCATCGACGAGTCGTTCGGCGACGCCGGGGCCGCCTACCGCGCGATGCAATCGCACGAGGGCGCGCGCGGCTTGCGCCTCGACCTCGATGGCTTGTGTTTGCGCTACCCGCAGATCCTGCTCGGCGAGGAAGAGCGGGGTCACGTCCGTCTGACCGGCGCGGTAGGCGTCCTCGACAAGTTGCCTGCGTTGCCGTTGCAGCGGGATCAACTCGCGTTCGATCCGGCCGAGGTTCGCCGTGCTCGCTGCCAAGCCTTGGTAGGCAACTCGAACTTCCTCGACCACGAGTCGCTTCGCGAGCGTCAGCTCGTGCCGGGCTTCAAGCTGCTCGGCCGTGTTGACTGCTCGTCGTGCCTCGCCGGAGTCGAATATGGGCAGCGGCGCAGAGATGGACGGCCCGACTTGCCAACCGCCGTCGCTCTGCGCTTCGAGCCCGGCGCTTGCACCCTCCCACGGTAGGAGTCGAACTAGTGCGGCCTCGTCGCCGAGGGCCTTGAGCCTCCAAGCGAGTGCCTGGATCTCAGGACGAGCGCTCAACGCCGCGTCGGTCCAGTCACGCTCGGATTGGCGGCGCAACTCCGGCGCAGTCCAGGTGTCGAGGGTCCAAGTCGCGGTGGCGGAGGGTTCGCCGATCAGACGCGCCAGTCGCAACCGACTCGTTCGCTCATCGAGCCGCGCACGGTCGATGGAGACTTGCAACTCCACGCGCTGGGCTTCAAGCGTGACGACATCGCTGCGCGTGCCCTCGCCTGCGTCGAGCCGAGCCTGCGAAGTGGCGACGAGACGCTCGACGAGGCCAAGTCGTTCTTCGAGCAACGGCAGGAGTGCAGCGGAGGTTTGTGCATCCACGTAGCGTTCCTGGACTTCGCTGATCACGTCCAGCGCCGCCACGACCGCATCCGCCGCGACGGCTCGGAGGCGATTGTCGGCCGCGCTCGCGCGCGTCGGGCGCTGGAGCGCCTGAACGAATTCCTGCACGAACGACGCCTCAAACTGCGGGCTGCCCTCACCGGCGCGGAAGACCACGCTCAGGACGGGGTTGGGGAGCAGCCTTGCTTGATCCGCTTGCGCCAGCGCGACGCGCACTCGGGCGAGCGCGGCCTGGAGGCCAGGGTCCGACGTGACCGCGCGTCGAACCGCCTCGCGGATCGAGAGCGCACCTTCGGCCGCATCGGGCTCGTCGAGCGGACCGCCCTCGGGGCCGACCACGCGGAACTCCAGCGGAGCCGGTAGCTGCGCGGCTTGTTCGATCGCGGTCTCGGGCGCGATCTCGCTCCGCGGCGGTGCCAGACACGCTCCCAGCGCGAACGAAGCGACGATAGCTGAGGTCGCTATCGCCGCAGAGGATCGCTGCGGGCGCGGGTCAAGAGTTCGAGTCGGAACGCAAACAGGGAAACGAAGTTGCACGGAAGCTCTCCACGTCGCTCGGGGCCTGACAAGGGCCTCGGCAGACGTGCCGAGGCGCAACACCATCCGCGTCGCGTGGGAATCCCACGCTCAGCCAGGAAGGGTGCGCGCCTCTAGACGAGGAGAACAACGGTGCGGATGTGCGCCCAGGAGTCGGCGACTCGTGGGATGCACGGAGGCGGCCCGCGCCCAGCGGTGACCGTCGGCGTCGCGTGCTGAACTCGAATCTCAGGTGCCGGGGCGATCCAAGGGCCGACGTGGATCTCGACGGAGCGCGACTGCGCAAGTTCCTGCTCGGGTGATCCCGGCACCGGCAGGTCGATGCAGGGGCAGGGTGCCTCCTCGCTCGACGTAGCTGCGGTTTGAACCGGGGAGTCGCCCTCCTCGTGCCCTTCGCAGCCACCGCAGTTCGCATCCGCCGCCTTGACCTCGATGCTCACGCACCCGTCGTCCTCGATGCAAACGACGAACCCCTGAGCCGGGGTCAACCCGGTCAGGAGCACGAGCGCGAGGCAGAGCCAAGCGGTGAGGCGGTGGGGCAGGGACAACGTCACGACGGAGGGGATGGTACGGATTTCGGCACCGCGAGGGCAAGCACTTGAGCCCCTGGCAGGCGGGAGGCGCAACGCTAGACACGGTGTCTACGTGAGCTACGTGCCGCATGGGCTGAGGTTGGCACGAGTCCGAGGAACGAGGGCCAGATCCGCGCCGCCCTTGCGCGACCCTGGGTGCTGCCTCACCTCGGCCGCGAAGAGCGGGGAAGACGATAGGTCTGCGGAGCAGGACGCCCGTCGGCCGGGATGCGCCACTCCAGGTTGTCCGCCCGGTTGTTCGTCACGTCGCCATCCTTGTGGTGGGGAACATGCACGGGTGTGGGTTGGGGACCGAGGAACGCCTTGCAAACCAGCATTGCCACTGGCGCGAGGTGGTAGTCCCCATTC
>JBKDQQ010000113.1:0-24479 GCA_046341775.1 Planctomycetia bacterium
GATGCCGGACAGGGCAGATGGAGAGCATCCATCAGTTGCGCGGTGACCTGCTGAACGTGCGCCGCGCGATTCGCCCCCACCGGGAAATGGTCAACGAGCTGATTCGCGATCACCATCCGTCGATCCGCGAAGAGACGCGGCTTTATCTGCGTGACTGTTACGATCATGTTTCGCAACTGATCGATCTGGTCGATACCTCGCGGGAGCTGACCAGCGACCTTCGCGATTTCTATCTCAGCAGCATCAGCAACCACATGAACGAGGTGATGAAGGTGCTGACGATCATCTCGACCATCTTCATCCCGCTCACCTTCATCGTCGGCGTGTACGGCATGAACTTCGATCCGGCCGCGGGACCCTTGTCCATGCCCGAGCTACGCAGCCCCTACGGCTACGCCGCGTGCCTCGCCGCCATGGCGGCGATCGCCTCGTCCTTGTGGTGGTGGTTCCGCCATCGCGGCTGGATCGGCGGCGAGTCCGAGGCGTGAGCGGCGAGAAGCGCACCATCGACCGCTGGCTGTCGCGGCGCGGGGCCTGCTCGCGCGAGATGGCCAAGGAGCACGTGCTGGCCGGGCGCGTCAAGGTCGACGGGCGCGTGGTGCGCGACCCCGGGGCGTGGGTCGACGAGGACGCGCGGGTCGAGCTCGATGGTCGGCTCGTCGAGCGCGCCGGACGCGTGGTGCTCATGCTGCACAAGCCGACGGGTTGCGTGACGACGCGCACCGATCCCGCGGGCCGGCCCACCGTGCACGCGCACCTCGCGGGCGCGCCGGGCTGGGTCTCGGCGGTGGGACGGCTCGATCTCGACACGTCGGGCTTGCTCCTCTTCACCAACGACAACGACCTCGCCGACCTCCTGACCGATCCGGCCTCGCACGTCGAGAAGGCCTACCGCGTCGAGGCCAAGCCGCGCCTGACCGAAGAGCAACTGCGCCAGCTCGCCGCGGGCCCGCGCCTCGCGGATGGACCGACGCGCCCGTGCCGCGTGGAGAAGCTGGGCGACGCCGGCCCGCTGACGCGTTTCGTCGTGGTCGTCACCGAAGGTCGCAACCGCCAGGTGCGCCGCATGGTCGCGGCGGTGGGGGCCAAGGTCGTCAAGCTGCGCCGCGTGCGCCTCGGGCCGCTGGAGCTCGGCGCCCTGGAGCGCGGGCGCTGGCGCATGCTGGCGGAGGACGAGGTGCGCGCGCTGGAGGAGGCCGCGCGCCTCGCGCGCAAGCGCGGCCGCGACTAGCGGAAGGCCGAGGCGCCGGCGCGGGCGGTGTCGAACAGCTCGCGATCCAACGCGTCGAACCCGCGCACGCGCACGGCTCGACGCGCCGCGGCGGGCGTCGCCTCCCGCAACAGCGCGTGCAGCTCGAGGTCCTCGCGTCCGCCCCGCCTCGCCGTCGACGCGTGTTGGAGCACGCCTTCGCGCGCGAAGCCGAGGCGCGTCGCGAGCTTCGACGAGCGCGTGTTGCTCGCGGCCGCGCGGATCTCGACGCGCGTCGCGCCCGCGACGACGAAGGCCGCGGCGAGCGCCGCGCACGCCGCCTCCGTGGCGAGTCCCCGGCCGCACGAGTCCTCGCGCAGCCAATAGCCGAGCGAACGCGCATCCGCGGTCGATCCGGCGTGCAAGCCGCACATGCCGACGAACCGGCCGTCCTCGCGCACCGTCCAGAAGCACTCGGCGTCGAGGTCGAAGCGCGCGCGCATCGCGCGCACCTGCGACATGCGCGCCTCCAGCGACAATGGCTCGTCGCGCGCCCATTCGAGGTGCTCGGCGAGTCGGGTCCGCTCGGCGCGCACGACCTCGTGCATCTCCACGATGTCCTCCGGCCCCACGCAGGCGAGCTGGAGCCGATTGGTGGCGAGCCGGTAGGCGGGGCCGGACGACATGGCGCGATGCTAGCCGTGCACGAGCGGCACCGACAACCAGACCCAGGCCGTGGCCACCAGCGCAGCCGCCAGGTCCAGGCAGGCTCCGACGAGGAACATCGTGCGCAAGGACACCAGGCCGGAACTCGCGACGATGGCGTTCGGCGCCGTGCCGGCCGGCAGCGCGAAGTCGCATGAGGCGGCGATGGTCGCGCCGTACAGGATCGGGAGGGCGTCCCCCGCGCCGAAGGCCTGCCACAGCACCGCCAGCATCACGCCGCAGGTCGCCGTGTTGCTGGCGATGGCCGAGAGCCCCGTCGTCGCCAGCGTGGCGAGCAGCAAGGCCGCGAAGGGCGGCGCGTCGCGCAGTCCGCCGAGCAGGCCGGCGAGCGCCAAGCCGGCCTTCGAATCCACGACGAGGGTCGCCAGCCCGAAGCTGCCGCCGAGCAGCACGAGCGTGTGCCAAGGCACGCCCCGCACCGCGCGCCACGGCAGCAGGGGACGCGCTCCGCCGCGGAGCTTCAAGGTCAGCGCCGCCAGCAGCGCGATCGCGCCCTCGACGTGCGCGGTGCGCAGCCAGTCGGGGGCGCCGGCGCGCGCGAGCCACCCGGCCAGGGGTTGGGAAGCCGTCCACGCGAGCGCCGTCGCCACGAAGACGAGCGCGATGACGCGTTCGGCGCGCGACATCGGCCCCAGCGCCTCGAGGCGGGCGCGCAGCGGCTCGCCCTCGCCGGCGCGTTCCTGCTCCGCCGGCACGAGCCGCGACAGGAAGAACCAGGCCACGGGCAGGAACAGCAGCACGAAGCCACCGCCCACCACCATGAACTGCAGGAAGCCGATTTCGACGCCGCGCTGCTCCATGAAGCCCGCGAACTGCGCGTTGGGCGGCGTGCCGATCTTCGTGGCCACGCCACCGATGGAGGCTCCGTAGGCGATGGCGAGCAGGTAGGCCGTACCGCGGCGGTCGGCCCGGCGCGCTTCCCCGGGTGGCGCAGCGAGCGCCACGGCCATCGCCACGGGCAGCATCATGGCGGTGGTCGCGGTGTTGCTGATCCACATCGACACGAGGGCGGGCGCGACGAGCAGCCCGGCGAGCACTCGTCGCGGCGAGTCGCCGCAGGCGACGAGGATGTGCAGCGCGAAGCGCCGATGCAGGCCGTGCTCCTGCATCGCGGCGCCGATGCACATGCCGCCGAGGAATAGTCCCACGTACGGATCGAGGTAGGGCGAGATCGTCGCTTGCAGGCGGGCGAGCGGCTGCAGGTCGTCGCGCAGCACCGGGATGGCGATCAAGGGCACCAGCGATGTCGCCCACAACGGCAACGCCTCCAGCACCCACCATGCGGCCATCAGCGCCGCCGCCGCGCAGGCCAACGCCACCTCGGGATCGGCGCGCAAGGCGAGCGCGGTCGCGGTCGCCGCCGCCATTCCCGCGGCGATCCGCCACCCGCGCCGCGCGGAGGAAGGCGCGCGCAGGCACTCCGAAGGCGTCGGCATGCGCTGCAGTCTGCCATCGCGAGGTGGCCGCGGCCACGCGCGCGGCGCGACTCGTCGCAGGACCGTCCGCGGGGCAGGTTGGCACGCCCGGCAGGATTCGAACCTGCGACCGTCGGATTAGAAATCCGATGCTCTATCCAACTGAGCTACGGGCGCGTGCTGGTCGGGGAGATGGGACTCGAACCCACGACTGGAAGCACCCAAAGCTTCCCCTCTACCAACTGAGGTACTCCCCGGCCTGTGCGAAGCGTGGAGGTTACCTTCCGGAGGCGACGCGCGCGACGGGCTGCACGCGCGCGGGCCGCCGCCGCGCCCGCCGAGGGCGGCCATCGTCCCGCGCATCGCTCTTGCTATCCTCTCGCGCGACGCGCAGGGAGGCGGGCGGCTTCTACGCCCCGTCGTCCGGCGCGCTCCCACGCAACATGAAAGTCCTCGTCGTCGGCAGTGGCGGTCGCGAGCACGCGCTCGTCTGGAAGCTCTCCCGTTCCCCGCTCGCGCCAGAGATCGTGTGCGCGCCGGGCAACCCCGGCACGGCGAGGCATGCGAGGAACGCGCCAGTCGAAGCCAACGACATCGAGGGCCTCCTCGCGCTCGCGCGCAAGGAGCAGCCCGACCTCGTCGTGATCGGTCCGGAAGACCCGCTGGTGGCGGGCCTCGCCGACAAGTTGCGCGAGGCGAAGCTGCGCGTGTTCGGTCCTGGCGCCACGGGCGCCAGGCTCGAAGGTTCGAAGGTCCACGCCAAGGAACTGCTCGACCGCCATCGCATCCCGACCGCGCAGTGGCGCCGCTTCGATCGTTCCGGCATCGCCAAGAGCTACCTCGAGGGTTGCAAGGAGTGGCCGCAGGTCGTCAAGGCCGACGGACTCGCCGCCGGCAAGGGCGTCTTCGTCTGCGCCGACGCGAAGACGGCGTGCAGCGCCATCGACGAGGTGATGGAGAAGCGCACGCTCGGCTCGGCCGGGGACCGCGTCGTGGTCGAGGAGTGCCTCGTGGGCGAGGAGGCGAGCCTGCTGTCGATCACCGACGGCGAGACGATCCTGATCCTCGAGCCGGTGATGGACCACAAGCAACTGGGCGACGGCGACCTCGGCCCCAACACGGGCGGCATGGGCGTCGTCTCCCCCGTGCCGAGCATCGCCAAGCGCGTGCTGCGCCAGATCGAGCAGCGCGTGCTCGTGCCGACCGTGCACGCCCTGCGCCGCGACGAGATCCCGTTCCGCGGCACGCTCTTCACCGGCTTGATGCTGACCGACGCGGGCCCGCGCGTGCTCGAGTACAACGTGCGCTTCGGCGATCCGGAGACGCAGGCCATCGTGCGCCGCATGAAGGGCGACCTGCTGCCGATCCTCGTCGCCTGCGCCGACGGCAAGCTCGGCGACATCGAGCCGCCCGAGTGGGACGAGCGCACCGTGGTGGGCGTCGTGATGGCGGCCGAGGGCTATCCGCAGTCGGCCAAGAAGGGCGCGGCCATCGACGGCATCGAGGAGGCCGAGCGCGATCCCGAGGTGGTCGTGTTCCACGCGGGGACGAAGCGCAACTTGAAGGGCGATCTCGTCGTGTCGGGCGGGCGCGTCCTGTGCGTCACGGCGTGCGGCGCGGACGTGCACGAAGCGCGGCGGCGCGCCTACGCCGCCGTGGCGAAGATCCGCTTCGACGGCCGCCAGTACAGGAACGACATCGGCGTGCGCGAGGAATCGCGCGCCGCGTTGCGTCCGGCTCCCGTGCTCGCGCCCGAGGAGCCGGTCGTCATCCAGGAGTCCGACGGCGGTCCCGCGTTGCGCCGCCGCAAGCCCGCCGATCCGTCCTGAGGACGGCGACCGCTCCATGAAGCATGCCGAGATCGTGCAGCGCTTCGAGGCCTGGCTGAAGACCAGGTCGCTCAAGCTGACGCGCCCGCGCCGGCGCATCCTCGACCGCGCCTTCGCCACCCACGAGCACTTCTCCGCGGAAGAGCTGCACGCGTGGCTCGTGGCCGAAGAGGGCGACCGGGTCTCGCGCGCCACGGTGTACCGCACCTTGTCGCTGCTGTCGGAGGCGGGCTTCCTGCAGGCGCTCGACGCGGAGCGCGGCGTGCTCGTCTACGAGCACGTGCTCGGGCACCACCATCACGACCACATGCTGTGCGTATCGTGCGGGCGCATCGAGGAGTTCCACGACGAGCGCATCGAGGAGCTGCAGCTCGAGGCCTGCCGCAAGAAGGGCTGGCGGCTCGTGTCGCACGATCTGCGGTTGCGCGGCCTGTGCCGCCGCTGCAGCGCGCGCCCGCGGTCCGCCAAGGACGAGCGCGGCGCCGGGGCGCCATCCTCCGCCGTCAAGAAAAATTGACAACTGCCCGGCGGCGCGCCCGACGCCGGAACGCCGACGCGCGGCCTCCGGCCGGCGCCGGGAACCGCGCGTCGCGCGAGGACTCGCCTTGCGGCGGGCGGAATTCAGCGATCGAGGTCGGCGAGGATCTTGTCGAAGACCATGCGCGCGATCTCGCCGTTGGCGACGCCGTACTTCTTGGCCGACACGCGGATCTCGCACTCGTTCAGGTCGGTCGTGGCGACGGCGACGACGACCTTGGCTCCGTCGACCTCGCCGGTGGCGGTGCGCGCGGCGTTGTTGGTCTCGATGGGCTTGAGGCTGGCGTGCGACAGCGAGGTCTTGGCCGAGGCCCAGGTGCGATTGGCGTCCTGCTTGACGCGACCGACGTAGGTCGCGTCTTCGAGGACTTCCTGCGAGAGCAGGACGCCGCCGACGACGCCGACGGCCGCGGCGACGCAGCCGCTGAAGAGGGGAGCGAGGAGCGCGATGGTGAGGATTTGCTTGTTCATGTGATCTGTCGCGAGGACTGACTTGGTTGTGCAGTTTCCGCGCGGCCGGTTCAAGTGCCAGCCTTCGATCCGGAACGCGCGTCCCGCTCCCGCCGCGCATCGCGCCGGGCTCGCCCGTCGCCGCGCCGGGCCTTGCAAGGCCCGCGGGCCTAGACCAGCACCGGGAGGGAGGCGACCAGGCGATCCCAGAAGGCCTGGCCTTCGCCCCGCGTCCGCGCGATCCCGCGCGCCCGCAGTCGCGTCCACTCGGGGTGGTTCCACGCATCGAGGTTGCGCTCGGGGTGGGGCATCAAGCCCAGCACGCGTCCCGTGCGGTCGCACAAGCCGGCGATGGCGGCGGTGGATCCGTTGGGGTTGTCCGCCGTGCCGGTGGCGGGCGAACCATCGGCCTTCACGTAGCGCAAGGCGATCTGCCCCTGCGCCTCGAGGCGCGCCAAGGTGGCCTCGTCGAGGACCACGAAGCGTCCCTCGCCGTGGGCCATGGGGACGGGGAAGACCAGGCCGGGCTCGATCCAGTCGGCCGCGCAGCGCTCGCCCTTCAGGTGCACCCAGCGGCAATCGAAGCGAGCCGAAAGGTTGTTCGTCAGGGCGATGGCGCGCGGCGGGAAGGTGGCGGATCCGGGTTCGCGCTCGAACAAGCCCGATTCGACCAGCACCTGGAAGCCGTTGCACACGCCTAGCACGCGCCCGCCGCCGTCGACGAAGCGCGCCAGCTCGCTCGAGAGGCCGTGGCGCAACTCGAGGCCGAAGATGCGCCCCGAGGCCACGTCGTCGCCGTAGCTGAAACCGCCGGGAATCACGACCAGCGAGACGCCCTCGAGCAGGGACGGCGCCGCCAGCAGGGCGTGCAGGTGCACCAGCTCGACCTGCGAGCCGGCGCGTTCCAGCGCGCGCACGGTCTCGGCGTCGCAGTTGATGCCGGCGGTGCGCAGTACGAGCGATTTCTTCGCGTGTGCCATGGTCGACTTCGTCCCTCAGGCCTTCCAACCCGATTGGTGCGCGCGGCGCAGGTCCTCGATGTCCCAACGCGCGATGCTCGCGCCGCTCGCGCCCGTGAACTCCAGCACGCCCTCGGCGCGCGTCGACCCCACCTGCGCGTGGGGCAACCCCGCCAGTCGGCGCTCGAACTCGGCCGCGCGGGCCGGATCGACCTCGACCAGGAAGCGCGTGGGGGTCTCCGAGTAGAGCAGCGCGGCGTCGTGGTCGACGCGCGCCGCCGAGCCGAGGTCGCGGGGCGCCTTGGCGAGCTCGATCGTCGCGCCCAGGCATCCCCCGAAGGCGCTCTCCGCCGCGGCCACGGCGAGTCCGCCTTCCGACAGGTCGTGGCACGAGCGCACGCAGCCGGCCTTGATGGCGGCATGCATGGCGCGCAACACGCGCGGCGCCTCGGCCAGGTCGGGGCGCGGGACGGCTCCGCCGGAGAGTCCGCGCACGAGATGGTGGTGCGAGCCGCCGAAGTGCGGCCTGGTCGATCCCACCAGGTAGAGCAGCGAACCCGCGCAGCACCAGTCGCTCGCCACGACGATCTCCACGTCGGGCACGATCGACAAGGCCGACACGAGCAGCGTGGGCGGGATGGCGATGACGCGGTCGCCGACCTTGAACTCGTTGTTGAGCGAGTCCTTGCCGCTGATGAACGGCGTGCCGTAGGCCTTGGCCGCGCGGTAGCAGCCCTCGGAGGCCAGCACGAGCGCTCCCATGCGATCCTCGTGCGCGCAGTTGCCCCACGAGAAGTTGTCGAGGATCGCCGTGCGATCGGGGTCGCCGCCGACGGCCACCACGTTGCGCAGCGCCTCGTCGATGACGGTCTCGGCCATCGCGCCCGGATCGAGCCGTCCGTAGCGCGGCGAGGCGCCGCAGCCGATGGCCAGGCCCTTCCTCGAACTGGAGAGGGGCTTGATCACCGCCGCGTCGCTGGGCGCGTCGCGCTTGACGCCGGTCATGGGCTTGAGCACGGACTGGCCCTGCACCTCGTGGTCGTACTGGCGCACGATCCACTCCTTCGAGGCGATGTCGGTGGAGGAGAGCAGCGCCAGCAGCAGCGCGTGGTGGTCCTCGACCGCCGGCACGCCGGAGTCGGGCTCGCGCGGCGGCTCGAAGCGCGCCTTGCGCACGGGCTTGGGCGTGCCCTCGTGCAGGAAGTGCAGGTCGAGGTCGGCCTGCACCTCGCCGTGCCAGGTCAGCACCAGGCGTCCGGTCGAGGTGAACTCCCCGATCACGGTCGCCTCCACGTCCTCCTCGCGGCACGCCGCGAGCAGTCCTTCCAGCGATTCCGGCGGGACGGCGAGCACCATGCGCTCCTGCGCCTCGCTGATCCAGATCTCCTCCGGCGACAGTCCGGGGTACTTGAGCGGCACGGATTCGAGGCGCACCGCGGCGCCGCACTCGGCGCCCATCTCGCCCACGGCGGACGACAGGCCGCCTGCGCCGCAGTCGGTGATGCCGCGATAGAGGCGCGCGTCGCGTGCGCGCACGATCAGGTCGAGCACGCGCTTCTCGGTGATGGCGTCGCCGATCTGCACCGCCGCGCTCGACTCGATCTCGCTGGTCTCGGTCAGCTCGACCGAGGAGAAGGTCGCGCCATGGATTCCGTCTCGCCCCGTGCGGCCGCCGACCACCACGATCCGGTCGCCGGGCTGCACGCTCTTCGTGGCGGCCCAGTGCGGCATGATGCCCACCGTGCCCGCGTAGACCAGCGGGTTGCCGACGTAGTCGGGATGCGACCACACGCCGCCCGCCACCGTGGGGATGCCCATGCGGTTGCCGTAGTCGCGCACGCCGGCGACGACGCCGGAGAGGATGCGGCGCGGATGCATGCAGCCCTTGGGCAGCTCGGCCTGCGGCAGGTCGAGCGGCCCGACGAAGAACGCGTCGGTGTTGGCGATGGGCTTGGCGCCGAGGCCCACGCCGAGGATGTCGCGGATGACTCCGCCGACGCCCGTGCCCGCGCCGCCGTAGGGGTCGATGGCCGAGGGGTGGTTGTGGGTCTCGACCTTCATGCAGACGTCGAAGCCCTGGTCGAACTCGATGATGCCGGCGTTGTCGTGGAAGACGCTCACGCACCAGGGCTTGGCGAGTTCCAGCGTCGCGGCCTTGATCGTCTGCTTGAGCAGGTTGTCGATCACGCGCCCTTCGAACTCGACCCTGCTCGTGAAGGTCTTGTGCTTGCAGTGCTCGCTCCAGGTCTGGGCGATCGTCTCGAGCTCGGCGATGGTCGGATCGCGGCGCAGCGCTTCGTAGTGCGCCTGCACGGCGCGCATCTCCACGAGGTTCAGGGACAGCGAACCCTCGCGGCTGGTCTTCGCGAGCGCCTCGTCGGACAAGCCGCGCAGGGGCACGTGCACCACGCCGTGGCGCGGGCTCTGGCGCGGCAGCGCCCAGGGCAGCGCCTCGCTGGCCACCAGCACGTCCTCGATCGTCTCGTTGCCGAGCACGCGCGTGCAGTACTCGCGCGCCAGCGCGGGATCGAGCGCCGCGGGCTCGCCCTCGATCAGGAACGCGCGGAAGGTCGTGGTGTGAGGCTCGCCTTCGCCCTGCCAGATGCGCGATCGCGCCATGGCGCGCGACACGGTGCGCGCCACGGGATCCATGACGCCGCTCTTGCGCGCGACCAGCACGCGCAGCACGCCGGCGGCGGGCGGCGGCGTCTCGCGCGGCGCGCACACCACGGCGCGGTCGAGCACCGGATCGGCGAGGATCTCCCTCGTCGCGGCGTCGACCAGCGCGCGCGTGCATTCCGCCGGCAGCAGGAAGCCGCGCGCCGTGCGCACCGAGCGCAGGCCTTGCCATCCCGCCTCGCGCAAGGCCGCCAGAGCATGCAGGCCCTCGGGGTCGTCGCCGGCGCGCAGGCGGTGCACCTCCACACGCCACGCGGCGGGGGCGGAGTCGGGCTTCGAGGCGGTGGACGGCTGGGCGGATTGGGTCGTCTTCATCGTTGGGGGCCGCAAGCCGCGATGCTAGCCATGCGGCGCCGCGGATTGAAGGATCTCGCCCCGCGCGGGCCCGGGGGGGGGCGCGTTGGCGCCTGCGCCCCCCGGCGGGTACCCTGCGGGCGGTCCGCTTCGGCGGCCCGAGCACGCCATGACGGACACCGCCCGCACCGACCTCGGCTACCTGCCCTTCGAACGCCGCATCCAGGAGGTCGAGAAGCAGCTCGCCGAGCTGGAGCAGCTCAGCGCGCGCACCAAGCTCGACATCTCGACCGAGCTCGAGGCGTTGCGCGCCAAGCTCAAGCGGACGATCGGGGACACCTACCGCGACTTGTCCGCGTGGGAGCGCGTGTGCGTCGCGCGCCACGACAAGCGTCCGATCGCCCTCGACTACATCGAGAAGGTCTGCGACGAGTTCGTCGAGCTGTGCGGCGACAAGGTCTACGGCGACGACAAGGCCATCGCCACGGGCTTCGCGCGCTTCGGCGATCGGCGCTTCCTGCTCGTCGCCCATCGCAAGGGCCGCACGACGAAGGAGCGCATGGCCTACAACTTCGGCTGCGCGCACCCCGAGGGCTATCGCAAGGCGCTGCGCAAGATGCGCCTCGCCGAGAAGCTGCGCCTGCCGATCGTGTGCTTGATCAACACGCCCGGCGCCTACCCGGGCATCGGCGCGGAGGAGCGCGGCCAAGCCGCCGCCATCGCGGAGAACATCCTGCACATGTTCGACTTGAAGACGCCGATCGTGGCCGTGGTGATCGGCGAAGGCGGCTCCGGGGGCGCGCTCGGCATCGGCGTCGGCGACCGCGTCTACATGATGGAGCACAGCTACTACTCGGTGATCAGCCCCGAAGGCTGCGCCGCCATCCTGTGGAAGGACGGCTCGCGCACGCCCGACGCGGCCGAGGCGCTCAAGCTGACCGCGCCCGACCTCCTGGCGCTGGGCTTGATCGACGGCGTGATCCCCGAGCCCGTCGGGGGCGCCCACCGCGCGCCCATGGTCGCCATGGAGGCGGTCAAGCGGCAGATCCTGGCCGCGTTGGACGAACTTTCCGCCCAACCGGTCGAGGCGCTGGTGCGGGCCCGCCGCGAGAAGTATCGCCGCGCGGGAGCCCTGCCGGGACGCTTCCCGGTGCTCGCCTGAACTCGCGCGCAGGCCGGCGTCGAAGATGACCGAACGGCGCGGCGGGGCGGGCGATGGACCGTCCAAGCATCCCGCCAACAGTCCCCCGAGCCGCGCGTACGACGGAGAGTCCCCCATGGCCAGCAAGCGAGCCCAGACCGCCGGCCAAGCCGCCTCGTCCCCGGACCAGGCGGCCCTGCATCCGTCGTTCCTGCGCGATGGGCTGGAAGCGCGGGCCGGGGAGGAACCGCTCGTCGACGAGGACGGCGATGCGGGCCCGGAGGCCGCGGGCGACCTCGATCTGGAGGCCTTCCGGGACGAAGGTCCGGAGCTCGACGAGCCCGCGCCCGACTCGGGTGGCCGCGAGCGCCAGGATGCGGACGAACGCGCGTTCGACCACGCCTTGGTGCGCCGCGCCCAACGCGGCGACATGGACGCCTTCGAAGCGCTGGTGCGGCGGCACGAGGCGCGCGCGTGGCGCGTGGCGAAGAACCTGCTGCCGGGGGACGAGGACGCCCAGGACATCGCGCAGGAGGCTTTCCTGCGCGTGCACAAGAACCTCGCGAACTTCGACTTCCAGCACGCCTTCACGACCTGGCTCTACCGCATCGTCACCAACCTGTCGATCGACCACTTGCGGCGTCGGCGCATCGTCGCCAGCGGCACGATCGCCGAATCGGACGAGGGCGAGGTCCAGCTCGCCGACGCGCGCGCCGAAGCGCCCTCGAGCGACGCCGAGCGCGCCGAGACCGTGCACGAGGTGCGCGAGGTGCTGAAGACCTTGGCGCCGCACTTCCAGACGGTGCTCGTGCTGCGCGAGCTCGAGGGGCTCTCGTGCCTCGACATCGCGCGCATCGTGGGGGCCACCCACGTCACCGTGCGTTGGCGCCTGCATCGAGGTCGCCAACTGTTCCAGGACGAGTGGGAGCGGCGCGCGAAGTCGCGGGCCGCCCGCCGCGCCGGAGGACGAGCCGGAACGACAAGCCCCAACAAGGATGCGCGTCGGCCGTAGACGGGACGGACGCACGGCCACGACGACCGCACGAACACGACGACCATGGACGACCGCCAATCACCTTGGGATTGCGACGCCGCTCGGCAGGCGCTGCCGCTCTACGTGGGCGGCGACCTGCCCGCCACGGCGATGGAAGCCCTCGCGCGGCACCTGCGCGCCTGTCGCGCGTGCAGCGCGCTCGAATCCCGCGCCGTTCGCGCGCGCGCCGTGCTCGTCCTCGGGCTGCAGGCGCGCGCCGTGGAGCCGGCTCCAGACCTGCTCGTCGGAGTGCGCGACAAGCTGCGATCGCCCGCGGACGCGTCGGGCGCGATCGCGACGCCAGCTGCCGGCCGGCTCGAAGGCGCTCCCCCCGATCGGGGCCGCCTGCTCGCCTTCCCGTTCCCTCCCCGTCGCATCGCCATGGTCGGCGCCGCGGCGGCGGCCTTGCTGGCGTCATGGAGCATCTTCCTGCGCGAGGACGCCACGCGCGAGGAGAGCACCTCCGTCGTGGTGGAGGCTGCGCCCGACGCTGCGGCCGACGAGTTCGTCGGCTCCGGGGTCGCCGCATCCGGTGCCGCGTCCGCGGGTGCGCTCGCGAACGAACCCGCGCTGGTAGCGGGCGCGCCCTCGCTCCGCCAGCCTGCGCCCGTGTCGCTGCTCGGGGTCGCCTCGGACGACGATGCCCTGCGCCCGTTGCGCGCCAGCGAAGTGCCGCTCCGGCACGCGGCGGTGCGCACGGTCGAGGTGCCGTGGATCGAAGGCAATCCTGGCCGCGTCCTGACCCCCGGCGGCAGCGTGTCGGCCGCGGGCTTCGGCGGCCTGCCGCGTTGAACCGCGCCGCGCGCCGACGCGACGCCGGCGCGTGGCGGATCCTGATCGACCTTGGAGATGGAGCCATGCTCAGCCTGATCGCCGGACTGTGCCTAGTCGCCGCATCCACGCCCGCGCGCGGATGCCACCTCGAAGTTCCCGCCGCCACGGCGTTGGCGGTCGATCGACCGGGCGAGGGGGCCCCCGCGCCGGCCGCGTCGGACGAAGGCCTCCAGCATCCGGGTCCGCAGGGCGGCGTCGCGCCCGCGCCGGCCTTCGAGCCGGGGCCGTGGCGTGCGCGACTCGCGGACGCGGATCTGGTTGCACGCGAGCGCGCGTACGACGAGTTGCTCGAACGCGCGCTGGCCGACGAAGCCGTGGCGGGCGCGGTGCGCGAGTGGGCGCGCGGCGCGGACGAGGTGGCGTGGACGGCGCGCTTGATGCAGCGCGAGCTCGAACGGCGCGGAGCGGCGGGAGCATGGCGCACCTTCCGCGATGAAGGCCTGCGCGGCCTGCGCGGCATGGAGGAACGCATGGAGCGGTTGCGCTCCGAGCTGGAGCGCGACCTGCAATCCTGGTTCGACGAACGGGCGCGGGATCCGCGCGTCGGCCCCGGGCGGGACCAGCGCCGCCCGGGCGTGGAGCCTCGCCCCGGCCAGGATCCGCGGCAGGATCCGCGGGATGGCGCGCGCGCGCGCACCAAGCGCGTCGAGGCGCGCCAGGACATGGACGGCGCGCGCGTCGAGGTGCGCACGCAGGACGAAGACGGACGCGAGGACGTGCAGACCTACACGGGGCGCACGCTCGACGAGATCTACCGCGCGCATCCGCAGTTGCGCGAGGACTCCGAAATGCGCATCGAGATGGGCGGCCCAGGCCAGCCCAGGGGCGAGTCGTGGCGTGGCGGCGATCCTCGCGAGGGCCGCGAGTGGGGCGGGATGGATCCGTGGGGCGGCGTGCCGCGCGGACAGGACCGGCGCGACGAGATGGATCGTCGAGACGCGCCTTGGCCGGTCGCGCCGGAGGGCGATGGCGCGCTGCGTCGTCCCGACGCGGGCCGCGGCGGAGAGCCGCGCGACCGGCGGGATGCGAGCGCGCCCCTCGCAGCGCAGCGCGGCATGCTCGGCATCGCCTGCACGCCCGTCGGCGCGGATCTGCGCGCCAAGCTCGGGCTGCAGGAGGACGTCGGGCTCGTCGTCGATTCGGTGGTCGAGGGCACCATCGCGTCCCGGATCGGCTTGCGCCCCGGGGACGTGGTCGTGGAACTGAACGGCCGCTCGATCCGCAAGCGCGAAGACGTGGCCGAGGTGCTCGAGGAACGTCGCGCCGGCGAGGACCTGCAGGTCGTCATCGTCGACAAGGACGGCAAGCGCCGGACCCTGACGCACCGCAACTGATCCGCGGCTGGTCGTGCGCCCGCGAGGCGCCGCGGGACGTCAACCTCCCGCGGCGCTCGAGGCCTGCCGGCGCTTGAGGCAAGCCTCGGCTTCGCGGCGCAGTTGCCACGCCTTGCGCATGTCGGGGTGCTCGAAGGCGAGCGTCGACAGGCGCAGGAACTGGTCGATGTCCTCGACCGCCTCCTTGCAGCGTCCCGCGTCGAGGTTGAGCTGCGCGCGGCGGCTGAAGCACTCGCCGCGTCCCGGATCGAGCGCCAGCGCCGAGTCCAGGTGGGAGCGCGCCTCGTCGGCGAGGCCCTCGTCGACGCACAGCTGGTACGCGGAGAGGTGCGTGGCGACGAGGATCTTCTGCTTGCGCCCGATGAGGGCGCGCATGCGGCGCTCCTCCTCGACGCGCACGTCCGTGGCGCGCACGCGCGACTCCCAGAAGTCGTAGTCGGCCTTCGAGTATTCGATCGAGCGGCGCGCGGCCTCCAAGGCCGGCTGCCGTTCGCCGAGCAGCGAATGCACGCGCAGCAAGCCGCCCCACGCGTCGCTGTTCTCGCGCTGCTTGTCGATGGTGGCGCGGTACCAGCCCACGGCTTCGCGCCAGGCCTCGACGGACTTGCCGCGCAGGTCGGCCACGCGCTTCTTCGGATCGGCGGCCTCCGTGACGCGGTCGCCGCTCTCGATCTTGTCGGCCGCCTCGGCGAAGGCGAGTCCCTTGCGTTCCAGCGCGTCGCCGAGGCCCAGCAGCGCGCGGAAGTCGCCGGAGGGAGCCACCTCGCGGAACAGCGCCTCGGCGCGTCCCACGTCCTCGGTGCGGCCGCGCTTCTGCAGCGACCAGGCGAGGATCAGCTTGAGTTCCTGGTCGTCGGGCGCGAGCTCGAGGCCCTTCATCGCCTGGCCCGCGGCGCGCTCGACTTCGCCCATGCTGAAGAGGCTCTGGGCCGTCTCCTTGTAGACCTCGAGCATCTTCTGCTTCTGCTCGGCGGTCGGCTCGCCGTCGGAGGCGCAGCCGGTGGCGAGGATCGCGGCGAGGAACAGGCGGGCTAGCGGGTGGCGCATGGGCGGATGCTATCCGATCGCGGGCGGACGATGGCTGCCGAGCAGTCGTTGCAGGCGCTCGGGCTGCAGGCGCAGCTCCAGTACCTTGCCGCCCGACAGGGTAACCAGCCCCGGCTTGGCGCCGCGCGGCTTGTGCACCTCCTTGCGTCGCGCCACGTGGACGCGCGCCTTGGCGGCGCCGGCGACGGGCGAGTGGTGCACGGCGAGGTGCGCGGCGTCGAGCAGATCCTCGGGATGCGGCTCGGGACGCCCGGCGAGCACGAGCACGACATGCGAGCCGGGGGTGTCGGCGGTGTGCAGCCACAGATCGTTGCCGCGCGCGTGCTTGAAGGTCAACGCGTCGTTGTCCTTGGCGTTGCGTCCGACGCGGATCTCCGCGCCCGAGCTCGCGGCGAAGGTGCGGTACGGCAGGCGCGGCGGCGGGGGACCGGACTTGCTCGGCGCCTCCTGCTTCTTCTCGAGCGCCCCCGCGGCCATGGCTTCGCGTTCGAGCTCTCCAGGGTCGCGCGAATCGTCGCGCGCGCGCGCCAACCACTCGAGGACCAGCGCCTCCTTGGCGCGCGCCAGCAGCAGCTCCTCGGCCACCGTTTCGCGGGCGCGCTGCAGCTTCTTCGCCTTGTCGAACAGGCGCTCCATGTTCTCCCTGGGCGAGAGCTTGGGGTCGAGCGCGATCCCGCGCGGCGCGCCGTCCGTCCAATGGTCCTCGACCACGATCTCCTTGGCGCCGCGCTGGATCGAGGCCAGCGACAACTTGACGAGCTCGGCGTCGAACAGCGCCCGCTCGTGTCCTTGCGCGGCGGCGGCGCGCTGCTCGAGCCCGGCCACCAGGTTGCGCGCGTTCTTCGCGCGGCGCTCGAGGCGCTCGGCGAGGTCCTTCCGCGCGCGATGCAGGTGCGCGCTCGCGGCTTGCATCGCGAGCGCGCGGTCCACGCGCCACGACTTGGGGTAGGGGTCCTCATGCTCCAGGGCGGCGAGGCGCGGCGGCTCCACCGGCGCCGGGAACGACTCTTCGATGTTCGGTGCGGCGCCCGCGGGAGGTCGACCCGGCGGCGGCGTCCACGGCGCGCCCGGCGCGAGTCGCGTGTCGGGCTTCTCCGCCGCGGGTGGAACCAAGACTTGCAGCACCTTGTCGCCGCCGCCGAGCAGCACGAGGTTGGCGTGCCTCCCGACCAGCTCGGCGACCAGCGTGCGGCGCTCGCCGTCCGGGCGCCGGAACTCCAGCACCACCACCCGATCGCCCGCGGCCTGCGCCAGGCGCTCCAGTCGCGCGCCTGTCAAGTCTTCTTGACAGCGTCGCAGGAAGGGGCCCAGCGGCCCGTCGTGTCGCGCGACGCGCGAGCGGTCCACGCACACGCGCGCGCCGTCGGGGTTGGCGGACACGCGCAGGAACACGCGGCGCGAGGCGGGGTCGTCGAGCGCGTCGACCAGCACGAAGACGAGGTCGGCCGGGGGCGCCGCGTGGACCTCGCGCGCGACCATGCGCGCCAGGGAGGGGGCCATCTCGGCCACGAGTTCGGCGATGTGCGCGGCGGAAAGATGCAGCGCGCGTCGCGTCTGCGCAGCCTCGGGCCGCCCATCGCGCGGCGCGCCGGCGCCCGGTACGACATCGCCCGGCTGGTGATCGCTCGGCTGGTGATCGCGCGGTTCGTGCACCTTGTTCGTCCTCGGTCGCGCGCCGGGCTCGTCGGCGCGCGACCCGCCGGCGTGGCGCGGGGCGCGCGGCTCGCCCGCTGCGTGGACGAGTGGTGGCCGCGTCGCGGCGCAGCCTCGTCCGCGTCGCGCTCGCGGTCGCCCGTGGTCCGAGGGACCCGGGCGCCGCGCGGCGGATCAGGAGAGCTCTTCCTTGATGCTGTAGCGCCAGCCAAGGTCGGCCGGATCCCAGTGGCACACGTCGCTCGCGTCGCCGAACCACAGGCCCAGCTCGAACTTGGCGCTCTCGGGCGAGTCGGAGCCGTGCACGAGGTTGTTCGAGAAGCTCATGCCGAGGTCGCCGCGGATCGTGCCCGGCTCGGCCTGGCGGCTGTTCGTCTTGCCCATCAACTTGCGCACGACTTCGATCGCGTCCTTGCCCTCGAGCGCGATGGCGACGACGGGTCCCGAGGTCATGAAGGCCACCAGCGTCGGATAGAACGGGCGCTCCTTGTGCACCGCGTAGTGCTTCTCCAGCTGGGACTTCTCCCAGTTGCGCATCTTGAGGCCGACGAGCTTGAGGCCCTTCTTCTCGAAGCGGGAGATGATCTCGCCCACGAGGCCGCGCTGCAGCGCGTCGGGCTTCAGGAGGACGAGGGTGCGTTCCATGGACATGGTGGTGGGGTGCTGGGTCGGTGCCGATGGGGGGCGCGGGGAGGCGGCCGTCTCCGGAGCGGCCCCCCTGGGCGTCCGGCGCGGCGAAGTCGGGCGAAGAGGATAGCGGAGGGGCTCGCCGGGCACCATGCCGGCGCGCGATCGCATCTCGCGGCGAGTCGCGTGTATTTGACATCCACGACGCACTGCGCGGGCGCAACTGCGCGGTTGTCGGCGACCGCGCTTGATTTCCCGTGGATTGTGTTGACTCGAGGCGCTTCGTCCCTACATTCTTGCGCCAAAATCAGCGCTCGACCAAAAGTCCCCGGGCCACCTCGACGCGCAGCGTCGCAGGTCTCGGGACTGGAAGGCGGGGCGTTGGTTCGCTCTCCTCATCATCGGTCCACGCGACGAACACCTCGGCGCGTCCGCAACCCCCCATGCCCAAGCACGAGCTCGACGAGACACGCGCCGCGCGCTCGGCGATGGGGGACCTCGGGCGCCACGCGGGTCTGGGCTTCCAGTTCGCCGCCGTCCTCGCGCTGTTCGCGCTCGGGGGATGGTGGTTGGACGGGAAGCTCGGCACCGGACCCTGGCTGCTCGTGCTCGGTTGCCTGCTGGGTGCGGTGGGAGCCACGATCGCGCTGGTGCGCGCCGTGCCCCCGTCGCGCCCGGTCCGGCGTCCACCGGACTGAGCCTGCCGACTCCACGAACCGTCGATTCGAACACGCGCGCACCGCGGATCCGCGCCGCCGCCCCCACCCTTGAAGCCCCCCATGCTCTCGACCTTCGCCCTGCTGGCGACCCTCGCGGTCGCCGGCCTGGTGGCGTGGCGCCTAGGGGGAGCCCTCGCGGGAGGCGTCGTGTGCGGCGCCTTGGCGGGCACTTCGTTGACGGGGCTCTCGATCCTGCGCTTGCGTCACGTGGCGCGCCACCAGCCCAAGCAGGTGTTCCGCGCGCTGGTCGAGGGGTTCCTCGCGAAGCTCGCGGTGCTGCTTGGCGGCACGCTGGCCTTCCACGGCATCGATCTCCTGCGGCAGCAGGTCGACCCGATCGCCTTCCTCTTGACCTTCGCCTCCGCGGCCCTTCTCATCCTCGTCCCCGGAACCTGGGAAAGCGCGCGGATCCTCGCCGCTTCCCGTCCCGCGGGCCAGCCCACCTGAGCGCGCGCCACTCGCCACGACCACGATGCAGACCGCCCAAGTTGAGTCCTCCGGCACCGGCTTCGCGGGCGCCTTGCGCCTGCTGCTGATCGCCGCAGTCGTGCTGCTGCCGATCGTCCTGTCGTTCCAGCTGGTGCCGCACCACGGCGAAAACCAGAAGCCGTTCGAGGGGCTCTACATGCACGTCGTGCCGGCGCCGCTCATGACCGGCCACGGCCCCGACGCGGCGCCCATCGTCGCTCCGCTGCCCTTCGCCGTGCCCATGCTCGCCGGCAGCGTCGGAGCGCCCGAGGTGCTCTGGGTCGAGAAGATGCCCGTCACCAACCTGCAGATGTTCCAGATCGCGGCGGTGCTGCTGATCTTCGTCTGCTTCTCGGGCGTTCCGGGCCACCTCAGGCGCGGCGGCGGCGACTACGTCTCGCGCCTGTTCGCGGGCTTCGCCTTGTGGGTGCGCGACGAGATGGTCGCGCCGGTGATGGGGCGCGAGCAGGGGAACAAGCTGCTCCCGTACTTCCTGGCGGTGTTCTTCTTCGTGCTGTTCATGAACGTGTTCGGCCTGCTTCCGGGCTCGGCGACCGCCACGGCCAGCATCTTCGTCACGGCCGCGCTCGCGCTCACGACCTTGATCATGATGATCGGCGGCGGCATGGCGGTGCAGGGTCCGGTGGCGTACTGGAAGCACCTGGTGCCCCACGTTCCGCTGGCCATCTGGCCGCTGATGTTCGTGGTCGAACTGGTCGGCGTCTTCGTCAAGCCCTTCGCCTTGATGATCCGCCTCTTCGCCAACATGGCGGGCGGCCACCTGGTCGTGCTGTCGTTCATGGGCCTGCTGTTCCTCGCCGCCGGCGTGGCCGCGGCCGACGGAGGCGTCGCCAACGCCGGAGTCGCCTGGGGCATCTCGCCGCTGGTCGTCGGCTTCAGCGTGTTCATCATGATCGTCGAGAGCTTCGTGGCGCTGCTGCAGGCGTACGTGTTCACGATGCTCTCCATCCTGTTCATCCAGGCCTCGCTCCACCCCGAGCACTGAGGCCTGGAGTCCCTACGCGGGTCGGCGCGCGCCGCCTCGCAACGCATCCGGAGTAACCGCGGCGCGAGCCGCACAAATCGAGAAGGACTAGAAAGCAATGGTTGAAGCGAACGAAGTGATGGGCCTCGCGAAGATGGGTGCCGGCATCGGTGCTGGTCTGTGCGCCATCGGCGCCGCCATGGGCATCGGCAAGATCGGCGCGGCGGCCAACGAGGGCATCGCCCGCCAGCCCGAGGCCGCCGGCGAGATCCGCGGTGGCTCGATCATCATGGCGGCGCTGATCGAAGGCGTGTCGCTGTTCGCGGTGGTCGTGACCCTGCTGATCGCGATCGGCTGAGGCTCGGCGCGGCGCCGGTCGCCGCGCGACACCTCACGCGGGGTTCCGGAAGGGGGGCGGGCGTCCAGTCAGGACGCCACGCCCCGAGCGGATCCCCGACCGCAGGGCGCCCGTGCGAGGCGCCCGTCGCGAACGCCGCCTCGACCCGGCGCTCGCGCCCCCGGCCCGGCCGGAACTCGCACCCCGTACACCCCGCGATTCGACGCAACGAGCAACTCTTCCTGGAGTGCATAGCAACGTGGAAACACTGGCCTTGATCGCCTCGCTGGCGCCCGCCTCGGGCGGTGGCTTCAACCCGCTCGACCTGGCGGGTTCGGGCGGCTTCTTCTGGACCCTGGTCATCTTCCTCGCGGCGCTCGCGCCGATCTGGATCGTGGTCATGAAGCCCGTCACTCGCGCCTTGCTCGAGCGCGACGCCAAGGCCTCCGAGGCGATCGAGAAGGCGCAAGCCGCCTCGCGCGACGCCGAGAGCGCCAAGAACGCCGTCGAGGCCAAGCTGCGCGAAGCCAACTCGCAAGCCGCCGCCTTGCTGTCCGAGGCGCGCGCGCGCGCCGAAGAGGTCGAGAAGAGCCTCAAGGACCAGGCCGCGCGCGAGGCGGCCGCGCTCCTCGAACGCGCCAAGGCGGAGATCAAGGCCGAGCAGGACAAGGCGCTCTCGGCGATCCGCGCCGAAGTCGTCGAAGTCTCGCTCAACGCCGCGAGCCAGGTCATCGCCCGCAGGATCGACGCGTCGGACGACCGGCGCCTGGTCGACGAACTCGTCGGCGCCGCCGCGGGGGGCCGCAAGTGATCCGAGACGCCGTCGCCGTGCGCTGGACCGGCGCGCTGTGGAACCTGGCCGCGCGCCAGGGAGCCACGGCCGCCGTGTCGGCCGACATGGAGCGCCTCTCGACGCACCTCTCCTCGGGCGTCGCGCGCGCTCGCATGCTGCACGCCGGGGTGGACGCTTCCGCGCGCCGCGCAGGAGTGGAAGGCGCCCTGGTCGGTTGCCACGAATTGACGCGCAACTTCGTCGCCTTGGCCTTCGACAGGCGCCGCGAAGCGCTGCTCGTCGACGCTCCGGCGGCATGGCGCGCGCGCGCCCGCCTGGAGAACAACGAGGTCGAAGGCGTGGTCGAGACGGCGCGGCCGCTCGGCGAGCCCGAGATGGCCAAGTTGGCGACGCGACTCGGCTCCGTGCTGGAGAAGAAGGTCGCCTTGACGAACAAGGTCGTGCCGGAGCTCGTCGGCGGCGCTCGCGTCGTCGCCGGCAACCGCATGATCGACTGGTCGGTGCAAGGGCGGATGGACGCCCTGCGCCGCCGCATGCTCGACGCGCGCCTGCCTTCCTGAGCAGGCGCCGAAACCCGCTACACGCACACGACAACGCCCAACCCGGCGCAACCCGAGAGAAGCAAGACAATGGACCTGAGACCCGCAGAAGTGACGTCGATCCTCGAGAAGGAGATCGCGTCGTACAAGGGCGAGACGGCGATGACCAGCGTCGGCACCGTGCTGTCGGTCGGCGACGGCGTGGCGCGCGTCTACGGCCTCGACGGCTGCATGATGAACGAGCTGCTCGAGTTCCCGGGCGGCGTGCGCGGCGTGGCGTTGAACCTCGAGGAGGACAACGTGGGCTGCGTGCTCCTGGGCGACGCCACCAAGGTCAAGGAAGGCGACACCGTGCGCGCCACCGGCCGCGTCATCTCGGTGCCGACCGGCATGCAGCTGCTCGGCCGCGTGGTGAACGCGCTTGGCGACCCCGTCGACGGCCGCGGTCCGCTGGGCACCTCGGTCGACGACCTGCGTCCGATCGAACAGCCGGCGCCCTCGGTCGTAGAGCGCGAGCCCGTGAAGGAGCCGCTGCAGACGGGCATCAAGGCCATCGACGCCATGATCCCGATCGGCCGCGGACAGCGGGAACTCATCATCGGCGACCGCCAGACGGGCAAGTCGGCCCTGTGCATCGACACGATGATCAACCAGAAGACCACGGGCGGCGGCGATCCCGCCAACCCCGAGCAGGTCATCTGCATCTACGTGGCGATGGGCCAGAAGCAGTCGACGATCGTCGACGTGCAGCGCAAGCTCGACCAGTACGGCGCCATGCCGTACACGATCATCGTCTCGGCCTCGGCCAACGACGAGGCGTCGATGCAGTACCTCGCCGCCTACGCCGGCGTCACGATGGCCGAACGCTTCCGCGACGAAGGCCGCCACGTCGTCATCTTCTACGACGACCTCTACAAGCAGGCGCTGGCCTACCGCCAGGTGATGCTGCTCCTGCGTCGTCCGCCGGGCCGCGAAGCCTTCCCGGGCGACGTGTTCAACCTGCACAGCCGCCTCCTCGAGCGCGCGGCGAAGATCAACCGCGACGCGCCGAAGATCAACCCGCGCTTCAAGAAGGGCGGTGGCTCGATCACCGCGCTGCCGATCGTCGAGACGCAGGAAGGCGACGTCGCCGCCTACATCCCGACCAACGTGATCTCCATCACCGACGGCCAGATCTTCCTCGAGTCGGGCTTGTTCAACGCGGGCATCAAGCCCGCCGTGAACGCCGGCATCTCGGTGTCGCGCGTGGGCGGCTCGGCCCAGATCAACGCCATGAAGAAGATCTCGGGCGGCTTGCGCCTCGGCCTCGCGTCGTACCGCGCGCTGGCCGCGTTCGCGCAGTTCGGCTCGGACCTCGACAAGGCCACGCAGCAGGAACTCACCCGCGGCGAGCGCCTGACGGAGATCCTCAAGCAGGGCCAGTACGCGCCGCTGCCGGTCGAGAAGCAGATCTCGATCATCTACGCCGCCACCACCGGCGGCCTCGACGACGTGCCTGCGCGCCGCGTGCAGGAGTTCGAGAAGCTCTGGCACCAGGCGATGGCCGACCGCCACCAGGACGTGCTGGACGAGATCCGCACGACGAAGAACGTGTCCGACGCCGGCAAGGCGAAGATGGACGCGCTGATCGCCTCCACCAAGGCCCAGATGAACCTCGGGGCGAAGAAGTAAGGCGCGGACGATGGCATCCATCCGCGATCTTCGCGGCCGCATCAAGTCGGTCGGCAACATTCGCCAGATCACGCGCGCCATGGAGATGGTCGCGTCGACCAAGCTCCGTCGCTTCCAGGAGAAGGCCGTCGCCTCCCGTCCCTACAGCCAGGAGATCTCCGGGCTGGTGTCGCGGTTGTCCGCGATGCTGGGCGACGAGGTGGGGGACCGTCCCTTGTTCCAACCGGGCAAGGGCTCGCGGGTGGCCGTGCTGCTCGTGACGAGCGATCGCGGCCTGTGCGGCGCCTACAACTCGAACATGTTCCGCATGCTCGAGGCGTGGCTGCGCGCCAACCCCGGCGTCGAGGTCGATTGGTACGTCTACGGCCGCAAGGGGTACCAGTACCTCGTTCGTCGCGGCCGCGAGGTCGAGCGCCTGTTCGTCGAACCGGCCTTGGAGCAGATCGACTACCGCGGCGCGGCGCGCACCGCGCGGGCCCTGCAGGAGGTGTTCCTCGCCGGGCGCCACAAGCGGGTCGTGCTGTTCTACACGGCCTTCGAGTCGATGGTGAAGTACGTGCCCACCGAGGCGCAGCTGCTGCCGATCGCGCCGCAGAAGGGCGGCGTCGCCCTCGCGGCGGGCGAGACGCTGCTCGAGCCCGACGCCGGCACCATCTTCGATTCGCTCGTGCCGCGCTACCTCGAGACGCGCGTGTACAACGCGTTGCTCGAGGCGCTCACCAGCGAATACGCCAGCCGGCGCGTCTCGATGAAGAACGCCACGGACGCGGCCAAGTCGATGGGTGCGCTGCTGAAGAAGCAGTACAACCGCAAGCGCCAAGAGAACATCACCAAGGAGCTGCTCGACATCGTCGGCGGCGTCGAAGCCCTCAAGTGAGCCGCGCCGGCGCGCGGCACACGCCACAGCACACACGAAACCTGGATGCGCCTCCCGCGCGTCCGACCTGAAGCAGAGCGACAGACATGAGCACCACGCTGGAACAAACCTCGTCCGGAACGATCGCCCAGATCTTCGGACCCGTCGTCGACGTGCGCTTCCCGGCCGGCAAGCTGCCGCCGATCTACCCGGCGCTGCACAGCAAGAACCCGAGCGGCGGCGACACGCTGGTGCTCGAGGTCGCGGCGCACCTCGGCAACGACACGGCGCGCTGCGTCGCCATGGCGTCGACCGACGGCTTCCGCCGCGGCATGTCGGTGGCGAACACCGGCGGGCCGATCGC
>JBKDQQ010000114.1:0-39840 GCA_046341775.1 Planctomycetia bacterium
CGGCTAGACTGCGCGGCCCATGTCGAACGCAGCCCAGCGCGATGGTGGCGGCCGCTCGCCGCTTCTGTTCATCTTCCTGACGGTCTTCATCGACCTGCTCGGCTTCGGGATCGTGATCCCGCTGCTCCCGATCTACTCGACGGCCTACGACGCGAGCGAGACCGAGCTCGGGCTGCTGTTCGCCTGCTTCTCCGGCATGCAGTTCCTGTTCGCGCCCATGTGGGGACGCCTGTCCGACAAGATCGGGCGCAGGCCGGTGCTCGTCGGCGGCTTGTTCGGCACCGCGGCGAGCTACGCGCTGTTCGCGCTCTCCGATTCCTTGTGGATGTTGTTCCTGTCGCGCGCCCTCGCTGGATTCCTCGCCGCGAACATCTCGACGGCCATGGCCTACGTCGCCGACGTGACCACGCCCGAGAACCGCGCCAAGGGCATGGGCTTGATCGGCGCCGCGTTCGGCATTGGCTTCACGCTCGGGCCGTTGATGGGCGGCGAACTGACGCACATCTCGCCCGCCGCGCCGGGCTGGGCCGCGGCCGGGTTCTCGCTGTTGGCGGCGCTCTACGCGTGGACGCAACTGGTCGAACCGCCGCGCGAACGGCGCCAGTCGCGCGTGTTCTCGCTGGAGCAGGTGCGCGGCGCGCTCGCCGACGACCGCATCCGCACGCCGTACGTCTTGAGCTTCCTCTTCATCGTCGCCTTCGCGAGCTTCGAGAGCATGTTCACGGCCTTCGGCCTCGCGCGCTTCCCCGAGGTGTTCGGGCTCGGTGTGCCGATCGAGGAGGCGAGCGTCGAGCAGATCCTCGCCGCCGCGCCGATCACGGGGCGCTATCTGGCGGGGATCGGCGTCGTCAGCGCGGTCATCCAGGGCGGACTCATCCGGCGCCTCGTGCCCAAGCACGGCGAGACCAAGCTCGCCATCGTCGGCCCCTGGTTCCTCGCCGCGGGCTTCCTGGTCGTCGCCCTGGCGCAGGACTGGACGATGGTCGTGATCGGTTGCTTGCTGATGCCCATCGGCTTCGGCTTGAACAACCCGAGCGTCAACTCGCTCATCTCGCGCGCCGCGCCCGGCGACCAGCAGGGCGCCTACCTGGGCTTGTCCCAATCGCTGGGCAGCCTGGCGCGCATGGTCGGGCCGATGTCGGCGGGCCTCGTGTTCACCGCCTACGGTCCCGACGCGCCGTTCTGGATGGGCGCGGCGCTGCTGGTCGTCTCGGGCTTCATCGCGCTGCGCTACCATCGGATCCATGGGGCGAGCTTCCCGAAGAAGGCCGCTGGGCACTGAGCGCGCGCAGCGCTTGATCGCCGGCGTGGGGCCCGCTCGCGACTCGGCGACGCGGTGCGGAGCGGCGCCGTGACCTGGCACGTGCGACGCGTGGTGCGCGAACTTTCGCCCGCCCCCGGCGTGGCGGACGCCCTGCAGCGCTTGCGCGGAAGGCGCGGGCTCGCCGCGTGCGACAGCACCGGCGGCCATCCGGCGCGCAGCAGCTTCGTGGCCTTCGACCCGCTGCGCGCGGATCCGCCGCCCGGTTCGCTCGCCGCGCTCGAGGCGTGGCGCTCGCAAGTCGTCGACGCTGGCGGCGATCCTCCGCCCACGGACTTCGCGGGGGGGGCCGTCCTCGCCTTGTCGTACGACCTCGGCGTCGCCGGAGAAGAACGGCATTTCGCGCCGCCACGCGATCCGTGGGGACTGCCGCTCGTGGCGGGCGGGCTCCATTGCGATTGGATCGCGTGGGATCACGAGAGCGGGCGCGCGTGGTTGGTGCTCGGCGAGGACGCCACGGGAGGATCGCTCGACGGGCGTCCACCGGCGAGCGAACGCGAGCGCGAGCTGCGCGCGCTCCTCGGCGCTCCGTGCGAACCGCCTGCGCCCTTCGCCCTCGTCGGCGAGTTGCGGCGCTTGACCAGCGCCGTGCGCCACAAGGAGCGCATCGTCGACGTGCGGCGCAGGATCGGCCGCGGCGAGTTCTACCAGGCCAACCTGGCGCATCGTTTCGAAGCGCTGGTCCGCGGCGATCCTTTGGATGCGTACTTGCGGTTGCGCCGCCGCAATCCAGCACCATACGCCGGTTGCTTGTTCTACGACGAAGGCTCGTCGGCGGGCGCGACGCGCAGCCCGCGCGGCGCGATCCTGTCTTCGAGCCCGGAACTGCTGCTCGACTACGATGGCGTCGAGGCGCGCACGCGGCCCATCAAGGGCACGGTGGCGCGCGGCGTCGACGCAGCCGAGGATGCCCGTCGCAAGCAGGATCTCTTCGACAGCGCCAAGGATCGCGCCGAGTTGGCGATGATCGTCGACCTGGAGCGCAACGATCTGGGGCGCCTCGCGCGCACGGGGGGCGTGCGCGTCGAAGGTTGGCCGCGCGTCGAGTCCTACGCCACGGTGCACCATCTCGTGGCCGATGTCGTGGGCCGGATGCACGCGGGCACGAGCGCCGTCGACGTGCTGGGCGCGTTGTTCCCCGGGGGGTCGATCACCGGAGCGCCGAAGGTCGCGGCCATGAAGGCCATCGCCGACTTGGAAGGCGAGGGCCGCGGGTGGTTCACCGGCGCGTTGGGTTGGATCGGGCACGACGGGCGCGCGGCGTTCAACATCCTGATCCGCACCATGGTCTGGCGTCCGCGCGCGGGCGGGCTGGCGGACCACGATGGCGAAGTGTGCTTCCATGTCGGCGGCGGCATCACCTTCGCCAGCGACCCGGCCGCGGAGGACGACGAGACGCTGCACAAGGCGCGCGCCTTGATCGAGGTCCTGGAAGGGCGTTGACCGGCGGTCCTCCGCCGACGAGTCTCGGGGCGCACATGCAGGCAGGACACGACGCACGCCAGGGCTCGGGCGCGACCGGCCAGGGTTCGATGGACCTGGCGCCGGTCCACGTCGGTCGCGTGTCGGTCGATGGCGTGCTCGTCGCGCCCGAGGCGGCGGGCCTGCCGGCGTGGTTCGTCGCGGCCAGCCAAGGGCTAGCCTGGTTCGAGACGCTGCGCGTGGTCGACGGACGCGTGGCGCGCGTGGAACGCCACTCCGCGCGCGCGACGAGGACCGCGCGCACCTTGGGCGTGGAACTACCCGACGCCTGGACGGACTGGGCGCGGGAACTCGCCGCGGAACTGCCGAGCGGACTGCACGCCTTGCGCGCCAGCTTCTTCGCCGCGCCGGGATTCGCGCCTCGCGCGCGCGTCGTGTGCGAGGCGCGCCTCGTCGAGGCTGCTCCCGATCCGTTGCGTCTCGCGCTGGTCGCGCGCCACGACCGCGACGACGACCCGCTGCTCGAGCACAAGCTCCACGCGCGCCTTGCATGGACGCGCGCCCGCGCGCATGCCCGCGCCTTGGACGCCTTCGATGCGTTGCTCCTCGATCGCGAAGGCCGCGTCGCCGAAGCCACGCTCGGTTGCGTGCTGGCGTTGGTCGATGGCGTGGTGCGCGCGCCGCGGCGTGGCGCCTTGGCGGGCATTGGTCGCGACCTCGCCCTGGAGGCGTCGCGCGGCATGGGGGCAGGGATCGACGAAGGTCCGCTCTTCGCCGTCGAACTGCGGCGCGCCGAGGCGTTGGTGCTGGCGAACGCCGTGCGCGAGTGCCTCGCGGTCGACGAGCTCGTCCATGGCCTGCGCTTTCCGCGTTCGCGCGAGTTGGCCGCGGCGTGGAACGCGCGATTGCCGCGGTCCTAGCGCGGCGAGGTGGCGGCACCCGGCCTCCTCGCGACCCATGGGGAGGACACTCGGCCGGCGCGGGGCGTGGATGGGCGCCGCGACGGCCATCGCATCGAGGGGTGGCGGCGCGAACGCACGCGCCATGGAGTCGAAGCCGTGGCCGAGCACGCAACCGAATGGCGCAGGCGTCCGCGGCCACGGATCCGGCGCGATCCAGGCCCCGTGCCTGCGGCGCGGGGAAGAACCTGAAGCCGCCGAGCGTCCATCTCGCCAGCACCGGGCCGGAACCTTGCGCGCCGCGCGCGGCTGGGGGGTAGGGATGGCAAGGGTGGCAGGGAACTTGCGGGGATCCGCGGACGAGCGTCGTTCGCGGCTTGCACCCGCGTGCTGCGCACGATGACAATCCTCGCGCGCCCTGCTCCTGGAGCAGGCCGCTCCACCCGACCCGACGGCCATCGCCCAAGCACCATGAAGACTCCCTACCTCGCCCTGCACTTCGCCTGCTTCGTCTGCGCCCTCGCGCCCGCGACGCCGGTCTCGTCCGCGCCCGGCGCTTCCGCTTCGGTGGCGCAAGGCGCCGCGCAGGATGCGCCCGCCGACAAGCGCCCCGAGATCGCGGCCAAGATCGAGAAGGCCAAGGGCATGTGGGGCGACAAGAAGGGCGGCAAGGACGCGGAGATCATCGCCACCATCGACGAGTTGCTCGTCGAGTACCCGAAGTCCGGCCCGAAGGACAAGTCGTCGATCGTCGCGTTCCTCGGCAAGAGCATCGAGCAGAAGCGCGACGAGGTGTCCGAGGGCGTGCCGAACAACAAGCTGGCGATGGCCGCCGCGGTGGCGCTGGGCGCGATGGGGCCCGAGGCGACGAAGACGCTCGAGGGTTGGATCGACGACAAGCGCCTCAAGAAGGATGTGGCGCTGGTCGGGCGCCTGGTGCTGTCGTTGGGCAAGACCAAGGATCCCGCCGCCACGCGCAAGCTGATCAAGCTTCTCGAGCACCCCGAGCCGCCGCTCGTGTCGGCCGCCGCGCAGGCGCTGGGCGAGTTCAAGGAGGCCGACCTGAAGGTCCGCAAGGAGGCCTTCGAGTCGATGCTCAAGGTGTTGATGTCGAGCTTCAACAACAAGGAAGGCAATCCCAACGACCTCGTCGCCAAGGAACGCTACGACATCATCGGCTCGCCCATCATCACCAGCCTCAGGGCGCTCTCCGGCCACGATGAACGCGAGCCGGCCGCTTGGCAGGCTTGGTGGAACAACAACAAGAACAAGGACTGGAACAAGAAGGACTGATGTTGCGCGCGCGCCTCGCGATGGACGCCGGCTGTTGGGTGCGCGCATCGCTGGCGCTCCTCGCTGCGTGCGCGTCGAACTCCTGCGGTCCGTCGGGCGGCGCGGCCGGCGCGTCGGCTCCCGCCACGTCCGCCCCCGAGCCTTCCGAGTCCGCCTCCAGCGCCGCCGCCGCGTCGTCGACCGTGGGCTCGAAGTCCGCGCCGCCGACCGCGGACGAGGTGGCTTCGTTGCGCGCGCGCGTGCAAGCGCTCGAGGACGAGTTGCTGCGCACGCGCGCGGACTTGAAGTCGGAAGCGGAGCGGCGGCTGCGCCGCGAGGAGGAGTGGCTCGAGTACACGCGCGGCATCGCGCTGCTCGAATCGCTCGCCGCCGGCGTCCCGAAGTTCGAGGTCGATCCGGATGTCGCGCGTTCGCGCGGAGGCGATGCTTCCGCGGCCAATGCCGAACCACCCCAGGCCGCCGCCAGCGCTGCGCATGCGCCCGCGCGGGACGAGGCCGAGGCCGAACCGGACGGTGGCGGGTTGGGCGCGGCGAGTGCGTCCATCGCGAGCGACGCGGCGACACGGGTCCCTCCCGCGCCGGAGGCGGGCGGCACGCCGAGCTTGACGAGCGAGATGGCCTTGGCGCGCTTGCGGGCGCTGCTCGCCGCCGAAGCGGTGCGCGGCGTCGACGTGCTCGAGGTGGGCCTGGTGCAGTCCGACCACCTGGGACCGGTCGTGCTGCGCGTGCGCGACGAGGCGGGCCGCGTGCTCTCGGTCCTCGCCGCCGATCGGTTGCGCCTCGAGTGCTCGCGCGCCGGGCGCAGCGTCACCTTGGTGCTCGAGCACGGCTACGAGCGCAAGGCGGGCGCGAAGACGAGCTTCGAAGGCGGGCCTGCCGACGAAGATGGTCGCGGCGGCGTGCGGCGCGTCGTCGTCGCCGATTGCGATCCGCGGCCGTGGCTCGAGGGCTTGCCGTCCTTGTTCCGACCCGAGGCCTTGCAGCCCGCTCCGCACGACGGCTCGATCAGCGTGGAGAGCCTGCGCGCCGCGCTGAACATCAAGCTGCGCGAGGACCTGTCGGCGGGCCATTGGCGCGTCGAGGGGTTGGGGGGCGTGCAACGCGGCGTCCTGTTCGAGGTGTCGCTGGCCCAGTTGGACGAGAAGGGCAACCGCGTGCGCACGCTGGTCGCCGATCGCGCGACCATCGCGCCGCTGTCGGCGGACGCGGCCCGCGGGGTCGAGGTGCTGCTGCAGGATGGTTCGCAGGTCAAGGTCGACAGCACCACGCCGTTCCTCGACGCGCGCTTCCGCCTCGTGCTGCCGCGCGCGGATCTCGCCGAATGGCGCGCCGCGCGCATCCCCATGGTGGAGGCCCCGGGCGCCGGGGCGAAGTCCGAGGCGCCGGTCGACCAACCGCGTTGACGCGGCGCGGGGCGCGAGGCGAAGATCGGCGCGCCGCGAGCGAGGACCCAGCGTGAAAGACAACCGCACCGATCCCTTCGATTGGGACGCGCCGCAGCCACGCCAGGAAGCCGCTGCGGCCAGCGTGATGTCCGTGTCGCAGGTCTGCGCCAAGGCCGGCGCGGTGCTCAAGGCCTTGGGCATGGTGGTGGTCGAGGGCGAGTTGTCGCGCATCACCGACCACCAGGCCTCCGGGCACATGTACTTCGACCTGAAGGACGCGGCGGCGCGCGTGTCGTGCAGCCTGTTCCGTCCTTCGCGCGCCGGTGCCTTGCGCGGCCTCTCGCTGCGCGAGGGCATGCAGGTGCGCATCACCGGCAAGCTCGAGATCTACGGACCGCAGGGCAAGTTCTCGCTGGTCGTCACGCGCGTCGAGGCCGCCGGCGTCGGCGCGTTGATGCAGGAGTACGAGCGCCTCAAGCAGGAGCTCCTCCAGAAGGGCTGGTTCGAGCGCAAGCGGCCCTTGCCGCCGGCCCCCTGCCTCGTCGGCGTGGTCACGAGCCGTTCGGGCGCCGCGTTGCAGGACTTCCTGCGCACGCGCGCCCAACGCTGGCCGGGACACCCGTTGCTCGTCGCGCATGCCGCGGTCCAAGGCCAAGGCGCCGCGGAGGAGGTGGCGCGCGGCATCCGAGCCCTCGAGGCGCGGGGCGTCGATGTCGTCGTCGTGTGCCGCGGCGGAGGCTCGGTCGAGGACTTGTGGGCCTTCAACGAGCGCCCCTTGCTCGAGGCGGTGTGGAACTGCTCCAAGCCCGTCGTGTCCGGCGTGGGCCACGAGATCGACACGACCTTGTGCGACCTGGTCGCCGACCTGCGCGCGCACACGCCCACCGACGCGGCCGAGAAGGTCTTCCCCGACCGCGCGGCGCTCGAGGAGCGCATCGAGTCGGTCGACATCGACCTCGGGCGGGCCATGGACGCGCTGCTGGGCGAGGCCGAGGCGCGCCTCGACCAGCTCGCCACGCGTCCGTGCTTGTCGAGCCCGCGCTGGTTCCTCGACGAACGCGCGGCGCGCCTCGGCCGCGCCGCCACCGGGCTCGTCGAGCGCATGGCGGGACTCGTGCTGCGCGCCGAGGCGCGCCTCGAGTCCGCCGCGCGGCGCGTCGAGCGCCGTTCCCCGCGCGTCGAGTTGGAGCAACGCGCGGCGCGCCTGCAGCTTCTCGCCGCGCGCCTCGTGGCCGCGCCGCAGGCGCGCCTGGAGCGCGTGTCCAATCGACTGGACAGCTCGGCGCGCACGCTCGAGGCGGTGTCGCCGCTCTCCGTCCTCGGCCGCGGCTATTCGATCACCTTCGTCGAGGGCGCTTCCAAGCCGCTGGTCGACGCCGCCGACGCGCCGCCCGGCGCGACCCTGGTGACCAGGCTCGCCCACGGGGAACTGCGCTCGCGCGTGGAAGGCGGCTCGTGAGCGGTTCGGTCGCGGTCGTCGTCAATTGGAACGGAGGCGCGGGCAACCTCGCCTGCATCGAGTCGCTGCTGCGCGGCGGCTTCGCGCCCGGCGACATCGTGTTCGTCGACAACGGCTCGCGCGACGGCTCGCTGGAACTGGTGCGCGCGCGGCATCCCGACCTGCGCTTCCTGGAGAACGGCGCCAACCTCGGCTTCGGCAAGGCCTCCAACCAAGGCCTCGCGCTGGCCTTCGAGCGCGGCGCGCAGTCCGTGTTCTTCGTGAACAACGACGTCGAGGTCGACCGCGCGATGCTGCAGCGCCTGCAGGAGGAACTCGCCACGCGTCCGGAGGTGGGCATCGCCGGACCGCGCATCCTCCAGCGCGCCGACGACCGGCGCGTCTGGTCGGCCGGCGGGCGCGTCGACTGGCGGCAGAACCTGTCGAAGCTCTTGGGACACGGCTCGCCCGACGCGGGCCCATGGCGCACGACGCGCACGGTCGACTACGTGGCCGGGTGCGCGCTGCTCGCGCGCGCCGACTTGCTGCGGCGCCTCGGCGGCTTCGACGACGCGTACTTCGCCTACATGGAGGACGTGGACTTGTGCCTGCGGGCGCGCGCGCTGGGGCAATCCACGGTGTGCGTGGGCTCGGCCGTCGCGTGGCACGCGCCCAGTTCCGCCACGGGCGGCGGCTACAGCGCGCGTCGCAAGTACATGAACGCGCTGAACAGTTGGCGCTTCCTGCGGCGCCACGCCAATCCGACGCAGTGGGCGAGCTTCGTCGTGCACGATTGCCTGAGTTGGCCGTTCGTGCTGCTCGCGGGGATCGCTCGCGGCCGTGGGCGCGCCGCGCTCGCCAAGGGCCTCGGCTTGTGGCACGGCCTGCTCGGTCGCGCCGTCGACCCGGCCTACATCGCCGACGGTGCGTCGTGGTTGTGGCCCTCCGCCGGGGAGCGCGGCAAGGCGTGAGCGCGCGCAGCGCCCTGCGGATCGTGCGAGGTGCCGCGTGCCTCGCGTCCTTGCTCGGTTGCGCCGCACTCGAGCCGCGCGTCGTCGACGAGCGGCCGCTCGCCGGAGAAGCGGCGGAATCCGGCGCCGGCGGCGCGGATCCGGGGGCCTTCGACGAGGCGTCGGCGCTGGAAGCGGGGGAGCGATTGGCGCTGCGCGGCTTGCGGCCGGGCGACGCGCGTCGGCGAGCCGCGGCGCTCGATTCGGCGCGAGCGGCCCTCGCCACCGGGGATGCGACCCGCGCCACCGCGGCGCTGCACGCCTTGGCGCGCTGGAACGAACTGCCCTTCGAACGCTCCGAGGTGCGCGCGCTGGTCGAACCGCACCTCGCGGCGCCCGAGGCTTTTCGACGGCGAGCGGCTTGGCGCGCCTTGGCCGCCCTCGGGCGCTTGGAGGGCCTCTGCGAGCGCGCCGTGCTGCTCGTGCGCGATCCGGACCCCGCGCTGCGCGCGGAGGCGTTGCAACTGGTCGACACCGCCTGCGGTGGATTCGTCGTCGAGCACGCGCAAGGAGCGGCATGGACCGCGTTGGATGCCGCGCGCGCCGAGGGCGAATGGAGTCGAACGTGCCGCGCGTTGCGCGGTGCGCGCCTCGGCGGGGAACTCGAGGCGCGCATCCTCGAGTGCGCCTTGGCGGGCGACGCGGACGCCTTGCTCTTGCTCCAAGCGGCGCCGAGCAAGTCGCGTCCGCTCGTGGACCGATTGGTGGCCGCCCTCGCGGGCGACGCGCGCGCGGCGGCGACGGCCGCGGCTTGCCTGTCGAGCGGCGTGGCACCCGAGGACCGTCCGTTCGTCGCGCAAGCCGCCTTGGCGGCGTGGGGCGCGTGCGACGCGGCGGACGACGCGAGGCGCGCCGCCGCGTTGCGCTTGCTCGAGCTGCACGGCTCGAGCGATCAAGCGCGCAGCCTGCTCGATCGTTGCTCCGGCGATGCGGAATGCGCGCGCGTGGCCGCGGTGCTCGCCGCGCGCGACGGCTGAAGGACAAGCGCGCGAGGATCACCTGGATCCTCGGCGCCCGTTCAGGACTTGCGTCGCTTCGCGCCGGTCTTGGCCCCGGGCTTCGCTCGCCGCGGCAGGGCCTTGTCGGCGGGCTTCGCCGGGGCGGACGCCGCCGCGTCCTCGACCTTGGCCAAGGCATAGCGGCATTCCTTCTCCATGCGCTTCCTGTCCTTCGCCACGGCGGCGAGGAGCTTCCCGACCAGCTCCTCGCGACGCTCGTACAGGCGGTAGCCCTGCGTGTCGCGCAGGTAGCCGCGCGCCGCAGGGTGCTTCTTGAACAAGGCGTCGCGGCCCATGCGTTCGGCCCAACGCTCGAAGCGCGCGCGCTTCTCGAGCAAGGCCTTGACCACGATGGGCATGAGCATCGAGTAGTCGGCCGGCACGGACTCGGTCGTCTGCGTGAACGAGTCCTTGTCGACCTTGCCCCAGGTCACGGCTTCGGCCGGAGGGCACGAGGACAGCGAGCCATCCGTCACCGGGGCCGTGGTGATCTGGATGTCGTAGAGGTAGCCCGAGATGTCGGCGAGGCCCAGCACCTGCGAGAGCGCGGGTTCGGGCTGCAAGTTGAAGTTCTTGGGCACGCCTCCGCCGAGGATCAGCGTGCCCAGCGCCTTCGTCTCGCTCTCCTTGAGGCCCCAGTAGTGGTAGGCGCAGGACTCGAACACCTCGGCGTGGATGTCGAGATCGAATCCGTACGGCGCGCCGCCCGCCTTGGCGATGGCCCACAGCTTCATCGAGTTGAGGAACACGCTGCCGTCGCCGGGCGCGCCGACGAAGACGGGGATCGACTTGCGATGGCACAGGGCCAGCAGTCCTTCGCGCGCGCCGTTCTTCCTCTCCTGCGCGGCGTAGCGTCGTCCCAGCCGCCAGCGCAGCTCGGTGCCGGTCATCTTGCGTTGGAACTCGTCCTCGCGCAGCACCGCGGCGAGGTACTGGTCCTGTCCCAGCAGCACGTCTTCGTCGAAGCCGATGTCGGTGATGCGGATCGTGCGGTCGTCGCGCAGCGCTGCGTCGTCGCCGAAGATCGGCACGGAGTGGAACGGGTGTTCGCCGGCGTCGTCGAGGGCGCGGTGCCCGTCGTGGTAGCAGACCGCGTCGGTGGTCGAGAGGTAGGCGAACCAACCCGTGTCGAGCAGCGGATTGAGCCAGGCGTGGTGCTGCCCCGAAGCCGTGACCGGGCCGGAGATCGAGACGGTCATCGGCAAGCCGCGGCCCACCGCCTGGTCCATCAGCAGCCACAGTCGCCGCAGGTAGCCGCCGCCGAAGCTCGGCAGGCAGCCCTCGAGCAGCTCGTCGAGCTCGCGCGCCTCGAGCACCGAGCGCGTGACGAGTTCGGTGCGGGGGCCTTGTCCGTGGCAGCGTGCGTTCTGGTCCTTGCGTGTCGGCATGGCGGCCCGACAGGTTAGCGCCCGGCGCGCCGCAATCCACCGGCGCGGTCGGCCGCGCCGCGCCGCTGGAGCGCGAGTCGCGTCAACCGACGACCTTCGTGGCGGTGAGGATCGCGACGAACACGCCCATCAGGCTCTCGCCCGCGATCAGTCCCGAGGCGACCGGCACCGCGATGCGCGCGGCGAGCGCGGGCTTGGCGCGGCGGAACCACTCGGCCAGGGCCGAGCCGGCGAACATGGCGAGTCCGTTGCTGCCGGGCACGACCATGGCGATGCCGAGGCCGGAGGCCGATGGCACGAAGGCCTTCAGCGGCCGCGGCGCGAAGTGCTCGAGCAAGGCCAAGGCCACGCCCAGCACGAGCCCGACGACCATGGCCATGCGCGCCCAGGGGTGCAACGCGTCCACCCCGTCGGCGAAGGCCTGCGACACGCCGGCCCACACGAGGCACGATGGCGCGGGCCAATCCTCTCCGCCCAGCATGGCCGGATCGGGGATGAGCAGCGCGAAGGCCGGCACGATGATCGCAGCGCCGACGAACACGCCGATCATCTGGGCCCAGAACTGCGCGCGCGGGTGGCCGCCGAGCAGCCATCCGGTCTTGAGCGTGGTCAACAGGTCGGCCGCGTGCAGGCCGATGCCGCCGGTGACGTTGGCGCTCATGATGTTGCCGCCGAGGTTGCCCGGGGTGAGCACGCCGTAGACGAGCTGCGTGACGGGCCCCAGCGCCTTCGTCGGCGTGACATCGGTCTCGCCCGTGACGCGAGCCGCGACGAACCCCATCACCAGCGACAAGGGCAGCGCGATCGCGCCGGCCCACCACGGGATGCCGAACAGGACCACCATCAGGTACACGACGACCGGCGACAACAAGGCGAACCCGATGGGGAACCACGAGGGCGGGCATTCGACGTCGTCGATCGGGTGCGTGTCGCGTTGGCCGCCGACGAGGCTGCGGCCGAGTCCGCTGAAGCTGCGCGCGATGCTGCGCCAGCCCAGCGCGAAGGAGGTCAAGCCCGAGGCGACGAGCAGCGCCGCGCCCGGCCACACCGTGAATTGGACGATCGTCTTGTAGGAGGGCGATTCGATGAACCCTTGCGCCACCAAGGATGGCGCGAGCACCGCGTAGGTCAGCAGGCTGCCGAGGAGCAGCGACCACCCCGTGCGGAAGTTCATCAACGCGCCGGCGCCCAGCAGCACGACCTCGGTCTTGATGGCGAGCGTCCACTTTGCCGCGGCCTGCCCGGCGATCTCGAGCGGGATGGGGATCGTGCCCGGCAGGTTGAAGGGCATGAAGCCCGCCTTGAGGTCGCGCAGCAGCGCGATCGAGCCGGCGAACAAGCCGCTCCACGCCAACGCCTTCGCCTGCACGCCGTCGCCCTTGCCGGTCTGCGCCGCGCCCGCGCGTTCGTCGCCGTGCAGCGCGCGCAGCGTCTCGGCCGTCGCCGTGCCGGTGGGGAACGGGAGCGCCTCCTGGTTGATCAATTGGCGCTTGATGGGGATCGCGGTCAGGACGCCGAGCATGGCGATCAGCGCGAACCACAGCATCATCGGCAGCAGATCCGGCCGCACCGCCGTGACCATCAACAGCGCTCCGAAGGCCGCCATGTTGCCACCGCCGGTCATGTAGCCGGCGCCCGAGGCCACGGTGGTCAAGGCGTTGTTCTCGAGGATCGAGAGCGGTCGGCGCGCGACACCCAGCTTGGCAAGGATGCCGAAGCCCGCGAAGGCCAGGATCGCGGCCGTGATCGTCACGCCCATCGACCAGCCCGTCTTGAAGAAGACGTAGAGGTTCGAGAGGCACATGACCACGCCGATCACCGCGCCGCCGAGGGCCGCGCGCACGGTCAACTGGCGCTGGTCGCGGCTGAAGGATCGGGCCATCCAGTCGGCTTCGGGGTCGGAGGGGCGGGCCGCGTCGGTCATGCTGGACTTCCCTGGTCGATGTCGGGGGGGCGCGCGCCCGGCGACGCCGTGCGCGACGCGCAGCCTAGCTGCTGGAGGGGATCCGCGCAGCCCCGCGGCTTCCACCGTTGCGGCGGGGCGGTCAAGTGGCGACCATGGGGCGACCGAAAGACGCAGGAATCATGCACTTCAACGCACAAGCGCAGACGAAGTACGCCAAGCAGGACTACTCGCCCAAGCGGCGCATCGAAGGCCTCGAGATCGTGGAGCTCAAGCGCTTCAACGACGACGGCGGGTCGATGTGCGAGCTGGGTCGCATGGACGAAGGGCTGCACAAGCAGCTGCCCGGGTTCGTCGTGCGCCAGATCAACTACAGCGTGATGGAGCCCTTGGCGATCAAGGCCTTCCACCTGCACAAGCGCCAGACGGACGTGTGGTTCGTGCCGCCGACCGACAAGCTGCTGCTCGTCGTGGCCGACGTGCGCGCCGGTTCTCCCACCGAGGGCATGGTGCAGCGCATCGTGCTCGGCGACGGCAACTCGCGCCTCGTGCGCATCCCGCCGGGCGTGGCGCACGGCGTGAAGAACCTGCGTCCCGCTACGTGCGGCCAGATCATCTACTTCGTCGACGTGCAGTTCTCGACCGACGAGCACTGCGACGAGGGGCGCCTGCCGTGGGACCACTTCGGCACGCAAGTCTGGGACGTCGAGCGCGGCTGAGCGCGCGCCGCCGCGCCGAGTCCGCTGCGACTCTTCGAATGCGAACGGGCCGGGAACAGCTCACCGCCCGTTCGTCTGCGCGCACCGCAGCCGCGGCGCGCGGATCAAGCGCGGCTGGCAGCCGCGCCGCGTCACCGCGCCAAGGCGATCAAGGCGCCCAGGTGATGTTGTAGCCGTTCGTCAGGTTGAAGGTGCTCGGCGTGCAGAACGCCGCGGCGTTGCGGTACCAGACCTGGTAGCTGCGCGTGGCGCCGGCCGTCACCGCGCCGCGCACCGAGACCGACTGGTCGGCGCCCGTCGGGTACTGCGACGCTCCGCCGATGTTGGTCTTCGTGCCGAGGCGGATGACCGTGCCCGCGGCGCAACGCAAGCCGTCGCCGAAGCCCACGCCGAGGCCGCTGCCCGACTGGCTCGTGCCTTGGAAGTACAGGGCGCTGCTGTTCGGCATGCCCGAACCTTGGAGGGCCACGGTGTCGTTGGCGATGCTGGCGACGCCGGAGCCGACGAGCAACGCGCCGTTGCCGAGGCTGCTCAGGCAACCGGTGCCCGCGCCCACGGCCGAGTTGTTGCCGCAGGGGCAGGCGGTGCCGCTGCCGTCGCCGAAGCAGAAGCCCGCTCCCGGGGCGGTCGGCGCTCCGACGATCTGGAAGCCGTTCACCGTGCCGTAGTTCGTGCCGGGCGTGCCGAGCGTGTCGGTGATGATCGTCATGTTGGCGCCCGCCGCGACCGAGACGGTGTGGCGCTGGAAGGTCACGCCTTGCACGTGGGGCGAGCCGTTCCACAGCGCGGGACCGACCTGCAACTGGCCCTCGGCCGAACCGGTGACCGAGACCTTCGTGTAGTAGGTCTGCGGGAAGTCGGGCGCCACCGCGTAGGTGTAGACCGTGTAGTTGCCGGCGGCGAGGCCCGCGATCGTCCAGGTGATCGAGCCGCCCGGCGAGCCGAGCGAGGTGTTGCCCACGTCGGACGCGTCCTCCAGGAGAAGGTCGTCGTCCCCCGACCAGTTCGGGTTGTTGACGGCGAAGTCGCCGAAGCCGCCGAGCGGCGTGATCGTCACGGGCGTCGTGTTGCCGAGGATGTCGACGAGCGCGACCGCCACTTGGGTCGTCGTGCTGACGCCGTTCCACACGCCGGCCTGGCCGGCGGCGGCGCCGTGCGTGGACGCGGGCAGAGGGTGCGTCTGCTGCGCGCCGCAATCGATGTTGAACGACTGGGCGCCGACGAGGGAGGCGAGGCCGCAGACGGCCACGGGGAGGAGGAAGCGCATGGTGTACCTGTCCGGTAGTTGGAGAGCTGCTTGTGAACGACGGGATGGCCGACCCCGAGAGAGGGGGCGGATCGCGACCACGCAGGAGGGCCGCTTGGGCTCCGATCATGCCACCAAGCGCCAGTTTTGGGTAGTCAGGAAGTCGCAAATCGCGGCTCCCGCCGGGCTGCGCGCTCGGGGGCGGCGCGACGACCCGTCGAGGCGGGGTGCTCGCCGCGCCCCAACCTCAAGTCGTTGTTTCGCGCCCCTCTACGATCGCGATCATGCGCTCGAGGCTGAGTCGCGCCTCGGCGGCAAGGGCCTTGCGTTCCGGCGCCCCCAGCCGCTCGCGGCGCCCCGTGGTTTCGTCGACCACGTCGCCGGCCAGCACGCGGTTCGCCGCGGGGGGGCGGCCTTGGCGCAAGAGGTCGAGCATCCCGGCGAGGTGCGGCGGGTCGTTGCGCGCCATCGTGGCGCAGCCGCAGCCCGCGGCGGGGTAGCCCGGCTCGGGGATCTCGGTCAGGTGCGCGACGGACACGCCGCGCGCGCCGGCTTGCTGGCGCGCGTTGCGCACGAAGTGCCCTTCGGTGCCGATGGCCAGCTTGTCGCCCGGCCGCGCGTCCATGACCGCGCGCCACAGGTAGTCGGTGGAACCCGATCCATCGGCGGCGACGACCGTCTCGAGCGGCGACTCGGGATGCACGAGCACGCGCCAACCATGGCGCTTCCAATACGCGACATGCTCGGGTCGGAACACGGTGTGCACGCCGCAGAAAGAGCCCCACAAGATCATCCGCGCGCCATCGAGCGCCGCGAGGCCGCCTTGCGCGTCGCGGATGGTCGCGCCGGCGGCGAGCTGCCTGGGATCCGGCAACTGCACGACGCGCGCGGGATCGAGCCCGAGCTTGTGCGCGGTGTTGCGGCCGAGGTGGTGGTCGGGCACGAAGAGCACCTTCTTGCCGCGCGCGAGGGCCCACGCCACGACCTTGTGCGCGTTGGAGCTGGTGCACACGGCGCCGCCGGTGCGGCCGGCGATGGCCTTCACGCGGCCTCCGGTGTTCATGTAGGCGATCACGCACAGCTCGTCGCCGTAGCGCGCGACGAGTTCGTCGGCCACGGGCGCCACCATCCAGTCCTTGGCCAGCATCTCCATCGTGCAGCCGGCCTTGGGGTTGGTGATCCAGACCTCCTGGTCGTCGCGCGCGAGCAGCGCGATCGACTCGGCCATGAAGTGCACCGCCGACTCGACGATGTGGCGCGCGTCCGGGTTGCGCGTGGCGGACAACGCCAGTTGGTAGCTGTCGGCGATGCGCCCCCCGTAGCGCTCGACGAGCTTGACGATCTCGCCGCCCATGTAGAAGTGCGCGAGGAGCAGCAGCGAAGGCCCGAAGTGGTCCACCGCCGGGATGGCGTAGCGGTCGAGCCAAGGCAGCACCGTTCCGGGCTTCCTGTCCGGGAGCGCGAGGTACTCCTCGGCGTACGGCTTGAACTCCTCCTGGTACCAGTCGAGCGGCAGGTCGGTCTGGCACAGGGGGATCTCGGGACGCAGGACGATGCCCGAGGGGCGCGGTCCGGGTGTGGTCGAGGCGCTGTGCATCGTCGCGACAGTCTAGCGGCGGAGTCGTAGGATGCGCGCATGCCCGCGATCGTCCTCTCGTGCGCCGCATGGCTCGGGCTCGCCGCCGCGAGCGCGGGCGAGGGTCCGTTCGCGCGCGGCGCGCACCGCATCGGCCCCGAGGCGTCGCACCAGGTCGTCCGATTGTCCGGGGACCATCGTGCGCAGGGCGAGCGCGCCGCGCTCGTCGTGTCGGGAGTGCGCGACGCCAAGTTGGACTTGTCGGCGCTCGTGTTGCGCGGAGCCGAAGAAGGCGCGCCGCGCGACGCCATGGTGGGCACGGGGATCCTGCTCGAGGACTGCCAAGGCGTGACGCTCGAGGGCGGCGTGCTGCGCGGCTACAAGGTGGCGCTGCGGCTCGAGCGTTGCGTCGGCGTCGAGGTGGCGGACTTGTCGGTGCCCGAGGGCCATGCGATGCGCCTGCGGTCCACCGACTGCGCCGAGGATGGAGCGGATTGGCTGTGGCCGCACGAGAACGACGCGGACGAATGGGCGCGCAACTACGGCGCGGCCGTGAGCGTGGTCGACTCGACCGGCGTCAAGTTGCACGGCATCCGCGTGCGCGGCACGCAGAACGGCATCCAACTCGTGCGCAGCCACGGCGCGCTCCTGTGGGACTGCGACGCCAGCTTCCTCTCAGGCTGGGGCCTCGCCCTGCACCGTTCGTCGGGCAACATCGTCGCGCACAGCCGCTTCGACTGGTGCGTGCGCGGCTACAGCCACGAGCGCTGGTGGCGCGGCCAGGACTCGGCCGGGATCCTGCTGTTCGAGCGCAGCAGCGACAACCTCGTCTGGCGTACTTCCGCCACGCACGGGGGCGATGGCGTGTTCCTGTTCGCTGGGCGCGACCTCGTCGAGGGCCGCGCGGCGGACCGCGGCGAGGTCGATCCATCCGGCTCCGACCGCAACACGTTCGCCGAGTGCGACCTGTCGTTCGCGGTCGCGAACGCCTTGGAGTGCACCTTCAGCGACGACATCTGGTCGATCAGGAACCGCCTCGACGGATCGCGCATGCATGGAGTCTGGGGCGGCTACTCGCGGCGCCTCGTGTTGCTCGGGAACTCGATCCGAGGCACGCGTGGCCCGGGCATCGCGGTCGAGCACGGCGTCGACTGCGCGTATGTCGAGAACACCGTCTCGGACGGCGAGGTCGGCCTGAAGTTGTGGTGGGACGAGGACCCGCAGTTCGTCCAAGGGCCGTTCGGCTTGGCACGCGACACGCGTTCGACGGGCGCCTTGGTGCTCGGCAATGCGTTTCGCGGCAACGGACTCGACCTGGACTGCGCCAAGACGCGACTGCGCTTCGCGGGCAATCGCTTCGGAGGCGAGGGCGAGCCCGCTGGACCCTTCGCCGCGGCGGCGCTGCACGCCGGCACGGGCATGCCCGCCTTGCGCGAGGAAGGGTGCGAAGCAGGGCCCTTCGAAGGCGTGGAGCCACAGTGGGTCCAGCGCGCGCGTGGCTGGACTCCGCCGGCTGGCCTGCCCGGATCGCCGCGCAAGAAGACCACGCGCGAGGGGCTGGACACGATCGTCGTCGGCGAGTGGGGGCCGTGGGACTTCGAGTCGGGCGAGCCGCGCCCCGCGCCGCGCGAGGCGGGAGGGTTGCTGCGCGGCATGCGCATGGAGGCGCGCTGGTTCTCGTGGGCCGACGGCCCCGATCCGCGCGAGGCCCTCGCGGGATGGCGCAGCCTCGCGGAGCGGCCCGCGCTGGTCGCGAGCGTGCAGCCGTCCTGCGACCTGCTCGAACTGCCCGAGGCGCGCGCCATCGGCGGACGCCCGCGCTTCGGACTGGTCGCCAAGGGGCGCTTCCTCGTTCCCGACGATCGCCTGCGGACGCTCGTGGTGGCGTCCGACGATGGCGTGCGCGTCAAGATCGACGGACGAGTCGTGCTCGAGGACTGGACGTGGCACGCGCCGAGGATCGCCGAAGCGCAGCTGGGCTTGGAGGCGGGCGAACACGAGTTGGAAGTGGAGTACTTCCAGATCGACGGGGCGCGGACGTTGCGGATCGAGCTGCTGGAGCGCTGAGCCGCGGGCGGCAGTCAGGTTTTCTTGACGCGGGATTGATCGCGGCGGGGCGAAGGCGCATCCTGCGCGGGGCATGCCGGATCGGTCCGCCATGCCGCACCCAGGCTCCCCCCCCCGGAGACGGACGCATGGCTTCCACTCTCGCCGCCCAGCAGGATGGCTCGACCTCGGCGCACGATCGGCTGCTGTTCATCGGCTGCTTCATCGCCCTGATCACGACCTCCTTCGGCTTCATCCTGCGCGCCTTGACGCTCAAGGAATGGGGCGTGCAATTCGCCCTGACCGAGACGCAGAAGGGCGAGATCTTCGGCGCCGGATTGTGGCCCTTCGCCATCTCGATCGTGCTGTTCAGCCTCGTGATCGACAAGGTGGGCTACGGCAAGGCGATGGTCTTCGCCTTCCTGTGCCACCTCGTCTCGATCGTCATGACGGTGCGCGCGCAGGGCTACTGGGACCTGTACTGGGCCAACTTCGTCGTGGCGCTGGGCAACGGCACGGTGGAGGCGGTCATCAACCCGGTGGTGGCCACCATGTTCCGCCGCGAGAAGACCAAGTGGCTGAACATCCTGCACGCCGGTTGGCCGGGCGGGCTGGTGCTCGGAGGCGTCGTGGCGATCGCCTTGCAGGACATGGCCTGGACGACCAAGTTCTGGCTGATCCTCGTCCCGACCATCGGCTACGGATTGATGCTCGCGCGCGTGCGCTTCCCCGTGCAGGAGCGCGTGGCCGCCGGCGTCGGCTACGTCGACATGCTGCGCGAGCTCGGAGCGCTCGGCGCCTTCGTGGTGCTGGGCCTCGTCTTCGCCGAGCTGGGCCGCGTCTTCGGCCTGCAGGCGAGCCACGCGTGGATCGCGGCCGCCGTCGCCAGCGCCGCGTTCGGGCTGTTCGTCAAGTCGCTGGGGCAGCCGCTCTTCTTCCTGCTGCTGCTGGTCATGCTGCCACTGGCCTCGACGGAACTCGGCACGGACGGCTGGATCACGGACCTGATGGGACCCGAGATGCAGCACATCGGCCTGAACGCCGGCTGGGTGCTGATCTACACCTCGGCCATCATGATGGTCCTGCGCTTCTTCGCCGGGCCCATCGTGCACCGCGTCTCGCCGCTGGGGCTGTTGATGGCGAGCTCGGTGGTCGCGGCCATCGGCCTGTGGTGGCTTTCGGGGTCCGCGGGCGTCGGCATCCTCGCGGCCGCGACCCTCTACGGCTTCGGCAAGACCTTCTTCTGGCCCACGATGCTGGGCGTCGTGTCGGAGCAGTTCCCCAAGGGCGGCGCGTTGACGCTCAACGCCATCGGCGGCGTGGGCATGATCGGCGCGGGCATCGTGGGCAACGCGCTCTTCGGCTTCTGGCAGGACACGGGCTCCGCCGAGCACCTCCTGAAGGAGCACCCCGCGATCCACGCCGCGGCGACCGTCGAGAAGGACAGCGTCTTCGGTTCCTACCGCGCGCTCGACGCGGCCAAGGTCTCCGGCCTTTCGGAGACGGAGCGCCGCCAAGTCGAGGACACGGGCGCGATCGTCAAGAAGGAGACGCTGGGCAAGGTCGCGCTGCTGCCGATCGGCATGCTGGTCGCCTACCTCCTGCTGTGGCTGTGGTTCCGCTCGCGTGGCGGCTACAAGCCTGTCGAGCTGGAGGCGGGGCGGGGGCGTTGACCCGGGAAGCCCGCCCCCGGTCCGCTCACGGCCAGGGGCGCAGCGACTTCCAGGGCTCCTCTTCGTGCACGTCGACCACCGCGGGGCCGTCGAACTTGTTCTCCGACAGGATCGCCAGGAAGACGACCGGCGCGTCGAAGCAGTTGTAGGAGCCGTGGACCTCGTTCTTCGGCACATGCGCCAGCTCGCCAGGTCCGAGGATGCGCTTTTCGCGTCCGACCCATTGCTCGACGCGGCCTTCGAGCACGTAGAGCAGCTCCTCGAAGCACGGATGCCGGTGCAGCCTGTGCGCGCAGCCGGGCGGCATCTTCACGCGCACGAGCTGCAGGCGCTCGGCGTCGACGAGTCCCGGCCGCGCCAGCCACTCGTGCGGTCCCCACGGCTGGTGCTCGACGATCGCTTCCTTGGAGGTGACGAACCGCAGGCAGGCTTCGGTGCACATGGCGCTTGTCAGGTTTCCTTGACGGGGGCCAGCCGCAGGTCCATGAACCTGCGGATCGTGTCGCGGATGGCGATCTCGGTCGGCAGGCGCTCGGTCGAACTGGCGCCGTAGAACCCGTCGCAGGCGGGCACCGCGGAGAGCACGACCTGCGCGTCCTCCGGCGAGGAGATGGCGCCGCCGTGGCACAGGACGAGCGCGTCGGCGCGTCGCGCCTTGACCGCGGCGGCGATGCGCGCCACGCGTTCGGCGCACTGGTCGAGCGGCACGACCGACTTGGGGCCGATGCTCCCGCCGGAAGTGCAGCCCATGTGCGCCACGACGATGTCCGCTCCCGCGTCGGTCATCGCCAGCGCCTCCTTTTCATCGAAGGCGTAGGGCGTCGTCAGCAGGTCCATCTCGCGCGCCAGGCGCACGATGTCGACCTCCTTGTCGTAGCCCATCTCGGTCTCCTCCAGCGCGGCGCGCAGGTCGCCCGAGACCAGGCCGACCGTGGGGAAGTTCTGGATGCCGCAGTAGCCGAGCTCGGCCAGCTCCTTCAGGAACAGCTTGGGCAGCATGAACGGATCCGTGCCGCACACGCCGGCGAGCACGGGCGTGTTGCGCGCCACAGGCAGGATCTCGTAGGCCATCTCCTTCACGATCTGGTTGGCGTTGCCGTAGGGCATCAGGCCGGCGAGCGAACCGCGCCCCGCCATGCGGTAGCGGCCGCTGTTGTAGACGACCAGCAGGTCGATGCCGCCGGCCTCCTCGCTCTTGGCGGAGATGCCGGTGCCGGCGCCGCCGCCGATGATCGGCTTGCGGGCGGCCACCTTGGCGCGGAGACGGGCGAGGACGGCGGAGCGCGAGTGCTGCATGATGGTCAAGCGGGTTTGACGACGCCCATCAGCCGGAGGAGCGTGCACGCCGCCTCCAGCGCGAAGGCCTCGTCGTTGATGTGGAGGTCGAGCTCGCGCACCGGCACCGCGCCGGCGTGGACGCGGACCGCGTCGTGCAAGGCCCGGCGCGCGACCGGATCGTCGAAGGCCGCGCCCTCGCGGTCGAGCGCCGAGACGCCGCGCGCGGGGAGCAGGATCTCCGCCGGGCCGCGCGCCGCCGCGACCTTGTCGCCCAGCTCGCGCCCCAGCGCCGCGCATTCCTCGCGCGTCGTGCGCATCAGCGTGACGTTGGCGTTGTGCGCGTGGAGCCGCCTTCCCCGGAAGCGCTCCGGCACGCTGGCGAGGCCATGGAAGTTGACCATGTCGAGCGCCCCGACCGAGACGACCTGCGGCACCCCGGCGCGCGCGGCGGCGGCGAGTCGGTCGGGCCCGGCGCTGAGCACGCCGCCCACCAGCTCGTCGGCGAGCTCGGTGGTCGTGATGTCGAGCACTCCCGACACGAGTCCGTCCTCGACCAGGGACTCCATCGCCTGGCCCCCGGCGCCGGTGGCGTGGAACACGAGCACCTCGAGTCCGTGCGCCTCCAACTCGCGCTTGGCGCGTTCGACGCAGGGCGTGGTCACGCCGAACATGGTGGCGGCGACCAGCGGCTTGTCTTCGCTCCGTCCCGCCTCGCCCGCGCGCAGCACCATGCCCGCCATCGCGTGCGCCGCGTTCGACAAGACGAGCCGCGACAGGCGGTTGACGCCCAGAAGGTCGACCACGCTGTTCATCAGGAGGATGTCCTTGTCGCCGACGAAGCCGCGCGTCTGGCCGGAAGCCAGCGTCGACACGCACAACTTCGGCACCCCGATCGGCAGCGCGCGCATCGCCTCGGTGGCGATGGTGGTCCCCGCGGATCCGCCGAGGCCCAGCACTCCCAGCAACTCGCCCTTGGCGTGCAGCTCCAGCGCCAAGGCCTTGGCGCCCGCCGCGGCCGCCTGCACGGCGGCTCCGCGCTCGCCGCGCGTCCGCAGGGACTCGAGGTCCGCGCCCGCGCGACGCAGCAGATCCTCGCGCGGCACATCGGGCCGCGCCCGCGGCTCGCCGAGCGTGCCCGCGTCCGCCAGCAGCGTGGCGACCCCGCACGCCTCGAGCCGTCGACGCACGAAGTCCGCCTCCACGCCCTTCGTGTCCAGCGTGGCGACGATCAGCACGCGCGGCGCCATGGCGCGCTCAGCTCCAGCTCTTCCACAAGGTCCACGCGCCGATGCACACGAAGGCCACGCCGGCGATCCGCGTCAGCACGACAGGCTCGATCCAGCGGGAGAGCACCGTGCCAGCCAGCACCCCGACGCCCGCCGAGGCCACCAGGCCGAGGCTGGCGCCGAGGAAGGTGGACCACTTGTCGGCGCCCTGCGCGGCGAAGGTCATGGTGGCGAGCTGCGTCTTGTCGCCGATCTCCGCCAGGAACACCGTGCCCGCCACCGTCGCGAAGACCTTCCAGTCCATCACTGCTCCCCCAGGAACGCGTAGCGCCAATCGCGCACCGGCACGAAGGTCTCCTTGATCGTGCGCGGCGAGACCCAGCGCAGCAGGTTGAGGATCGAGCCCGCCTTGTCGTTGGTGCCCGAGGCGCGCGATCCGCCGAAGGGTTGCTGGCCGACGATGGCGCCGGTGGGCTTGTCGTTGACGTAGAAGTTGCCGGCGGCGAAGCGCAGGCGGTTGGTCGCCTCCAGCACCGCGGCGCGGTCGTCGGCGAAGATCGCGCCGGTGAGCGCGTAGGCCGAGCTCGTGGCGCACAAGTCGAGCGTCTCCGCGTACTTCTTGTCCGGGTAGACGTGGATCGTCAACACCGGGCCGAAGAGCTCCGTGCACATGGTGTCGTACCTCGGGTCGAGCGCCTCGATCACCGTGGGTTCGACGAACCAACCCACGGAGTCGTCGCAGCGGCCGCCGAACAGCACGCGCGCGTCCTTGCTCCTCTTCGCGCCTTCGATGGCCGCCTTCTGCTTCTTGAAGCTCTTCTCGTCGATCACCGCGCCGACGAAGTTGCGGAAGTCCTGCACGTCTCCCATGCGCACTTCGGCGAGCATCGCGCCGAGCTCCTCCTGCACGCGCTTCCAGAGCGACTTCGGGATGTAGGCGCGGCTGGCAGCCGAGCACTTCTGGCCCTGGTACTCGAAGGCGCCGCGCAGGAGGTTGGCGCACAAGGCCTGCACGTCGCACGAGGCGTGCGCGAAGACGAAGTCCTTGCCGCCCGTCTCGCCCACGAGTCGCGGGTACTGGCCGTAGGCGTCCATGTTGTCCGCCACCGCCTTCCAGATGCCGTTGAACACGCCGGTCGAGCCGGTGAAGTGCACGCCGCCGAGGCGCCGGTCCTTGACCACCGCCGCGCCCACCGCAGCGCCCGAGCCGGGCACGAAGTTGATCACGCCGTCGGGCAGTCCGCTCTCGCGCAGCAGCTCGTGGACGAACCAGTTCGAGTAGACGGAGGTGGAGGCGGGCTTCCACACGACCGTGTTTCCCATCAGCGCCGGCGCGGCCGCCAGGTTGCCGCCGATGGAGGTGAAGTTGAACGGCGTGACGGCGAAGACGAAGCCGTCCAAGGGACGATGCTCGAGGCGGTTCCAGACGCCCGGCGCCGAGATCGGCTGCTCGGCCATCAAGCGCTCGGCGTAGTGCACGTTGAAGCGGAAGAAGTCGATCAGCTCGCAGGCCGCGTCGATCTCGGCCTGGTGGACCGTCTTGCTTTGGCCGAGCATCGTCGCCGCGTTGACGAGGTCGCGATGCGTGGTGGCGAGCTTCTCGGCCGCGCGCAGGAAGATGGCCGCGCGCTCCTCGAACGGCATGGCGGCCCAGCCCGGCCGCGCCGCCTCGGCCGCGTCGATCGCCGCCGCGATCTCCTTCGGTCCGGCCTGGTGGAACACGCCGAGCTTGCGTCGACGGTCGTGCGGCATCCACATCGAGTCGAGGTTGCCCGTGCGCAGCGCCTTGCCGCCGACGCTCACCGGCACTTCGACCTCGGTGGAGGCCAGCGCGGCCAGCTTCTTCTTGATGCCCTCGCGTTCCGCGCTGCCGGGCGCGTAGGCCTTCACGGGCTCGTTGACGGGGACGGGGACGCGGAAGGTGCCGAGGTTCATGGTGGGTGTGGAGCGGAGGGGCGCGAGGCCGGCTGGTCGCCGTGTTCGAGGGGATTGTGCGCGTCCCGGCGCCGGGAGTCCAACGCCGCCGATGCCGAACAGACCGGATCGTCGCGCGCTTCCACGAGCCGATCCATGTCGGGGCTTGGCCCCGGCGGCTCCGGGGGCCATCATGGCGCGGCCCGCGCGCGGAAGTCGCGTCGCCGGCCCACGCTCCGAACCAATGCGCCAACATGCCGCCTGCCTGATCCCGCTGCTGCTCGCCTCCTGCATCCTCCACGATGCCGGCAGGGAGGAATCCGCGTCCGCGCCGATGGCCGCGCAGGCCGCCGCGCCCGCCGCCCAGGCCGAGGCCAAGCCCGCGGACGCCAAGCCCTCGGAGGACAAGAAGAAGGAGATCGCCGCCAAGACGCGCGAGCTCGAGCACGCCCGCCTCGAGCTGAAGATCGAGCGCCAGAAGCTCGCCGCGTCCGCGCGCAAGGCGCAGGACGGCGTGGAGAAGGCCGAGCACGACCTGAAGCGCGCCACCGCCGCGCTCGACCACCACGCGAAGGTCGAGGCGCCGCTGGCGCTCGAACAGGCGCAACTGGCGCTCGACCGCGCGGCGTGGGCGATGGAGGAAGACCGCCAGGAGCTCGACGAGCTCAGGAAGCTCTACGCGGAGAACCAGGTCGAGGGCACGACGAAGGAGCTGGTCATCCAGCGCTCGGAGAAGAAGCTCGAGTTCTCGAGGAAGGGGCTGGCGCACGAGGAGCGCGAGATGGCGGCCAAGGAGGACCACGAGCTGCCGACGAAGAAGCGCGACCTGGAACGCGCCAAGATCGAGGCGGAGAAGGACCTGCGCGACGCGCGCGCGGACAAGGCGCGCGTCGCCGACGAGAACGAGCTGCAGCTGCGCAAGCTCGAAGCCAAGCTCGACGATCTGGAGCGGGCCATCAAGGAGCTCGGCGGCAGCGTGCCACCCGAGCCGCGCAAGGACGAGCCCAAGAAGGAGGGCGAGAAGAAGGACGCGCCCAAGAAGGACGCACCCAAGAACGAGCAGGGGGCGACGAAGGCGGATCCCAAGGGCTCCAATGCGAAGGAGGGCGCGAAGCCGTCCGACAAGCCCGCGGCCCAGTCCGACGGCAAGCCCGATCCCAAGCCGCAGGATGGCCAGGCTCCCAAGGCGGACGCGCGGTCGTGATCGTCGCCCTGCTGCTCGGCGCTTCGGCGCTGCTCGCCCAGGACACCGGCGCCACGCCGGCGAGCGCCGACTTGGCGCCGTCGCGGGTCCTCGTCGAACCCGCGACCGCCGCGCCCGGAAAGGAGGGCGCAGGCCAAGAAGGGGCCGGACAGCCGCCCTTGGAGTTCGTCTCCATGGAAGACGTCCAACAGTCGCTGCAGCGCAGCGTCGCGTGGCTGCTCGAGCGCCAGAACGCCGACGGCTCGTGGGGGCACGCCGCGCCGGACTCGCTGCACGAACTCGGCTATTCGCCGGCCTCGTTCCGCCACTGGCAACTGGCCGGCGGCGCGATCGTCCTGTGGGCCTTCCTGCAACTCGACGAGACGCCGCAGTTGCGCGGCGCCATCGAGCGCGGCCTCGACTTCACCTTGAAGGCGCCGCTCCCCATGCGCGGCAGCGACTGGGACATCGACGGCAACTGGGCGCTCTTGTACGTGACGGTGCTGCTCGACCATGCGGCGGGCGATCCGCGCTTCCAGGCGGAGCCGTGGAAGTCGCGCTACGCCGAGCGCATCCGCGCCAAGGCCGAGGAGTACCTCGCGCGCCTCGAGATCATGCAGAGCCCGCTCGGCGGATGGGGCTACTACGAAGGCGAGGTCGTGGCGGCGCGTCCGAGCTGGGCCACCTCCTTCTCCACCGCGGCGGTGGTGCCCGCGCTGCATTCGGCCAAGGCGCGCGGCTGGAAGGTCGACGAGGCGATGTGCAAGGACGCGCTGGCGTACGTGCGGCGCTGCGCGCTGCCTTCGGGCGCCTACCAGTACGACCTGCGTCCCGTGCCGCGCATCGACGGCGGCGAGGGGATCGACGAGATCAAGGGCAGCCTCGGCCGCATCCAGATCGGCAACTGGGCCCGTCGCGTCGCCGGCGACCGGGTGGTCGACGACAAGCAGATCGCGAAGGGACTCGACCTGTTCTTCGAGCACCATCGCTTCCTCGACGTCGCGCGCATGCGGCCCGTGCCGCACGAGGCGTACTACGCCAACGCGGGCTACTTCTACTTCTTCGGCCACTGCTACGCCGCGCTGGCCGCCGACCAGCTCGCCGATCGCGAGGCGCGCCGCAAGTACCACCGCATGATCCGCGGGCATGTGCTGAAGGCCCAGGCGACGACCGGCCAGTACGTCGACTTCGTCGGGTCCTTCTACAGTTGGACCTACGCCACGGGCTTCGCGCTGGTGGCGTTGCAGCGCGGTCTGCTGGCCGAGGGCGACGCGCGATGAGCGCCGTGGCCGAGCTGCTCGCCTCGATGCTCGCGCCGCGGCTCGACTCGCGCGCGCGGGAGTGGCTGGCGCTGGCTCGCGACGAATGCGCGCGCCTGCCCGCGCGGCCCGAGGCGCGCTTCCCGACCCTCGTCTCGCTGGCTTCGCGCAAGGTGCCGCGCGGCGCGCTCGAGCCCTCCTCCGCCGATCGCGACCGGGCGCGCGAACTGGTTCCGGGATGGAATCCCGAGCGCTGGAGCACCCTCGACGCCGCGCGCGCGCTGCTCGTCCTGTCGCGCGCCCACCTCGAGGGGCCGGAAGGCGTGGCGATCCTCGACGAGGTCTTTCGCCACGCCGACGTGGGCGAGTTGTGCGCGTTGCATCGCTCCCTGCAGCTCCTGCCCGGCGACGCGCGCTTCGCGTGGCGCGCCGGCGAGGGCTGCCGCTCCTCGATGAGCGCGGTCTACGAGGCCGCGGCCTGCGACACGGGACTGCCCTTCGCGCGCTTCGACGACCTCGCTTGGCGCCAACTGGTGGTCAAGGCCCTCTTCGTCGGCGCGCCCGTGGCGCGCATCCATGGACTCGACCGGCGCCTCGACGCTGAACTGGCGCGCATGGTGCTGGACCTCGTCGACGAGCGTCGCAGCGCCGGCCGCGGCATCCCGCCCGGCGCGTGGGCCTGCCTCGGCGCGCACGGTGGCGCGCGCGCGAGGGAGTCGATGGCGCGCGAACTCGCGATCGGCCACCCGGCCGGCCGCGCCGGCGCGATCCTCGGACTCGCGCGCGCCGGACACATGGACCTCGTCGCCGCGCACGAGGCCGGTGGCGAAGCGGATCCCGTCGTGCTGGATGCCATGGCGCGCGCCCGCGCCGGCCGGCCCACCCAGGACGACTACGCCCCGTTGCACGGCTCTTGAAGGGCCCAGGCGCCAACATGCGATTCTTCGATCCCCACATCCACATGACCAGCCGCACCACCGACGACCTCGAGGCGATGTCGAAGGCGGGGGTGCGCGCCATCATCGAACCGGCCTTCTGGCTCGGGCAGCCGCGCACCAGCGTGGGCACCTTCATCGACTACTGGTCGAGCCTCGTGGGTTGGGAGCGCTTCCGCGCCGCGCAGTTCGGCGTGGCGCACTACTGCGCCATGGGCCTCAACAGCAAGGAGGCCAACGACGAGGGCCTGGCGCGCGAAGTGCTGGCCGAGTTGCCGCGCTTCGCCTTCAAGGAGGGGGTCGTGGCGATCGGCGAGATCGGCTACGACGAGATCACCAAGGCGGAGGAGAAGGCCTACCAGTGGCAGCTCGAGTTCGCCGTGCAGCACGACATGGTCGTCATGGTGCACTCGCCGCACCGCGACAAGAAGAACGGCATCCGGCGTTCGATCGCGGTGGCCAAGGAGTGCGGCCTGCCGATGGAGAAGCTCGTCATCGACCACAACAACGAGGAGACGGTGCGGGACGTGCTCGACGCGGGCGCTTGGGCGGCCTTCACGATCTACCCCCACACGAAGATGGGCAGCGAGCGCATGGTCGAGATCGTGCGCCAGCACGGCCCGAACCGCATCATCGTCGACTCCTCCGCGGATTGGGGCGTGAGCGATCCCTTGTCGGTGCCGAAGACGGCGCGCCTGATGCTCGAGCGCGGCATCGATCCGCGCGCGGTCGAACTGGCGACCTGGCAGAACGCGCTCGACGCCTACGGACAGTCCGGCCAGATCGACGTGGAGGCCCTGCTCAAGACGCCCGTCGTCGACCAGCGCCAGCTCTACCACCAGAACTCCGTGCTGCGCGGCCAGGCTCCGCGCGTCGAGGAAGCGGTTCCCAACAATTGAAGCCGGCGCGGCTCCGCCGCGCGCCGACCATGCGATGAACGCGACCATCCTGCGACTGCTGCCCGTCCTCGCGTGCCTCGCCGCGTGCTCCGCGGAGGCGCCTCGCCGCCCGAACATCCTGGTCGTGTCCATCGACACGCTGCGCGCCGACCACCTCGGCTGCTACGGCTACGAACGGCCGACTTCGCCCGCGATCGACGCCTTCGCCGCGCAGGCGACGGTGTTCGAGGACGCGCACTCCTCGGCTTCCTGGACCCTGCCTTCGTTCGCCAGCTTGTTCACGTCGCTCTACTCCACCACGCACGGCTGCTGGAAGGTGGACAGCCGGCTCGAGAGCGAGCACGACACGCTGGCGGAGCACTTGCGCGACGCGGGCTGGGACACGTGCCTCGTCGTGCCGCACATGTTCCTCTCCGGCCAATACGGCCTGCAGCAGGGCTTCACGCACATCGACGACAGCCTCGTGCGCACCGCCATCGAGTCCAACAAGGTCGTCAGCTCGCCGGCGATGACGGAGAAGGCCATCTCGTGGCTGGAGCGCAAGCAGGGCAGCCCCGACGATTCGCCCTTCTTCCTGTGGGTGCACTACTTCGATCCGCACGACCTCTACCTGCCGCACGAGGGGATCAGCGAGCAGTTCGGGACCACCGAGGAGATCGACCTGTACGACGGCGAGATCCGCTTCGTCGACATGCACGTGGGGCGCCTGCTGGCGCGCGCGAAGGAGCTGTTCGGCGACGAGGTGGTCGTGGCGATCGTCGCCGACCACGGCGAGGAGTTCGGCGAGCACGGGCACAAGCGCCACGGCTACTCGCTCTACCAGGAGGCGGTGCACATCCCGTTCATCCTGGACGCGCCGGGATTCGGGCCCGCGCGCGTGCCGGATCTCGTCTCGAACATCGACTTCATGCCGACGATCCTCGAACTCGCGGGCGTCGCGCCGCGCGGGCGCATGGAAGGCCGCAGCCTTGTTCCGCTCCTGCGCGGCGAGTCCTTGCCGGCGCGCGGCGCGCTGTCGGAGGTGCGCTGGCACGACGACCAGGACATGCGCTGCTGGCGCGAGGAGGATTGGAAGCTCCACGAAGACCGTTCGCACGGCCAGGAGCGCGACGAGCTGTACGACCTCTCCGCCGACCCGCGCGAAAGGACCAACCTCCTCGAGCGGCGCGACGATGTGCTGCAGCGCCTGCGCACGGGGCTGGGCCACGCGCTGGGCGTCGCGCTGCAACTGTCGAAGCTCTATCCGCAGCCGCGGCGCTACCAACCGTCCCCCGGGGACGCCGCGCGGCTCGGCGCGCTGGGCTACGCGGAGGACGCCGTGGGGGGGGACGGCAAGTGACGCGCCGCCTCCCGCCCCAAGCGCGCCTCCTCGGCGCCTGCCTGTGCGCCGCGTCGCTCGCCGCCTGCGGCGACGTCGAGACGCGCCGCACGCGCCATCCCGACGGCAGCCCATGGACCGAGCAGCGCTTCGAGGGCGGCAAGGCCAACGGACCGCTGCGCGTGTGGCACGCGGACGGGAAGCTCGCCAGGGAGGGCGGCTTCGTCGACGGCCACATGCACGGCGAGTGGCGCACCTTCGAGGCCGATGGGCGACCCTTGCTCGAGGCGCGCTACGAGCGGGGGCAGATGGACGGGCCGTGGCTCGAGTACTGGCCTTCGGGCAAGTTGCGCACCAAGGGCCAGTACCGCGGCGGGCTGCCCGACGGGTTGTGGGAGGAGTACTTCGAAACCGGGGTCAAGGCGCGCGAGGGCGCCTTCCAGGGCGGCGAGAAGCACGGGCTGTGGACGGGTTGGAACCCGGACGGCACGGTGCAGGGCACCGCGCGCTACGAGGACGGGCGCTACATGGGGCGGCGCTGAGGCGCCTTCGGCCGCCTGTCGCTCGCAGGGGGGGGTCGGACATGCCAATGTCCGAGTGGATTGACGCACTCCCCGCCATGGCAAGACTCCTGCAGCGGGGCAGTAGCCTAATCTGGTTGTTGGCAGTCGGCTTATATCCGACGTATTGCGGGTTCAAATCCCGTCTGCCCTACTCGCACGCGCTCGACATCAGAGTCGCAACAGGCGGCGCGCGTTGCCCGAGAAGATCGCTTCCGCGTCCGCGTCGCTCGCGCCCGCCGCGAGAAGCGCCGCGCGGTGTTCCGCGGCCCGGTCCGCGCGCCATCCGGCCGGGAAGACATTGCTGTCGGATCCGAAGAGGACCCTCCCGGCGCCGAAGCAGGCCAAGGTCGAGCGGTACACGGCGGCCAGTTCGAGCGGCGGGCAGGCGGTGGACATCCACGCGTTCGACGAACTGGTGTCGACCACGATGTTGCCGCACTGCATGCCGGCCATCAGCGTCTCCCTCAGGAAACCCGCGCCGAAGTGGGGCACCACGAAGGTGCAGCGCCCGGCCGCGTTGGCGGCCGCGACGAGGTGCAGCGGGTTCGCCAGGGACACGTCGTGCGTGCGCGGCAGTCCCAGCAGGTCGCGCATCTTGACGACGAACAAGCCGCAATGCACGTAGGCGATGGCGGAGTGCGCGTCGAGCACCGCCCAGAGCTCGCGCGCCTTGTCTCCGTCGATGGCGAAGCGGTGCAGCGCCGGGAAGCACAGCACGCCCTTGATCGCCCCCTTCGACAGCAGCTCGTCGACCTTCTGCGGCACGCCCTCGACGAGCGGATTCACCAACGCCATCGCGCTGACGCGGCCCTTGGACGCGGCGGCCGCGGCGGCCACCACCGGCGTCTCCTCGGGCACGCTGCCGAAGGCCACGACATGGTCCACCTGGTGGCGGTCGAGCTCCGCGAGCCAGCGCGCGCGATGCGCCTCGTGGTCCGCCGAGGGCGGCTCGATGCCGGCCTTGCGCGCCACGAGTTCGAGCTTCTCCGCCACCGTGCCCGGGAGCGGCGACTGCGCCGCCAGCGTCTCGAAGTAGGTGCGCGAGAACCAGTGCGTGTGGAAGTCGACGAGGCCCATGCCCGCATCCTAGCTTCGCGCGTCGCGCCGCGGCGCCTCCAGCACGCGGAGTCCGGCGCGCGACGCGCGGATCCGCTCGCCGCCCCCGCGCGGTTTCAGCCTTCGCGCAGGCTGCGCCACAGGCCGTGCAGGCGCGCCTTGGGGCCGAGCACGTGGAAGGGCGATCCGCCGCGCACCCCGTACAAGTCGAGTCCGCCCTTGACCGGGTCGCGCGCCAGCGCCTGGCGCAGGATGCGCGCGGCATCCATCGGATAGGGGGCGGCCGTGGCCTTGCCCAGCACGAAGCCCTCGGCCTCGAGCAGTCGCAGCAGCTCCTCGGGCTTGGCGCCGCGCAACGCGTAGGGCCAGAACTCGATCAGCAGCGCGAGGCGCGGCGACGCCGCCAAGGTGCGCGGCATCCCGCGCAGCGCGTGCCATTCGGATCCTTGCGTGTCGATCTTCGCCACGTCGAAGCCGCCCTCGACGACGTCGTCGACGCGCTCCACGCGGATCTCGAGCGCCTGCGCCCCCGCCATGTCGCCCGGTCGATCGTCGGCGATGCGGTTGTCGCCGCGGTTCTTCGCGGCGAGGTGGATGGTCGCCGTCCCGCGCGCGGAGCCGGCCGCGCACTCGTGCACCACCGCGGAGCCGGCGCCGTGCCGCATGGCGCGCTCGATGTTGCGGCGCGCGATGGCGGCGATCCCGGGGATGGGTTCGAATGACTCGACGCGCGCGCCCGCGAGCACGCCCTGCACGGCGAACCAGCCGATGTTGGCCCCGAGGTCCAACGCGCGCGCGCCAGGCCGCAGGTGCGCGCGGAACAGCCGCGTCTCGTGGTCCTCCCAGCCGCCGCGCGCGATCGCCGGACCGATCACGGAGTCGTCGGCCAGCACCTCGAACTCGCACGGCAGGGCCGGGCTCGCCACCATCCTCGTCTCGAACGCCACGCGGGAAGTCTAGCGCGCGGAGGGTCCGGGGACGCTACCCTGCCCGCGCCGCATCCGCCGTCCCGCGGGAGGCGAAGGCATCCGCATGGAACGCTGGTCGATCGATCTCGCCAAGGAGTACTTCAAGTTCTCCGCGGCCCACTTCCTCATCTTCCCCGACGGCAGCGCGGAGCGCATGCACGGCCACAACTACCAGGTGACCGCCGAGATCGAGGCGGCCCTGACCCGCCACGGCCTCGTCTTGGACTTCAAGATGGCCAAGCCGGTCGTGCGCGAGATGTGCGACGAGCTCGACGAGCACTTCCTGCTGCCGGCCGAGCACCCCGTGCTGCAGCACGGCCTGCGCGAGGACGGCGTCATGGAGGTGCGCTACCTCGATCGGTACTACGCCCTGCCCGCCGAGGACGTGGTCGTGTTGCCGATCAACAACAGCTCGTCCGAGAACCTGGCGACGTGGTTCGGGCGCGAACTGATGCGGCGCCTGCGCTTGCGCTTCGAGGACGTGGACTTCCGCGCGCTGCGCGTCTCGGTCGAGGAGACCCGCGGCCAGCGCGGGGTCTACCACTACTCCGCCGGGGAAGGCGCCTGAGCGGCGTGGGATCGGAGGTGGACCGGCGGCCTGCGGCGCCCGGCGCGGCGCCCGTGCTGGAGGCGCGCGCCCTGCGCAAGGTGTTCCGCACCAGCGTGCGCGAGGAAGGGCTCCTCGGCTTCCTCAAGAGCCTCGTGGCGCGTCGGCACCGCGAGATGGTCGCGCTCGAGGGCATCGACCTCGTCGTGGGCCGCGGAGAATTCGTCGGCTTGATCGGCGCGAACGGGGCGGGCAAGACCACCTTGGTGAAGCTCCTCGCCGGCATCGTTCCGGCGACCTCCGGCGAGGCGCGTCTCCTGTCGCGCGACAGCTTCCACCTGCGCGACGAGGAGAAGGCGCGCCTGTCGCTGGTCATGGGCCAGCGCTCGCAATTGTGGTGGGACATCCCCGCCATCGACAGCTTCAACCTGCTGCGCGAGATCTACCGCGTGCCGCGCCGGGACTTCGAGGCGCGCTTGTCGCGCTTCGCCGCGCGCCTCGAGGTGGCGGACAAGCTGGAGACGCAGCTGCGCCACTTGTCGCTCGGCCAGCGCATGAAGATGGAGATCATCGGGGCGTTCCTGCACGACCCCGAGGTGGTGTTCCTCGACGAACCCACGATCGGACTGGACCTCGTGTCGCGCGAGACGATCCGGCGCTTCCTCGTCGAGCACAACAGGGAACGCGGCGCCACCATCGTGCTGACCAGCCACGACATCGAGGACATCGAGGCCACCTGCAAGCGCCTCGTGATCCTGGAGAAGGGGCGCGTGCTGCACGACGGCGACATCGTCGCCCTCGCTCACGACCTGACCAGCGAGCGGCGCATCGAGGTGCACCTCGAACCTTCCGCCCCCGAGCCCGATCCCGCCGCCCTGCCGCTCGCCGAGCACGGGGCGCGCCTCGCCGGGCGGGGCCAGCACTCGCTCGCGTTCATCCTGCCGGCCGCGCGCAGCCAGGCCTTCGTGCGCATGCTGTTCGGAAGGCTGGCCGTGCGCGACCTCGCGGTCGAGCGCCGCCCGCTCGAGGACCTCGTCAAGCAGATCTTCTCCGGGGAGCGTCGACCGTGATCGCCGCCTCGGCCGGGTTCTCGCGCGGCCCTGCGCGCCTCGCCCGACTCGTCCTGCGCGCGGCCGCCTGGGAACTGCGCAAGGTCGCCGCCTTCCGCGCGGGCTTCTGGCTCAAGGAAGTGTTCCGCAACCTGGCGCGTCCGCTCGTGATGGTGTGCGTGCTCCTGTCCGCCTCCGGCTTGCCGCAAGGCGTCGCCGGCGACGGCGTGTCGCTGCAGCACGCCGTCGCCTACATGGTGGTGGTCGCGCTGCTCGAGAAGCTCGTCTTCCACGATCGCTGCCTCGACCTGTCGGACCAGATCTTCCAGGGCTACGTGACCAAGTACTTCACGATGCCCTTCCCGTACTTCGTGCTGCCGGCCGGACGCTTCGTCCAGCACATCGTGCTGCAGGCGGCCATCGTCGCGCCCGCCTGGGCCGCGCTCTCGCTGCTGGCGCCGCGCTGGTGCCCGCCGCCAGCCGACTGGTCGAGCGCCGCCATGGCGCTCCTCCTCGTGCTGCTCGGCAGCGCGTGCTTCCTGCTCTTCTACTTCACGCTGCACGCCCTGGCGTTCTGGCTGGACGTGGTGTGGACCACGCTGGTCATGGCGCGCATGATCGCCCTGTTCTGCGGCGGCATGGTGCTCCCGCCCATGTTCCTGCCCGAGCGCGTGCAAGCCGTCTTCGCGTGGACCTTCCCGTGGTGGACGGTGGCCATGCCGGTCCAACTGGCTGCGGGTTCGCCCGCGGCGAGGGCCGAGTTCGGCCGCGGGGTCGCCACCCTCGCGGCGTGGCTGGCGGCTCTGTCGCTGCTCGCCGCATTCGTCTGGGCGCGCGGCCGCAGGCGCTACGCCGGGAGCGGCATGTGAGCGCGCGCTTCGAGGACGCGTGGGGCAAGGTGGCCCGCCACGCGCGCATCGCGCGCGGCTACGCATCCATCGGCATCGTGCGCCGTGCCCAGTTCCGCATGGAGTTCTTCAGCCAGGTCGTGATGGACGTCGTGTTCTACGGCGTGCACGTGCTGCTGTTCGAGTTCCTCTACCGCCATGTCGACTCCGTCGCGGGCTGGAGCCTGGCGGACGTGCGCGTGTTCCTCGGCTGGTTGTTCCTGTCCGACGCGTTCATGATGGTGTGGATGTCCCATGCCTGGATGCTTCCGGAGGACTTGAAGAACGGCAACCTCGATGCGGTGCGCACCCGTCCGGTGCAACCCGCGTTCCTCTACATGTTCCAGAAGTTCAGCCTCGAGGCCTGCATGAACATGCTGATCGCGCTCGGCTGGCTCTTGTGGTCGGTCGACCAGCATCCGCGCGGCTGGAGCGCCTTCGACCTGCCGTTGTTCGCCTGGTGCGTGCTGCTGTGCTGGATGGGGCGCGCCGCGATCATGGCGCTGTTCGCCACCGTCGAGTTCGTGTTCGTCAACGGCGAGCTGTCGCGCGTGCTCAACCTGCTGGCCGTGGACGTCAACGACCATCCGCTCGATGTCTACGGACGGCGCGGCCGGCTGTTCCTGCTGTACTTCCTGCCGCTGGGCGCGATGAACTACGCCGCGACCTCGATCTGGCTGGGCAAGTCCGGGCTGGTCGAGGCGCTCGGGTTGTCGCTCTTCGTGCCCGCGCTGCTCGTCGCCTCGTTCGCGCTGTTCGCGCGCATGTTCCGCCGCTACGAATCCGCGATGTCCTGAGGCCCTTCGCCGGTGCGCAGCGCGGATTGCGCCTTGGCCACGCGCGCGCGCAGGGCGCGCACGAAAGGCAGATCCACCCCGCGCGGATCGCCGCCGACGAAGGCGATGCGCACGCGCGTGCGCGCCAAGGCCGCCTCCAGGTCCGCGCTCCACGGCATGAGCGCGGAGGCGAGCAGCTCCACGAGGAAGTCGGGTTGGCGTCGCAGCAGCTCCCACGTCTCGCGCGGTCCGAATTCGGATCCGACGGCGAGTCGCAGTGCTGGTTGCTCGAGCTCCAACTCCGCCGCTCGCAACCAGCGGGCGGCCACGCCCGGCCCGGCGTCGGCGCACAGGCTTCGCAGGCCTTCCATGCCGTGGCGGGCATGGACGCGCGACACGACGAGGTAGGCGAGGCCGTACAGCGCCTTGCGCTCGGCCGCGTTCCCGCCCTGTCCGGACAACCCGGCGTCGACTTCGAAGACCCGCGCCGGAGCGACCGAGATCTCCTCGTCCGCCTCGAGTCGCAGGCGCGTGGCGTAGGTCGCGCGCGCCAAGCCGCCCTCGTCCGGCAGGTCGATCATGACCTCGACCAGCAGCCCGCCGGTGGCGAAGGCCGCGGCCGACAAGCGGCCTGCGCGCAGGCTCGCCGCGGCATCCGGCACGACGAGCGCGCTGATGGTGTCGGCCAGGCCTTCCTCGAGCGAACCGGGCAGCCGGCACCAGTCCGGCGGCAGGCAGGCGTGCGCGAGTTCATGCGCCAAGGTGCGGTCGAGCCGCTCGGTGTCGCGACGCAGGTGGATGCGATGGTGCGCGTGCGCGTAGAACCCCTCCGCGTCCGCGTGCGAACGCAGGCCGAGTCCCGGTTGCGCCGGTTCGTCCTGCAGCCAGATCGCCAAGGGGCGCGACTCGTCCAAGGCGCGCGCCCCCTCGCCGTAGAGCTCGACGATCGCATCGGCTTGGAGTTGCGCCAACTCCAGCACCGCCGTCGCTTCGACCGCGCCGGGTGCGCGCACGACGCAAGCGGCGCCGCGCCGTTCGACCTCCGGCGCCGTGGCGACGCAGGAGGCCAGCGCGAGGAGCGCCAGCGCGAGCGGGAGTTGGAGCGGGGTGCGCACGACGAGGGATGTCCTCGACGAAACCTACCCCCGCATCCGTGGCCGGGAGCCGGCGCGCGTCGCCGCGTCGCCGGCCTTGCGCGCGCCGTGGAAGTTCCTTCCACATGGCGCGCTGCGTGCTCAACGCGCAGGAAGCAGCAGCACGCCGCCCTGGTGCAGGCGCAGGTCCAGCAGCTCGAGCCGTCCCTCCGTCGTCGCCACGACGAGTCGGCCGATGGGCACCGCAGGCGATTGGTCGTCCTCGTCCTCGGGTGCGTCCGCGCCGAAGCCCAGCGCGCGCAGCGTGTCGAGCGCGGCCGCGGTCGAAGTGGCGCGCGGGCCATCGGGTGGCTGGATCCATGCGGCGCCCTCCGCGACGAGGCGCATGCTCCACTCCGACGAGCCTTGCCACGCTCCGACGACCAGTTGGAACACGGCGCCGGCCGGAACCTCGAGTTCCACGCGCAGCGCGCCGCAGCCGCAGCCGAAGCTCGCCACCGTCTCCTCGCGCACCGGATCGTGCACGTGCAGGTCGAGCTGCGCGTGATCGAAGGTGCGCAACTCGACGAAGAGCCGCAGGTCGCTCCACGCCCGCAGCGTGAATCCATCCCAGGGATCCCACGCGGCGGGTCCCACCGCGCCGCGCAGTTCGAGCTCGTCCCCCGGCTCGAGCCATCCGAGGTCGTTCGCCTCCGACGACTTGTCGTTGCGCTCGACCTCGAGCACGACGGGCGGGGCCGGCTTCGCGGGGGCGCGCTCGACGGCGATGCCGCAACCATGGACGCCGAAGGAGGCCCCTGTCGTCCACAGCAGGAGGGCGATGCGCGCGGCGGTGTGCGGGATCGTGTGCGACATGGGCGGCGGGGGGTGCGCGGCGGGGGCTGCGTGGGTGGTGGCTGTCCGGGCGGGGAAGGCCGTCGCGAGAAGGTGCGGGACGCAAGGCGCGTGCCAATCCTCGCGCCTCGCCCGCCGTCGCGCGCGGCACGGCGCGGCGGAGGTGGCGCTGGCGCGGCGTCCTGCCGCGGCTACCATGCGTCCTCCGCCGTGGACACCGCCCCGCGCTCCGTGCTGTTCGTGCGCCTGTCGGCGCTCGGGGATGTGGCGCGCGCCTTGCCCGTGCTCGACGCCGCGCGCCGCAGTTGGCCGCGGGCGCGCCTCGGCTGGGTGGTGGAGGAGCGTTGCGCCGGCTTGCTGCGCGGGCATCCGCAGCTCGACCAGCTCGTCGTGCTGCCTCGCAAGGAGCTGTCGCTCGCCTTGCGCAGGTTCGATCTCGCGCGCGTCGCGCGCCTCCTGCGCGAGTGCGCGGGCGAGCTCGGCAACGCAGGCGCCGGGGCGCCCTTCCAGCTCGCCATCGACTTGCAGGGCAACCTGCGATCGGGGTTGGTCTCCGCCGCTTCGCGCGCCGAGTCGCGCGTCGCCTTCGCGCCTCCGTGGGGACGCGAAGGCGGTTGGCGCATGGCGACGCGCCTCGTCGCGCCGCGCGCGGACATCGAGCACGAGGCCGAACGCGCCCTGTGGCTGCTGGAGGCGTGCGGCGCGCAGGTGGCGCAGGCGCGGGCACATGTGCCGTTGCAGCCCGCGCGCCTCGTCGCCATTGCCGACGCGCTAGCATCGCTCGACGCGCGCGCGCCCGTCGTGCTGCACCCGGGCGTCTCGTCCTTCGGCGCGTTGAAGGCCTGGCCTCCGGGTCGCTGGGCCGCGTTGGCGGCGCTGCTCGCGCGACGCGTTCCCGTGCTGGTGTCCTTCGGTCCCGGGGAGGAGCGCCTGGCGCGCGGCGTGGTGGAGGCGGCGCGGCATCCGCGCGTGCAGCTCGCTCCGGCCTGCGCCGACGTGGAGTCGCTCGCGGCGCTGTTGTCGTTGGCGAGCGCGGTCGTGGCCGCGGACACGGGACCGCTGCATCTCGCCGCGGCCCTCGACCGCCCGGTCGTCGGGCTGCACGGCGCCAAGGACCCGCGGCGCTTCGGCGCCGTCTCGGCTTCCGGGCGCGCGCGGGCCGTGTCGGCGTCCGCGTGGTGCGCGCCTTGCGAGCGTCGCCATTGCCCGGCGACGACCTGCATGCAGGCCCTCGACGAGCGCCGCGTGGAGCGGGTGCTGCGGGAGCTGCTGGAAGCCCAGCCGTCGGCGAGGCGCTAGACTGTCCGGCCTCGACCAAGCGCCATGAGCACCATCCGCACGGAATCCAAGGAAGCCTCCGCCGAACCCGCGCCTGGCACGGGTCGCGTGCACGTGGTGACCTTCGGTTGCCAGATGAACAAGTACGACTCCCAGCTGGTCGAAGGCCGCTTCAAGCGCAAGGGCTGGACGACCACCGAGGAACTCGAGCAGGCGGACGTGGTGTTGTTCAACACCTGCTCCGTGCGCGACCACGCGGAGGAGCGCACGATGAGCTGGGTCGGCGAGCTCAAGCGCCTCAAGAAGGAGCGTCCTGATCTGGTCGTCGGCGTGATGGGTTGCATGGCCCAGCGCATGGGCGAGGAGATCTTCGCGCGCGCCGGGCACGTGGACCTCGTCGCGGGCACGCGCCAGTTCGCGCAGCTCCCCACCCTCGTCGAGGAGGTGCGGCGACGCCGC
>JBKDQQ010000115.1:0-61263 GCA_046341775.1 Planctomycetia bacterium
GCAGGCCGGCGAGGAGCAGGGGGCCCGCCGCCAGCGAGGCCGCGAGGAGCACCGGATCGTAGTCGCGCAGCGCGGCCCAAACCTTGGCGAAGCCGGCGCCGTTGAAGATGGACAAGTCCATCTTGTGGCCCGAGAGGAGCAGCGCGCCCTTGTGCGCCGAGACGGCGGACTCCGCCGCTCCGGTGGCGGGATAGCTCCACCACGCGAGCAGGGCGACCAGCACCAGCGCCGTGGCGACGCGCCCCGCCGCGGCGAAGGAGCGCACGGACCACAGGGTCGCCACGAACAGCGGCACGAACAAGGAAGCGCCCGATTGCAGCGTGCACAGCGCGCCGCCCGCGCACAGCGCCGCGACCAGGCACTCGCGCCAACCCGCGTTGCGGGCCAAGGACAACGCGGCCCACAAGGTCGCGGCCGTCCACGCCGTGAAGGCGCCGTGCGGGCGCGCCTGCTGGGCGAACCAGAGCACGAACGGATCGAAGGCGAAGAACGCCGCCGCGAGGAGCGCCCATGGCTCGGCCATGAAGCGCCGCGCGACCAGCCAGACGAAGGGCGTGCCGAGGGCCGACAGCCAGGCCACCACGAGGCGGATGCGCGCGCGATGGGACGCAGCCCGTTCAAGTTCCTCCGCCAGCGGGCGCTCGACGTCGTCGGGACGCGGCGCGTCGGTGAGGAGCGCGACGATGCGCGCCGTCAGCAACGGATAGAACCCGAGCAGGTGCCCGTGGCGCTGCTCCCGCGCCTCGCCCTCGAGCGCCTCGACCTGCGCGTGGAAGACGAGGCCGTCGGGTTCGGGCGCGCAGGGCAGCAGGTGGTCGTGGCCGACCGTGCGCAGCAGGCCGCAGGCGAGCGTCAACAGGGCGACGACGAGGGCGGAGCGCGCGAGGCCTTGGGCCATGCGGGCAGGATGGGGTGCGACGACCGACGCGGCAAGGGCGCGACCCGGCTTGCGCCATCGCGGCACCCGCGGCGCGGGGGCGCCGGCGTTCCCCGCGGATGTGGCCGCGCCCCCGGGTGCGGCGGGGCCGCCACGCGCGCACGGGCTATACTCCCCGTGCGGGCTCGCTTGCGAGTTCCGGCCCGCTGCCGCCGGCGCGACGCGCCCGCCGGCCCGACCATGATCCAGACGCGCCAAGCCCCGCTCTCCGTGTTGTTCCTCGAGCTGAACGAGGCCGAGCAGCACTTCCTCAAGCGCTACGTGGGCGAGGGCAAGCTGCCGCGCTTCGCGCGCATGCTCGAGGAGGGCGCCCTCGTGCGCACGCGCGTGCCCGGCTTCGATCCTTCGGTGGACAAGGCGTGGCGCCTGATCTCGCCCTGGATCATCTGGCCGTCGGTGTACACGGGCTTGTCGCCGGCCGAGCACGGCCTGGTCGGCTTCGGCCAGGACACCGGCGCGATCCGCGGCAAGTGCGTATGGGACGTGCTCGACGCGCACGGCATCACCGTGGGCGTGCTCGGCAGCTTGATGAGCTTCCCGCCGCGCACCAGCGGCTCGGCGCGCTACTACGTGCCCGAATCGCTGGCCGACGATCCTTCGTGCTTCCCCGAGGAGGCGCGCGCGCTGCAGGAGTTCTGCCTGTTCGGCGCGCGCAACTACTCGGGCGACTTCGCGCGCCACGCGGCCAAGGCGGTCTCGCTCCTGTGGCGCACGCGCAAGAGCGGCGCGCGGCTCTCCACCATCGCGCGCACCATGGCGCAGGTGCCGCTCGAGAAGCTCGGCGGCGCGTCCAAGGTGCCGGAGCGGGCCATGCTGCACAGCTACCTCGCGTGGGACGCGTTCCGCGCCCTCTATCCGCGGCATCGGCCGCGCTACGCCTCGCTGCACCTCAACCACGTGGCGTACATGCAGCACCGCTACTGGCGCGCGGCGGAACCCGGGCGCTTCAAGGACGACCTCTCCGCCACCGACCAGCGCTTCTTCCGCGCCGTCGAGGATCGCAAGCGCTACGAAGAGGGCTTCGAGGGCTGGATCGAGAAGAGCTTCCGCTGGACGGACGAGCGCCTCGCCGAGGTCTTCGACATGGTCGACAACGACACGGTGGTCGTCGTCGGCACCGCCCTCGGCCAACGCCCCTTCGACCCAGCCGGCGACATCCACAATCCGGTGGTGCGCCTCGTGCGCGAGGACGAGCTGTTCGGCGCGATCGGCCTGCCGCCGCACGTCGTGCTGCACCAGATGAACCCGGACGTGACCATCAACTTCGGCGACGAGGAAGCGGCGCGGCGCGGCGTCGAGCTGCTCTCGGGACTCTTCGTGCTCGAGCACGAGGCGCTCTTCGAGGTCCAGCGGCGCGGCGCCCAGGTCTTCTGCGAGCTGAACATGCCCCGGCGCGAAGCGCGCGACCAGCGCTTCCGCATCCGGCACCGCGGGCTCGCGGGTTGGACGGCCGCCTTCGAGCGCCACGTCGAGGAGCACGGCACGGCCGACCAGTCGACCGCCCACCACAAGGACTCCGGCTGGATCCTCGCCTGGAGCAAGGGCCGCAGGATCGAGGCGAAGAGGGAAGTCGCATCCGTGACCGCGGTCGCGCCCAGCCTGCTCGACCTGTACGGGATCGCGCCGCAGCCGTGGATGCGCGAAGATCCCGAGCCGTTCCTCGCCGTGCGCTGACCGCGCCGCCCCGACGGAAGTATCTTCCGCCGGCCGGTCAAGCGCGGGACGCGTCCCTTCCGATACAACCAGCCCCTCCCATGGGCCTCGTCGAATCCGATCCGCAGCGCCCTGCGACCGTGGCGCAGATGAACCGCCTCGCGGAGACGGTGATCGTGCCCGTCGACTTGTGCGGCGCGAAGGTGGCGGTCGTCATCCCCGCCTACCGCGTGGCGCCGCAGATCCTGAAGGTGGTGGCGGGGATCCCGCCGTGGGTGCATACGATCATCGTCGTCGAGGATCGCTCGCCCGACGACACGGCCGACAAGGTCGCCGCCTGCGGCGATCCGCGCGTGGTGCTGCTGCGCCACGCCGAGAACCAAGGCGTGGGCGGCGCGATGGCGACCGGCTTCAAGGCGGCCATCGAGCGCGGCATGGACATCGTGGTCAAGATGGACGGCGACGACCAGATGGACCCGGCCTGGCTGCCGCGCCTCGTGCAGCCCTTGGTCGAGGGCGACGCCGACATGGTCAAGTGCAACCGCTACCAGCACCTCGGCGCCTTGCGCCAGATGCCGTTGGTGCGCGTCGTGGGGAACGCCGGGCTGACCTTCCTCGTCAAGGCCGCCTCGGGCTACTGGAACATCTTCGATCCCGCCAACGGCTACATCGCGGTGCGCACCCGCGCCCTCGAGCGGCTCGACCTCGATCGGCTGCCGAAGCGCTACTACTTCGAGTCGGGCCTGCTGGTCGAGCTCGGCATCGCGCGCGCAGTGGTCAAGGACATCGCCGTGCCGGCGCGCTACGGCGACGAGCGCAGCTCGCTCTCGCCCTTGCGCGTGCTGCTCGAGTTCCCGCCGCGGCTCTGCGCGGGCTTCGCGCGTCGCCTGTTCTGGCGCTACTTCGTGCACGACTTCACGGCGGCGACGCTGTTCATGCTGCTGGGCGCGCCGCTCTTCCTCTTCGGCGCGCTCTATGGCGCCTCGGCGTGGCTGAGCCACATCCGCGACAACGCCTACGCCTCCGCCGGCGTGGTCATGATCGCCGCCATGCCGATCATCCTCGGCGCGCAGCTGTTGCTGCAGGCGGTGGTGCTCGACATCCAGCACGTGCCCCGCGACCCGCTCTGCTCGCCGCTGCGCCGCGAACGGCGCCGGCCGAATTGAACCACCCATGTGCGGCATCTTCGGCGTCGTCTACTCGCGCGCGGCGGACCTCGACCAGGTCCTCGCCGGCGACATCCTGCGCAGCCTCTACCGCTTCTCGCAGACCCGCGGCAGCGAGGCCGCCGGCCTGACGGTCGCCAACGGAGCCACGCTCGACGTCTTCCGCCAGGCGGGATCGGTCGACCAGTTCCTCGCCGCGCCCAAGTTCGAGGAGCTGATCGCGCGGGGCCTGTCCTCGTGGCGGGCGAACAAGTCGGGCTCCGACCAGATCGGGTTGGCGATGACGGGCCACACGCGCCTCGTCACCAACGGCCTGCAGTCCAACGAGGACAACAACCAGCCCGTCGTGGCCAACGGCACGGTGGGCGTCCACAACGGCATCGTGACCAACGAGGCCGAGCTGTGGGGCGCGCACCCGGACCTGTCGCGCAGCACGGAGGTGGACACCGAGGCGCTGCTGAAGGTGCTGCGTTCCCACTTCGACAAGAAGGACGACCTCGGCTGGGCGGTGCAGCAGGCCTACCGCGAGATGAAGGGCGCGGCCTCGATCGCGTTCCTGTTCGACAAGCTCGACGACCTGCTGCTCGCCACCAACACCGGCTCGCTGCACATCCTCGCCGACGAGGGCCGGCGCTTCCTCGCCTTCGCGTCGGAACGCTTCATCCTGCAGCGCCTCGTCGAGGAGCTCGACCTGCGCGGACGCTTCGGCCCGATGCAGGTGCGCCAGCTGCCGGCCTTCCGCGCCGCGCTGGTGTCGCTGCGCGACCTGTCCGTGCGCGAGTTCGCCTGCGTGGCGCGCGAGGGCGAGGAGGCGCCCCGCGTGGCGGAGACGCGCCGCGCGCGGCCCATGGAGGTCGTGCTGCACACGCGCTCGCCGGCCAACCTCAAGCGCTGCGCGAACTGCCTGCTGCCCGAGACATACCCGTTCGTCGAGTACGACGAAGCGGGCGTGTGCCGCTATTGCCGCCATTGGCGCAAGATCGCGCCCAAGGGGCGGCGCGCGCTCGAGGAGGCGGTCGAGCCGTACCGCCGCAAGGACGGCAAGCCCGACGTGATCGTCGCCTTCAGCGGCGGGCGCGATTCCTCGTACGGCCTGCACTACTTCAAGACCGAGCTGGGGATGAACCCGGTCGCGTTCACCTACGACTGGGGCATGGTGACCGACCTCGCGCGCCGCAACCAGGCGCGCATCTGCGGCAAGCTCGGCGTCGAGCACATCGTGCGCAGCGCCGACATCCAGAAGAAGCGCCGCTACATCAGGAAGAACATCGAGGCCTGGCTGAAGAAGCCGGAGCTCGGGATGGTCACGCTGTTCACCGCGGGCGACAAGGAGTTCTACGCCCACGCGCGCCAGTTGCGCAAGGAGACCGGCATCAAGCTGGTCGTGTTCTCGACCGGCAACATGATCGAGGACACGCCGTACAAGACGGGCCTGTGCGGCATCAAGGAGGGCGACCACGGCATGACCCTCACGGGGCTGCCGATCGAGAACGAGCTGGCGCTCCTGTGGTACTTCGCGCGCAACTACCTGCGCAACCCGCGCTACATCAACGAGAGCCTGCTCGACACGCTCAACGCGTACTGGCAGACATTCGTCGTCAAGGACGACTTCCTCTACCTGTTCCACTACCTGCCGTGGACCGAGGAGGAGATCGTGGGCACCATCCGCCGCGAGTACGACTGGGAGGTCGCCACCGACACGAAGAGCACTTGGCGCATCGGCGACGGCTCCGCTGCGTTCTACAACTACGTCTACACGACCGTGCTGGGCTGGTCCGAGGACGAGGTGATGCTCTCGAACATGATCCGCGAAGGGCACCTGGATCGCGCCCGCGCGCTGGAGCTGGCCAAGGAGTACTCCAAGCCGCGCATGCCTTCCATCCGCGAGTACGCGCAACTCGTGGGCTTCAACGTCGAGGAGGCGCTGACCATCGTCAACGGCCTCCCGAAGGCGTACTGAGGCGCCGGGCGCCCGGATTCAGCGCAGCGCCTGTTCCAGCGCCGTCGCGCGGTCGGTGCGCTCGTCGCGGTACTTGACGATCAAGGCGCACGCGACCTGCAGCCCGCGCGCCTCGGCGAAGGCGCGCGCCGCGGGATCCTCGGGCCGCAGCGGCCGCGAGCCCGGCACGACCACCGCGCCCTCGGGGATCTCGAGAGGCCCCTCGCGCGTGCCGCGCAACTCCACGCCGCGCACGCAGTCGTGGACCACCACGCCGGATGCCAGCACCACTCCCGAGGCCAGCACCGCGCCGCGCCGCAGGAGCACCCCCTCGTACACGCCGCAGTTGCCGCCGACGAAGCAGTCGTCCTCGACGACCACGGGTCGCGCGTTCGCGGGTTCGAGCACGCCGCCGATCTGCGCCGCGGCCGAGATGTGGCAACGCGCGCCGATCTGGGCGCACGATCCCACCAGCGCGTGGCTGTCGACCATCGTGCCTTCCCCGACCCACGCGCCGATGTTCACGTAGGCCGGCGGCATCACCACCACTCCGCGACCCAGGAAGGCGCCGCGGCGCACGGCGCTGCCGCCCGGCACCACGCGCACGCCTTGCGCGGGCTCGAAGCGACGCGGCGCCAGCGGCTCCTTGTCGAGGTAGGCGCCGCACGGGGCCGACTCGAGCCCCATCGGCACCACCTGCGAGGAGCGGAAGACCGCGAGGATCTCCTCCTTCACCCAGGCGTTCACGCGCCAAGCGCCGTCCGCGCCGCGTTCCGCGCAACGCACTTCGCCGCGTTCCAGCGCGTCGAGCAGCGCCGTTCCCGACAAGCGCGCGGAGGTGCTCATGCCGGGACCTCGAGGCGCGCCAGCAGCGCGGACAGCGCGCGCTTGTACTGCTCCTTGGCGCGCTGCAGATCCGCGATGGCGACCTTCTCGTGCTCGGTGTGCGCGTCGAGGATCGACCCGGGTCCCATCAGGAGCGGCACGCCCCACCGTCCGAGGTGCGGCACGTCCGTGCCGAAGGCCACGCCGATCCCCTCCTCGCCGGGCGGCACCTCGAACTCCACGGGGCCGTAGGACTTGTAGGTGCCTTCGATGCGCACGTGCGGGCCGAGATGCCGCTCGACGCGCTCGCGGATCGCGTCCGGCCCGGTCGAGGTGCGGATCATGACCTCGCACTCGGCGTGAGGAGCGACCACGTTGGTGGCCACGCCGCCCTTGATCGTGCCGATGTTGAGGGTGCTCGGGCCGAGCACGGGATGCGCGCCGTAGTCCTCGCCGAGGAGCTTGGCGCAGCACGAGACCAGCTCGTGGATGGCGCTCGGCCCGACCTGCTGCGAGCTGTGCCCGGCCACGCCGCTCGCCACGAGCTTGGCCTTCCACACGCCCTTGCCCGCCGACACGAAGCGGTTGCCCGTGGGCTCGCCCACCAGGATCCAGCGCGGACGCCAAGGCTCCGCGAGCCGCGCGTTGGCGAGCGTGGCGCCGGCGCTGCCCGCCTCCTCGTCGACGGTGAACAGGCAACCGACGCGGTCTTCGCCCTGCGCCAGCAGCTCCTCGACCGCCTTCAGCAGCGCGACCGCCGGCCCCTTGGCGTCGCAGGCGCCGCGCCCGCGCACATGGACTCCGTCGCAGGAGATCGGCAGGTCGCCCGGCACGGTGTCGATGTGCGTGCACACGACGACCTGCGGACGCGCGCCGCGCGCCAGCACGTTGAAGCGCCCCGGGGAGAGCTCCTGCCGCTCGACGGCGAGCCCGATGCGGCGGCAGTGATCCGCCAAGGCCTCGCCATACCGGGCCTCGCCGCCCGTGATGCTCGGGATCTCCACCCACTCCATCGTGCGCCGCGCCAGTTCGTCCATCGCGACGACACGATAGGGCCCGCGCGTGCGCGGTTCCACGCGCGAGCCGCTACGATGCGCCCCATCGAGGAACCAACCATGCATCCGATCCTGCTGCTCGCCGTCGCGCCCTCCCTCTCCGCCCCCATCCACCCCGCGCAGGAGCCCGACGTGCGCGCGCGCTTCGTCGAGCTCGCCGACAAGGGCGATCGCGACGGCGTCGTGGCCTTGTGGAAGGCCCATCCCGGCGACGTGCTGGGCGTGATCGACGCCGACCTCGAGGGCAGCCTCGCGGCCAAGGAGCAGGGCGCCAAGCGCGACGCCTCCGAGGTCGTGGCGCAGCAGCGTCGCGCCTTGTTCGGGGCCGATTGCGCGCTCGCCGCCGGAGTGGATCCGCTGCTCGCCGACTACGTATCGGCCTTCGCCGGCTTCGACGAGGCCGCCGAGCGCCAGTTCCGCGGCGGGCAGAAGGCCTTCGGCGAGGCCCGCGCCGCGCTCAAGAAGAAGGACGGCAAGGCCGCGCTGGCCGCCGCGCGCGACTGCTTGGCGAAGGCCGGCCCGCTGGGCGACTGGTGGGGCGCGCAGATGGGCCACGCCGGCAGCGCCCGCGCGCACGAGCTGCTCGGGGACGCGCGCGCCGCGCTCGAATCGTGGAGCATCGCGCGCGACCTCGCCCACGACCTGCAGCTCTTCGGCGACGAACTGCAATCGCTGGCCGGCATGGCGCGCTGCACGAAGGAGCTGGGACTGGTCGAACGCGAACGCACCAGCCTGCGACAAGCGATCGACCTCGGTGGTCGGCTCGGGGTCGCCGAGGCCGAGGGCTGGCGCAAGCGCCTCGCCGAGCTCCCCGCGCGCTGACCTGCGCACCCCCGGGGCGAGGCGCGCGAGGAGGGACTGCGCACCCGCCCCGCCCGGGACTGCGCACTACGACGAGGATCCTCCGCGCCCGATCCGTCCTCCAATCGTGGGGCGGACTCGCGGACGCGGCGGCGATGGGGCCGCCGCACGCGGGACGCGAGGAGCGAGGACCATGGTCGGAGTCGATCCCGTGCGCACCAGTCGCGAGGCTGCGTGGCGCGAGTTGTGCCGCTCCGAGGGCGGCGTGTACACCTTGGGCGCGTCGGGCGCCCCGCGAGTCGAGATCCACGACGGCCCGTGGACGATCACGCTGGACGACCACGCCTTCGCGGAGGACGGCGTGCACCGCCACCACACGCGCATGCGCGCGCCGTTCGTCGCCGTCGACGGCCTGTCGTTCCGGCTGCGACGCCGCACCTTGTGGGACGAGCTGCGGCGCATCGTCGCCATCGATCCGGTGTCGACGAGCGATCCGACCTTCGACGCGCGCCACTCGGGCGAGGCCAACGACCCCGCGCGCCTGGCGGCGTTCCTGGCCGACCACAAGTTGCGCAACGCGCTGCTCGCCGCCGATGTGCGCGAGTACTCCGTCAAGCACCGCGAAGAGGGCTTCGGCGCGCGACTTCCGGACGGAGTCGACGAGCTCTACCTCGAGGTCGACGGCATCGTGCGCGAGCACGAGCGGCTGCTCTCGATGCGCGCAGCGCTCAAGCGCGGCCTCGCGCGCCTCGTGGAACTGGGCTCGGCCGAGCCGCGCGACCCGCTCGTGCGACTCTAGTCCGCGCGAACGGGCCTCCGTTCAGGGCGCGACGACCAGCGAGTCCACGTTGGACACGCCGCCCGCGGGGCCGGTGCGCACGCAGGCGAAGCCCAGCGTGCGGCCGACCAGGGGCTGGAAGCGGCCGGGCGCGGCCACGAGTTCCGCCCGCGCGCGGCCGTTGGCGTCGAGCGCGCCTTGCGTGCCGACGAAGGTGGCGCCGTTGGCCTGCGCCAGCATCGACAGGAAGAAGGTGTCCTGGGCCAACGGCACTTGCTGTCCGAAGACGGTCGTGGCGGGCGTCGAGCCGGAGGCCGATCCGAGCACGATGTAGGCGGACTGAGCCGCGCCGGGTCCGAAGTCGCACCACAAGGGAGTGGCGGCCCCGGCCGCGGCCGAGAAGGACTCGCGACCGCAGACGAGCTGCTGGCCGGCCGCGGCGTGCAGCTCGACGGGCGGCCACAGTTGCACGCGCTTCCACGGATGCACGACGGTCAAGCGGTAGCGCGTGCGGCCCGCGAGGCCCGTGCTGCGCAGCACGACGCGGTGCCGGCCGTTGCCGTCGTCGACCACCTGCGCCACCGAGGCGACGGCGCCCTGCTCGGCCGCCACCTCGATGGTGGCGGGCGAGAAGAGCAGGTCGACGCCATCGAGGTTGGCCAGTTGGATCTCGAGGGTCGTCTCGCTCGCGCCGTCGGCGGGGATGGTCGTCGCGCCCTGGCGCACGCGCGTGAGCAGGTGGTCGGCCGTGGCGGCCTTCGAGGCGCGCCACGCGTTGTAGCTGTTCTGCAGGGCGAGGATCGGATCGAGCCCGTTCGGCGGGCCGCTGATGGCGCGCAGGTCGAGGTGGTAGTTGCCGTTGGCGCAGCCCGCGCCGCCGTTGCAGGCTCCGTCCACGTCGCCCGGACGCGCCAGCACGATGAATGCCGTGGCGGCCGACCACTGGAAGTTGGCCGGCGGCGCGCCGCACGAGGTCGGCTGCATCTGGCTGCACGAACAGCGTCCATCGCCGCCCATCGCGCGCGCCGCTTCCATCGCCGCCATGACCTTCCGCGACAAGTCGCCGGGAGTCGACAGCAGCGCGTCGCGCGCCGCGGTCACCACCACGCCGCCGGTCAGGAGGTTGCCTTGGACGGCCCAGCGCAGGTCGCCGTCCACGCCGGACAAGTCGAGGCGCGCCAGACCCGCCTGGCTGCCGGTGAAGCTGGTCGGCGCGTGGCGCAGCATGGCGATGCCGTACTGGCGACGCTGGTGCTGCGCGTCCAGCGGAGCGAGGTCGGCGACGATCTGGGCGGGCGAACGGCCCTCGTCCATCCACTGCCAGATGCGTTGGCGATTGACGGCGCCGGTGTCGACCCACGACTGCGCGGCCGCTCCGCCGACCCCCACCTTGACCAGCGCCAGATTGGGCTTGAGGTCGAAGCCCGAAATGCAGGTGGCCGAGGCCACGCAGACCTCGCCCGTGCGCGTGTCGACGACCACGATGGACCATGTGGCGAGCGCCGTCGAGGCGACGAGCGCGGGGGCGAGGCAGGCGTAGAGGAGCTTCTTCAGCATGGCGGATCTGCGCGCCGGGCGGCGGACGCGCGCCCCCAATCGTAGCCGCCGGCGCCGATTCGGGCCTGGAGGAGCGGGGTCGGCGCGCCTCGCGCCCGACGAATCGACCACGACGGATCCAGCGGGCCGCGACGCGCGGAGGGCGCGGACCTCGCGGCGCCGCGCCCTCCCGGATCGGATCATCGTCGCCCGTTCAGGCGACTTCGTCGGCCTTGAGCGTGGCGAGCTTGGCGCCCCCCGCCACCGCCTGGCCGGCGGCCACGTGAACGTCGACCACCACGCCATCGACGGGCGAAGCGATCTCGTTCTGCATCTTCATGGCCGACAGCACCAGCAGCGGTTCGCCCTTCCGCACTCGGGCGCCCTTCTGGACCAGCAACTCGACGACCACGCCGGGCATGACCGCCAGCACGGCGCCGCCGCCCTTGTTGCGCGCGCGCTCGGCCGCTCGAGCGGCCTTCTCGCGCTCGTCCTCGATGCGCACGTCGCGCACGTGGCCCGCCAAGGTGACGTACTTCTGGTTGGCGTCGCCCTCGATGGAGAGGCCGTAGCTCCTGCCCTCGTGCAGGATGACCACCTGGCCGAGGTCGTCGACCTCGAGGTAGCGCGCGTCGAAGACCTGGCCGTCGAGCGACACGACCAGTTCCCCTAGGCGCTCGACCACTTCCACCTCGTGCGGGCGGCCGTCGACGGTGATGTGGTACTTCACGCGCCACCTCCCGGCGTCGACACGCGCACGAGCGGGGCCTGCACCCCGGCGCGCGAGCGCGCCACCCAGGCGTCGCGGTCGGCGGCGCTGGTCTTGAGCGCGGTGCGGCGCTGCTGGTGGTGGCGCGCGATGGCCGCGGCCACCGCCACGACGCCATCGTGCTCCGGAGGCGTGGTCGAAAGGTCCATGGACTCGAGGAAGTGCGTGTCGAAGTCGCCCTGCTGGAAGCGCGCGTCCTGCAGCACCGACAGCGCCGCCGGGCACGAGGTGCGCACGCCGCCCACGTTGAGTTCCTGCAAGGCGCGCGAGCAGCGCGCGATGGCCTCGTCGCGCGTCGCGCCCCACACGATCAGCTTGCCGAGCATCGGGTCGTAGTTCGGCCCGACCTCCATGCCGCGGTACATGCCGAGGTCGAGGCGCACGAACGGCCCGCCGGGCATGCGCAGGTTCTTGATCGTGCCGATCGACGGCAGGAACTTGTTGCGCGGGTCCTCGGCGTTGATGCGGATCTCGATCGCCCAGCCGTTCCAGCGCACCTTCTCCTGGCCGTAGCCCAGCGGCTCGCCTGCGGCGACGCGGATCTGCTCGCGCACGAGGTCGGTGCCCGTGACCATCTCGGTCACGGGGTGCTCGACCTGCAGGCGCGTGTTCATCTCGAGGAAGTAGAACTCGCCCTTGCTCCACAGGAACTCGACGGTGCCGGCGTTCTGGTAGCCGACCGCGCGTCCCGCCTTGAGGGCCACCTCGCCCATCGCCTCGCGGGTCTTGTCGTCGATCACGACGGACGGGCACTCCTCGAGCAGCTTCTGGTGTCGGCGCTGGATCGAGCACTCGCGCACGCCGTAGTGCACGCCGGAGCCCTTGTGGTCGAAGAGCAGCTGCACTTCGATGTGGCGCGGACGGTCGAGGTAGCGCTCGAGGTAGATGCGCCCGTCGCCGAAGCTCGCCTTGGCCTCGCCCGACGCGGTGCGGAAGGCCGAGTCCATCGACGCTTCGTCGCGCACGATGCGGATGCCCTTGCCGCCGCCGCCGGCCGCGGCCTTGAGCGCGATCGGATAGCCGATGGCCTTCGCGGCCACCTTGGCCGCCGCCGCGTCGTCGACCGGGTCGACGAGGCCGGGCACCACGGGCACTCCCGCGTCCTTCATGCGCCGGCGGCTCTTGATCTTGTCGCCCATCGCCTCGATGGCCTCGGGCGGCGGCCCGATCCAGGCGAGCCCCGCGTCGCGCACGGCGCGCGCGAAGTTCGCGTTCTCCGACAGGAACCCGTAGCCCGGGTGGATCGCCTGCGCGCCGGTCCTCTTCGCGGCGTCGAGGATCTTGTCCACGCGCAGGTAGCTCTCGCCGGGCAGGTTCCCGCCGAGCGGCACGGCGACGTGCGCCATGCGCGTGTGCAGCGCCTTCTGGTCCCAGTCGGAGCAGACGGCGACGGTCTCGATGCCCATCTCACGCGCGGTGCGGATCACGCGCAGCGCGATCTCGCCGCGATTGGCGATCAGGATGCGGTCGAACATGTGTCGTGGCCTCTCAGAGCGGGATGTTGCCGTGCTTGCGCGGCGGACGGTTCTCCTGCTTGGTCTTCAGCAGCTCGAGGCTCCTGATGACCAGCGGGCGCGTGCGCGACGCCTCGACCACGTCGTCGATGTAGCCGCGCGCCGCCGCGCGGTACGGGTTGTTGAAGGTGCGCTCGTACTCGGCGGTCTTCTCGGCCTCCATCGCGGCCTTGTCGGCGGCCTTGTCGATGTCGCGCCTGTAGATGATCTTCGCCGCGCCCGCCGCGCCCATCACCGCCACCATGGCGCCCGGCCAGGCGAGGTTCAGGTCGCCGCGCAGGTGCTTCGAGCCCATCACGTCGTACGCGCCGCCGTAGCCCTTGCGCGTGATGATGGTGATCTTCGGCACCGTGGCCTCCGCGTAGGCGTAGAGCAGCTTCGCGCCGTGGCGGATGATGCCGCCGTACTCCTGCGCGGTGCCCGGCAGGAAGCCGGGCACGTCCTCCAGCGTGACGATCGGGATGTTGAACGCGTCGCAGAAGCGGATGAAGCGCGCGCCCTTGACCGAGGCGTCGATGTCGAGGCAACCCGCCAGCACCGCGGGCTGGTTCGCCACCACCCCCGCGACCCGGCCGCCGAAGCGCGCGAAGCCGACGATGATGTTCTGCGCGAATTCCGCCTGCACCTCGAGCCACGAGTTGGCGTCGACGATCTTCTCGATCACGCGCTTCATGTCGTAGGGCTTCTGCGGATCGGCGGGCACGATCGAGTCGAGCTCGGAGTCCTGCCGGTCGTGCGGATCGTCGGTCGGGACGAACGGCGCCTCCTCCGCGTTGTTCAGCGGCAGGTACGACAGGAGCTTGCGCGTCAACTGCATGCAGCTCTTGCCGTCCGGCGAGACGAAGTGCACCACGCCGCTCTTCGCCGCGTGCACGTGCGCGCCGCCCAGTTCCTCGCTGGTGACCTCCTCGTGCGTCACCGTCTTGACCACGTCGGGGCCGGTGATGTGCATGTACGAGGTGTTCTCCACCATCGCGATGAAGTCGGTGATGGCGGGCGAGTACACCGCGCCGCCGGCGCACGGGCCCATGATGCAGCTGATCTGCGGGATCACGCCCGAAGCCTGCACGTTGCGCCAGAAGATCTCGGCGTAGCCGCCGAGGCCGTCGACGCCCTCCTGGATGCGCGCGCCGCCGGAGTCGTTGAGGCCGATCAGCGGCACGCCGACCTTCAAGGCCATGTCCATGACCTTGCAGATCTTCTTGGCGTGCATCTCGCCCATCGAGCCGCCGAGCACCGTGAAGTCCTGCGCGAACAGGTACACCGGGCGGCCGTCGATCAGCGCGTGGCCCGTGACGCAACCGTCGCCCAGCAGTTCCTGCGACGCCATGTCGAAGTCGGTGCAGCGGTGCGTGACGAATCGGTCGAGCTCGACGAAGCTGCCTTCGTCGACGAGGAAGTCGATGCGCTCGCGCGCGGTGAGCTTGCCCTTCTTGTGCTGGGCCGCGATGCGCTCGGGGCCGCCGCCCACGAGCGTCAGCTCGCGCATGCGGCGCAACCGGTCGAGTGCGTTCTCCGGCGCCGCCGGCGCCGCGTCGTTCTTCGTCTTGGTCATCGTGGAAGTCGTCGGGAGGGTTCCCCGCGGCCGGCGGCGCACCCCGTCGAGGCGGCGCCGTCCGCGGTGTTCTGGTGCCGGCCGGTCAAGGCGCGAAGAACTCGAGCAGGCCGCAGGCGCCGCAGCGCCACGCGTGCACTTCCGGCAACCTGCGGTCGGCCGGCACGACGGGACGCGGAGGCACGAGGACCGAGCCGCGGTCGACGATGCTGATCTCGCCCGGCCGCCACTTCATGGGCTGGCCGCTGGCGGCGCCCATGTTCATGTCGGCGATCCAGCCCTTCTCCATCGCCGCGCCGCAGGCGCGACAGGCGAGGACGCGCGGCCCAGCTCCTGCGTCGGATCCCGTCATCGCGTCGACTCCTGGTGCGCGCGCGGTTCCTCGACGAGTTCCATGAGCACGCCGCCGGTCGCCTTGGGATGGACGAAGGCGATCGTGGTCCCGTGCGCGCCCGGTCGCGGCGCCTCGTCGATCATGCGCACGCCGCGCGCCACGAGTTCGCGCACGGCCGCCGCGCAGTCCTCGACCTGCCACGCCAGGTGGTGCAGCCCCCCGCCGGACTTCTCGAGGAACTTGGTCACGGGCGAGTCGGGGCTGGCCGGCTCGACGAGCTCGATGCGCTGCGCGCCGGCCATCAGGACCAGCACGTTGACCCGCTGGTCCGCCACATGCTCGACCTCGCCAGCCGCCAGCCCCAAGGTGCCGTAGGTGCCGCGCGCACCCTCGATGGAGGGCACGACGATGGCCACATGGTGCAGGCCGCGGACGAGGCCGGCGAGCGCGGGCGGAGGCGCGGAGGGGGGCATGCTGGGCGGGGGGCGGCGCGGAGCGAGGAACAGTCCGCCGCCCCGCGCGTGGCCGCACAGACTAGCAATCTCCGCCGCCCAGCTCCCGCGCAGGGGCGCAGGGATCGAGGCCGGGCGATACGAACTTGCATTTTAGGCGACCGCGCGGCTCCCGCTGGAAGCCCTCTCCGGCCCTCCACACGACCCCGTCGCCACGCGTAGGCTCTGCAGTCGCATGCACGCATCTCCCCCCGCGGGCGGTATTTCCCGCGTTCCCGATCCTTCCTCCACGAACGGCGTCGGCTCGCGGCGCCTGGACCTCGCCTGCCTCGCGTTGGTGGTCCTCCTCGTCGGACTGGCCTTCGCCGGATCGCTGTCGAACGGGCACGTCTACGACGACGTCGGCGTCATCCAGAACAACCCGCGCCTCGACGACGCCGCAAACATCGGCCAGTTCTTCACGGCCCGCAACCTGAGCGACGAGGACGGCGACAACGGCCTCTACCGGCCGCTGACGATGTGGAGCTACGCGCTCGACCGCGCGGCCTTCGGCAAGGATCCGTTCGGCGTCCACCTCGTCAACGTGCTGATGAACGCGCTGCTCGCCGGCGCCGCCTACGTGCTGGCGCGCGGGCTGGGGGCCGGTGCGCGCCTCGCCGCCGTCATCGCACTCGTCCACGGGCTGCATCCCGTGCACACCGAGGTCGTGGCCAACGGCGTCGGTCGCGCCGAGATCGGCGCGGCGCTCTTCGCGCTGGTCGCCGGCATCCTGCACTTCCGCTTCCTGGCGCCGCGCGACGAAGGCTCCGTGCTCGAGCCGCGCAACCGCGCCGAGCGACGCCGGGCCGAACGCGACGCCGATCGACGCGCGGCGCCGCCCGCCGCCGCGAGCTCGTCCGCATCCGCCGGCCGTTCGCGCTGGTGGCTTGGCGGAGCGCTCGCGGCCTACTTCGTCGCGCTGCTCTTCAAGGAGACGGCCGTGACCCTGCCCGGCCTGCTGTTCCTCCTCGACTGGCTGGTGCGCGAGCGAGGCGCGTTGCGCCCGGTGCTGGGACGCCTGCCGCTGTACCTCGCCTACGCGCCGCCGCTCGTCGCCTTCTTCGCGCTGCGCAACAACGCCGTCGGCGGCTTCTCCGTGGCGCTGCAGGACGTCATGGCGCACTCCACCACGGCGGACCGCATCCTCCATGCCAGCGAGACGCTGGCGAAGTACGTCGGGCAGCTCTTCCTGCCGCTGTCGATGTGCGCGGACTACTCCGACTACCGCGACCTCGTGCGCCGCTCGGCCGGCGATCCGGGCGTGATCGCTTCGTTCGCCGCGTGGCTCGCGCTGGGCGGAACGTGCTGGTGGCTGGCGCGGCGCCGGGCGTGGCTGGCGCTGGCGGGGATCGCGTGGTTCGCGCTGGCCATCCTGCCCGTCAGCAACTTGCTGCTGCCGATCGGCACGGTGCGCGCCGATCGCTTGTTGTTCCTGCCGTCCTTCGGCTTCGCCATCGCCTTCGGCGCGGGGCTCGACTGGTTGACGGCGCGCGCGCGCATCGTCGGCTGGACGACGATCGCCTTGGTGCTCGGCTTCTACGCCTGGCGCACGCACGAGCGCAACCTCGATTGGCGCAGCTCGGAGTCGCTTTGGACCGCCACCACGCGCGACAACCCGGGCAGCGCCGTGGCGTGGTTCAACCTCGGCGATGTGCATGCCAAGGCGGGCCGCAAGGCGGAGGCCGAACGCAGCTACGAGCGCGCCTTCGAGCTGCGCGACGGCGCGGGCTTCTTCTACCCCGAGGCGCACAACCGGCTGGCGGCGCTGCTGGTCGAGCGCGGCGACCGCGCCGGCGCGGAGACGCAGTACCGGCAGGTCGTCGAGCGCGCGCCGCGCCAATACACGGCGCTGGTGAACCTGGGCCAGTTGCTCATGTCCGACCCAGCGCGTCGCGACGAGGCGATCGCGCTGCTGCGACGCGCGGTCGAGGTCAAGCCCGATGGACATGCGGGCCACGCCAACCTGGCGCAGGCGCTCGGCATGGCCGGACGGCTCGCCGAGGCGACCATGGCCATCGACGCCGCCCTGCGCCTGCGTCCGCTCGACCACCAAATGTGGCAGATCAAGGCCTCGATCTCCGCCGCGGCCGGTGACCAGGCCGGCGCCGCCGCAGCGCTGGAGCGCGTCGAATCCCTGCGCGGAGGCGCGCGCTAGGGCGTCGGGACCGGGGCAAGCAGGACCGGGGCGACCGGAGCTAGAGCACCTCGGGCGGTCGGTAGCGACCGTGGACGCGCTCGAGCTTGGCGCAGATCTCGCCCGTGGTCGCCTTGCGCTCCACGGCGGCCAGGATCGCGGGCATCAGGTTCTCCGAGCCGCGCGCAGTCTCCTCGACGACGCGCAGGGCGCCCTCGACCGCCGCCGCGTCGCGCGTGCGACGCAGTTCCTCGAGGTCCTTCAGCACCTGCGCGCGGCTCTCGTCGCTCGGACGGAAGATCTCGGGTCGCGACTCCTCGACCTGGAAGCGGTTGACGCCCACCACGACCTTCGAGCCGTCCTCGACGCCGCGCGTCCATTCCATGGCGCTCTTGTGGATCTCGCGCTGCGTCCAGCCCTGCTCGATGGCCGCCACCGGACCGCCGCGGCGGTCGACCTCGGCCATGATGGCGCGGGCGCGCGACTCCAATTCCCCGGTCAAGGCCTCCACCAGCGGCGCGCCGCCGAGCGGGTCGACCACCTCGGTCACGCCGGACTCGAACCCCAGCACCTGCTGCGTGCGCAAGGCGAGGCGCGCCGAGCGTTCGGTCGGCAGCGAAAGCGCCTCGTCCATGCTGTTCGTGTGCAGCGACTGCGTGCCGCCGAGGATCGCCGCCAGGGCCTGCACCGCCACGCGCACGACGTTCGTCTCCGGCTGCTGCGAAGTGAGCATCGAACCCGCCGTCTGCGTGTGGAAGCGCAGCATCCAGCTCTTGTCGTCCTTGGCGCCGAACTCGTCCTTCATGATGCGCGCCCACATGCGGCGCGCCGCGCGGAACTTGGCGACCTCCTCGAACAGGTGGTTGTGCGCGTTGAAGAAGAACGAGAGTCGCGGCGCGAACTCGTCCACGGCGAGTCCGGCGTCGATGGCGGCGCGCGCGTAGGCGCGGCCATGGCCCAGCGTGAAGGCCAGCTCCTGCGCCGCGGTCGAGCCCGCTTCGCGGATGTGGTAGCCGCTGATCGAGATCGTGTTCCACTGCGGCACCTCCTTGGCGCACCACGCCATGAGGTCGGTGGTCAGGCGCATCGAAGGACCGGCGGGGAAGCGGTAGTTGCCGCGCGCCGCGTACTCCTTGAGGATGTCGTTCTGCACCGTGCCGCGCAGCTTCGACAGCGGCACGCCGCGCTTCCTCGCCACCGCGCAGTAGCACGCCAGGAGGATCGTCGCCGTGGCGTTGATCGTCATCGAGGTCGAGACCTCGTCGAGCGGCAGTCCGTCGAGCAGGCGCTCCATGTCCTCGACCGAATTGACCGGCACGCCCACGCGTCCGACCTCTCCGCGGCCGAGCGCCGAGTCCGAGTCGTGGCCGATCTGCGTCGGCAGGTCGAAGGCCGTGGAGAGTCCCGTCTGCCCCGACTCGAGCAGCATCTTGAAGCGCGCGTTCGTGTCGCGCGCCGAGCCGAAGCCCGCGTATTGGCGCATCGTCCACAGCTGCGCGCGGTACATCGTGGGCCGGATGCCGCGCGTGTACGGGTACTCGCCCGGCATGCCGCCGTCGGCCGCGTCGCCGTAGCACGGCTGGAGCTCGATCCCCGAGGCGGTGGCGAAGCGCGCCTGCCGCTCCGGGCTCTTCTTCAGCGACCTGGCCCAGGTCTCGGCGAGCCAGGCGTCGCGTCCGCGCGCCTTGGGCGCGCCCTCTCGTGCGATCTCTTGCGTGCTCATTGGTCGTGGGCCGCGCCCTCACTCCTCGCGCGCCGCGGCGTGCGCTCGCAGGAATCCGAGCAGCTCCGCCATGTCGGCGGGCAGCGGCGACTCGAAGACGAGCGGCGCGCCGCTCGTCGGGTGCGCGAACTCGAGGCGCGCGGCGTGCAGCGCGTGCCGGGCGAGGCGCGGCGAACCGGCGGGCAGCGGCACGAGCGCGCGACCGCGCGGCCGGTAGACGTCGTCGCCGACCAGCGGCAACCCGGCGTGCGCCATGTGCACGCGCACCTGGTGCGTGCGGCCGGTCTTCGGACGCACCTCGATCCAGGTCGTCGCCGCGTGGCGTTCGAGCACCTGGTAGTAGGTCGAGGCCGCGCGCCCCGTGCCCGGCTCGACGACGCTGATCCGGTCGCGCGTCTTGCCGCCGCGGCCGAGCTCGGCCTCGATCCACTCGGAGTCGAAGCGCGCGACGCCATGGCACAAGGCCAGGTAGGTCTTGGCGACCTCGCGCTCCGCGAAGGCCTCCTTGAGGCGCTCGAGCACCGCGCCGGTGCGGGCCAGGACTAGCAGGCCCGAGGTGTCGCGGTCGAGGCGGTGCACCACGCCGGGCCGCCGCTCGCCGTCCTCGGACAAGCTCGGGAACGGCCCGTGGCTCGCCGCCAGCAGCTCGGCGACGCCCGGCTCTCCCGTCGGCGAGTTCGTGTGCGTCAGGAGGCCCGCGGGCTTGTCGACCACCAGCAGATGCTCGTCCTCGTGCAGGATGCGCAGCAGGCCCAGCGCCCCCGCGGGCGGTTCGACCCGCTCCTCGACCAGTTCGGCCTCGACCACGCCGGGTTCGAGGATCACGAGGCCGGGCTTGGTCACCACCGTCCCGGACAAGCGCACCTTGCCCCCCTTGATCAGGCCTTGGACGCGCGTGCGCGACCAATCCGGCAGGCGCTCGCGCAGGACATGGTCCAGGCGGCGGTTCTTGGCGTCGGCGTCCAGTTCGATGCGCAGGGTGTCGGCCACGACGCGCGAGGATAGCAGGCGGAGCTCGCCGTTCGAGCGCGGGGCGCCGGATGGAGCGCCGGCCGCCCATCCATCGCGTATGCTTCCCTTCGCGCGGACCAGCGGGTACACCGCATGCGTGCGATGAACGACGATCCCTCCAGCGTCCATTCCGGCATCCCCGAAGCGGCCAGGCCTTCCGTGCTCGTCGTCGACGACGAACGCGCGCTGGTCGAGGTGCTCGCCGCGGTCCTTTCGGCCCAGGGCTTCGACACCACCATCGCGACGAGCCTGCAGGACGCGACGCGGCTCCTGCAGTCGTTGCGCTTCGACGCGGTCGTCTCCGACGTGCTGTTCGACGGGCGCGAGGACGGCCTCGAGGTGCTGGGCGCGGCGCGCGAGCTGCAGCCGCAAGCCGTCGTGCTCATGATGACCGGCCGCGCCGAGATCCCGGCGGCGGTGGCGGCCATCAAGAAGGGCGCGGTCGACTACCTGCAGAAGCCGATCGACCCGGTGGTGCTCGGCGCCACGCTGTCGCGCGTGCTCGAGGAGCAGAAGATCGCCGCGCCGTCGCTGGGCTTCGCCGACCTCGCCGGCATCCTCACCTCGATGGTGGCGCACACGATCGAGCGCGTCGACCCCTACACCGCCGGGCACGGCGCGCGCACGCGCAAGTACTGCCGCATGCTGGCGCAGCGCCTCGGCCTCGACGACCGCGCGCGCGAACGCCTCGAACTCGCCGGCATCGCCCACGACTACGGCAAGATCTACCTCGACGACCTCGGCTTCCTGACGAAGAACGGCCCGCTGACCCCCGAGGAGTACGAGGAGGTCAAGAAGCACCCGCTGCTCGGCGCGCGCAAGCTCGGCACGCACCCGATGCTGAAGGAGGTCTGCCAGTTCGTCGCCGAGCACCACGAGCGCTGGGACGGCACCGGCTATCCGCGCCGCATCCGCGGCGAGGAGATCTCGCTGCCCGGCCGCATCCTGTGCGTGGTCGAGGTCTTCGACTCGCTCGCCACGAAGCGTTCGTACAAGGAGGGCTGGGAACTGCCGAAGGTGCTCGACTTCTTCGCCGAGCAGCGCGGCAAGATGTTCGATCCCGCCGTGCTCGACCAGTTCCTCGCCCTGCTCGAGGAGCACGGGGACTCCTGGCTGAAGGCGCCCGCGGCTGCGCGCGCGGAAGCCGCGGCGAAGAAGGCCGCCGACCGAGGCTGAGGCCGCGCGCCCGGTCGCGCGGCCCGGACGACGGTTCCGCAAGGCCACTTCCCGGATGGAGCCGCGGATAGCTGCGATCCGCGCCGCCACTCGGGCGCGCACGGCGGCGAACGACTCCGCGGCCGGCGGAGCGGGGAGGTCCGGTGGCCTGCGGACGACGGACGCGCTCCCGCCGCCTGGTTTGCGCGACGCGTGCTCGTCCCACTATCGTTCCAGCATGCGCTTTCTACATGCCGTCGTGACTGTCTGCGCCGCCGCCGCCTGCACCTCCGCGCCCTCCCTCGACGAGCGCGAGGAGGACTGGATCGTGCTCGTCAAGAGCTGCCGCATCCCCGAGGAGTTCGACTGGTACGCGCGCTTCGCGCACCACCAGTGGATCGATGCGCGCGACAAGGACACGGGACGATGGCGACGCATCGAGGTGCGCGCGCCCGGGATGCCAGGGAACGCACGGGAGATCGATGCCGTGGCGGCGCGCTCCGAACTGCGCTGGAACCGGACCGTCGCCACCCAGGCGGACCTGCGCGGCGAAGAGGCGCGCCGCGTGCTGCGCGAACTGGAGGCGGCGGTCGACCGCCGCGGTCCGCGCTACGCGGACGAGTACCGCGCCTGGCCCGGTCCCAACAGCAACACCTTCATCCGCGAGTTGTGCGACGACATCGACGGACTAGGCGCCGTCCTCGACCACAACGCCGTCGGCAAGGACCATGACGGCTTCGCCAGTGCCGGACTCGCCACGTCGGAGACGGGCGTGCGCGGCGACCTCGGTCCCCTCGGGCTGACATTGGCGGCGCAGGAGGGAGTCAAGCTGCGACTGCTCGGCTTGGAGCTGGGCGTGCAGACGTGGCCGCCGGCGTTGCACCTGCCGGCGCTGCCGCCCCTGCCTTGGCCCGCCCGACCCGACCATCCCGCCCGGCCGGACGCGCAGGCGATCATGACCATCGGCGACGCGGGCCTCGAGGTCCTCGAGCATGAAGGGACCCGCGACGAGGGCTGGTCGACGACGTGGGTCCGCAACGACGCCTCGAGTTGGGTCCATGCCAGCTGCACGCTCGCACCGGACGGCGGCGAGTGGCGGGTGGAAGCCTGCTCCTGGGATGGCGAACGACGCGCGACGCACGCCGCGCGTCTTGCCAACTCCGCCGGCGCAGGCCACGAGGTGGTGCTCGTCGGCGCCGGCCTCGAAGTGCGCCTCTCCCTGACGGTCCAGTCGCCCGGCATCGTGCGCGAGAGATTCGCCTGCCGGAGCGGCATCTGGATGCCGTCGTCGCCGACCGAGCAGGCCCCGCAGCCGAGCACGGCACCCTGAGCGGCGGCGGCCGCGGACTCAGAAGCCCGCGGCGTTCTTCTCGAGCATGGCGAGTTCGGCCTGCATCTCGACGAGGCGCGCTCGCTCCTCGACCACGACCTCGGGATCGGCGCGCTCGATGAACGCGGCGTTGGAGAGCTTGGCTTCGCAGGCCTTGATGCCCGCGCGCACCTTCTCGGCGCGGCGCACGAGCTGGTCCTTCAGCTTGGCGAGGTCGACCGCTTCGCCCAGCGGCACGACGACCTCCACCCCGCCCACCACCGACACGGCGGAGTTGCCCGGGCGCTGCACCGCGGCGAGCACGTCCATGGATTCGAGGTGGGCGAGCGCCTTGGCGACTCCGGCATGGCGGCCCAGGATCTCGCGGATCGCGGGCTTGTCGGCGGCGACGAGCGCGGGAAGCTTGGCGCGCTCGGCGAGACCAGCGAGATTGCGGATCTGGCGCACCGCGCCGACGAGGTCCTGCAGGACCTGCATCTCGCGCTCGGCATCGGCGTCGACGACGAGGTTCGCGCCGTCCGGCCAGCGATGGTTCATGAGCATCGGCGACTGGCGGCCGAGCGCCGCGTTCAGCGACCTCCAGAGCACCTCCGTCATGTAGGGCGTGAACGGATGGAGCAGCGCCAGCGCGTCCTCCAGCACGCGCACGAGCGTGCCGCGCGCCACCGCGCCCGAAGCCCCGGCGTCGCCGAAGCGCGACTTCACGATCTCGACGTACCAGTCGCAGAAGTCGTTCCACACGAAGCGGTACAGCGTCATCGCCGCGTCGTTCATGCGATACTCGTCGAGGGCCGCGGAGACCTCTGCTCGCGCCTGCACGAGGCGCGAGAGGATCCAGCGGTCCTCCATGGCGAGCGCGGCCTTGCCCGCGGCGGACACCGGGTCCAACCGCTCGCCGGCCAGGTTCAGCAGCACGAAGCGCGCGGCGTTCCAGACCTTGTTGCTGAAGCGGAAGCCCTGCTCGAAGCGGTCGGGCGACAGCTTCACGTCCTGGCCCTCCTTCGTCAGCAGCACCAGGCTGTAGCGCACGGCGTCGGCGCCGTACTTGTCGATCATCTCGATCGGATCGATGCCGTTGCCCGCGGACTTGCTCATGCGGCGGCCCTTGCCGTCGAGCACCGTGGCGTGCACGTTGCACACGTCGAAGGCGCAGCGGCGCTCCCACGGCACGGCGTCGACGAACTCGTAGCCGGCCATGATCATGCGCGCCACCCACAGGTAGATGATCTCGCGCGCGGTCGAGAGGAACTGCGTCGGATAGAAGCGCAGCAGGTCCTCGGTCGTGTCCGGCCAACCCAGCGTGGCGAAGGGCCACAGCCACGAACTCGCCCAGGTGTCGAGCACATCGGGGTCCTGGCGCACGATCGGCTTGCCGGTCGTCGGGTGCTTCGATCCGATCGCGAGGTCCTCGCGCGAGGCGACGGGCACGCCGTCCTCGTCGTACCACACGGGGATCTGGTGGCCCCACCACAGCTGGCGACTGATGCACCAGTCGTGCACGTTCTCGAGCCAGTCGAGGTAGACCTTGGTCCAGCGCTCGGGGCGGAAGCGCAAGGCGCCCGTCTTGACGGCTTCGATCGCCGGCTTGGCCAGCGGTTCCATCTTCACGAACCACTGCTCGGAGACGAGCGGCTCGATCACGCTCTTGGAGCGATCCGAGATGGCGACGTTGTGCGTGTAGTCGGCCACCTTGCCGAGCAGGCCGAGCTCGTCGAGCTTCTTCGCCACCGCTTCGCGCGCCTTCTCGCGCGGCATGCCCGCGTACTCGCCGGCCGCCGCGTTCAGGCGCCCGTCCTTCTCGTAGATGTGCACGAGCGGCAGCTTGAAGCGGTTGCCGCGCTCCCAGTCGGCAGGATCGTGCGCCGGCGTGACCTTGACGGCACCCGTGCCGAAGTCGGTCTCGACCTGCTCGTCGAGGATGACCGGGATCTCGCGCCCCACGAGCGGCAGCACCAGCGTCGCGCCGTGCAGGTGCTTCCAGCGCTCGTCCGCCGGGTTCACTGCCACCGCCGTGTCGCCGAACATCGTCTCGGGGCGCGTCGTCGCCACCACCACGAACTCGCCGTCCCTGCCCTTCACCGGGTAGCGCAGCTCGTAGAGCTTGTCCTTGCGCGTCTCGTAGTCGATCTCGTCGTCGGAGACCGCCGTCATCAGCACGCAGTCCCAGTTGACGATGCGCGCGCCGCGGTAGATCAGCCCCTTCTCCCACAGGCGCACGAAGCTCTCGCGCACCGCGCGCGACAGGTCCGCGTCCATCGTGAACTTGGTGCGCGACCAGTCGCACGACGCGCCGAGCCGCCGGTACTGCTGGAGGATGTAGGAGCCGTGCTCCTCCTTCCACTCCCACACCTTGCGGAGGAAGGCCTCGCGCCCGAGGTCCATGCGCGTGAGCTTCTTCTCCTCGTACAGCTTGCGCTCGACCACGGCCTGCGTGGCGATGCCCGCGTGGTCGGTGCCGGGCACCCACAAGGCCGTGAAGCCGCCCATGCGCTTGTGGCGGATGACGATGTCCTGGATCGTCCCGTTCAACGCATGGCCCATGTGCAGCACGCCGGTGACGTTCGGCGGCGGGATCATGATCGCGAAGGTGCGCTCGCCGTCCTTCCTCGGACCGGGAGCGAAGCCGCCGGAGGCCTCCCACTGGCGGTAGATGTCGCTCTCGAACTCGGCGGGCGCGTAGCGTGTGGACAGCTCCATGGCGCGCCCACTTCAACCGTGGCCGCGCACGGGGTCAAGGCCGCGCGCCCGCGAAGGCGCGCCGATCCCCGTCAGCGCACCCGCGCCGCGGCGAGCCACGGCAGGATCTCGACGGCGCGTCGCGCGTCGAGCGAGCAGTCCCGCGGTCGCTCGGGCATGCCCGCCTCGGCGCGCGTCGAGCGGTCGATCCGATCCGCGTCGATGCCGTGCGCCGCGAGCACGCGCTCGGCCAGCTCGACGCGCGACAGGCGCTCGGGCCCGGCCACGTGCAGCACGCCGGCCACGTCTTCGTCGACCAGCTCGACCAGCGCCCGCGCCGCGTCGGCCACGTCGAGCGGCGTGCGCCACTCGTCGCGGAAGAGCCGCGGCCTTTCCCCGCGCGAGAGCGCGCCGAGCAGGCTGTCGCCGGCGCCCAGGCCGCGACCGAAGGAGTCGCCGCACAACAGCGGCAGTCGCGCGACGAGCGCCCCTGGATGCGCGGCGAGCACCGCGCGCTCGCCCGCGGCCTTGGTCCCGCCGTACGCCGAGCAGGGCGCCGGAGGGTCCTCCGGGCGGAAGCCGCCCGGCGCGGGCGCATGGGCGCCGAAGACGAGGTCGGTCGAGACGTGCACCAGGCGCGCTCCGTGGCGCGCGCACAGCGCCGCGGCGCGAGCCGGAGCGAGTTCGTTCACCTCGCGCGCCTCGACCGGATCGCGCTCGCAAAGGTCGACGCGCGCCAGCGCCGCCGCCAGCACGACGGCGCGCGGGCGCAGCAGCAGCAGCACGCGCTCCAGCGCCGTGGCGTCGCGCAGGTCGAGCACGAGCTTCGTCGCGCGCTCGAGCCCGGCCGCCTCGGGCACTGCGTGCGGCCTGCGCGCCGCCAGCACGGCCGATTGGCGCGCATCCCGCAGCGTGCGCGCCAGCGCCACGCCGAGGAATCCCGTCGAGCCGATCACCAGCACCGGTCGCATGCCCACAAGGTAGCCGAAGCGCGCCGCCCCGGCCCGACCGCGCGCCGCTGGCTCCGCCGCGCATGGACTCGGACGGCGCCTGGTCTACGCTGTGGACGCGCCACCCCCATGGAATCGAGACCGCGCCGCATCGCCCTCGTCGCCAACCCGATCTCGGGCCGGGGTCGCGGCGTCGCGGCGCTGCGCGAGCTCGAAGCCGAGCTGCGCGCGCGGGGCGCGCTGGTCGAGGCGACGGCGCCGACCAAGGCCGGCGACGCGCGCGCCATCGCCGCGTCCATCGCGGCCGACGCCATCGTCGCCATCGGCGGCGACGGAACCTTGTCCGAGGTCGTCGACGGCGCCGCCGGGCGGGCCGTGGACATCGCGCAGTTCCCGCTGGGGACGGCCAACGTCCTGGCGCGCGATTTGGCGCTGCCTCGCGACGCGGGGCGAACCGCGGACATGGTGCTCGCCGGACGCACGGTGCAGCTCGACACCGCGCTCGGGGCGTGCAGCGGCCTGCCCGCTCCGCGACGCGGGTTCCTCGTGCTGGGCGCGGGCTTCGACGGGCACGCCGTGCACGAGCTCGCGCGACTGCGCCGCGGCGCGATCGGCAAGCTGGCGTGGGCGCGCGCCATCGCGGGCGCCTTCGGCTCTTGGCGTGCGCGCACCATGCGCGCCACCGTCCACGGACCGAGCGGGGCGAGCACGCACGACTGCGAGTCGCTGCTCGTCGCCAACTGCGTGCACTACGGCGGCTTCGACGTGCTCGATCGTTCGCGCCGCCTCGACGACGGCCTGTTCGAGGTCTACCTGTTCGCGCGCGCCTCGCGCGCCTCGCTCGTGCGCATCGGACTCGCGGGCGCCTTCGCGCGCCTGCCCGCCGGAGTGGCGACGCTGCTGCGCGCCTCGCGCGTCACGATCGAGTCGGACGAACCCGTGCCGGTGCAGCTCGATGGCGACGCCGCGGGCTCGACGCCCGCGCGCCTCCAGGTGGACGCGACGCGCACGCGCCTTTTGGTACCTTGGACGGAACTCGAAAGGCCACCGCGATGACGACGCGCACCATCCAGATCGACGGCAAGCCCCACGGCGGCGGGCGGCTCTTCCTCATCGCCGGTCCTTGCGTGCTCGAGTCGCGCGAGCTGACCTTCGAGATCGCGGGCAAGCTGGTCGAGGCGTGCCGCTCGCGCGGCGTGCCGCTGGTCTTCAAGGCGAGCTACGACAAGGCCAACCGCTCCTCCATCGCCGGCGCGCGCGGCCCCGGCATCGAACGCCTGGACTGGTTGTCGGACGTGAAGAAGGAGTACTCCGTGCCGGTGCTCACCGACGTGCACGAGTCCGACCAGTGCGAGCTCGTCGCGCGGCACGTCGACGTGCTGCAGATCCCCGCCTTCCTGTGCCGCCAGACGGACCTGCTCGTCGCCGCGGCCAGGACCGGACGCGCGCTGCACGTGAAGAAGGGCCAGTTCCTCGCCCCCTGGGACATGCGCAACGTGGTCAAGAAGTGCGTCGACTCGGGCAACCCGAACGTGATGGTCTGCGAGCGTGGCGCCTCCTTCGGCTACGGGCGCCTCGTGGTCGACATGACGGGGTTCGAGCACATGGCGGCCACGGGCAAGCCGGTCGTCTTCGACGCCACGCATTCCGTGCAGGAGCCGGGGGCGCTCGGCGACCGCACCGGCGGCGATCGCGGCAAGGTGCCTGCGCTGGCGCGCGCCGCCGTCGCCACCGGGCATGTCGACGGCGTCTTCTTCGAGACGCATCCCGACCCCGACCGCTCGCCCAGCGACGGGCCGAACATGATCAAGCTGGGCGACTTCGAACGCGTGCTCGACGGCGTGCTGGCGGTGCACGCCGCGGCGCGCATGCACGCCGGATAGCGCCGGGCCGCCGCCTCGCGGCCGGCCCTCAGTGGCCCGAGCCGGCCTTCTTCGGACGCGCGTTCCAGACGCGCGTGCAGAACAGCAGGCCCACCACGGCGACCGGCAGCATGTAGAGCGGCCAGACCAGCCAGTTCTGCGGATCCTTGGCCGCCTCGCCCTTCGGCAGCGCCACCGCGTACAAGGCGCCTTGCGCCGCGCTGCCGAGGTAGACGAAGCCGTCGATGACGCCCGTCACCACGCCGGCGTTCTTGCTGCCCCCGAAGTCCGCCGTGGCGGTGCCCGACAGCATGCCGTGCACGCCGATCACGCACAGGCTCATCAGCACGATCGACCAGCCGACGCCCGGCGTGCCGAGCAGGAAGTAGCACCCGATCGCGCCGATCAAGAGGCCGGCGTACAGGATCGACGCGACCGGACCGCGCCGCGAGCCGAAGACGTGGTCCGAGATGGTGCCGGCGAAGACGCCGCCCAGGATGCCCGCGATGCACAGCAGCATCCCCCAGTTCTCGTAGACGAAGCTGTCGTCCTGCTCGATGGCCACGGCGTAGGGCCGGTACTGCTTCATGACCGCCTGGCGCAGGAAGCCGGAGCAGAACTCGATGGCGATCAGGATCCAGATGACGGGCTGCGAGAAGAGGTGCCGCACCACCTTGCCGAGCGGATCGGGATGCGCCTGGCCGCTCGTCGCGTCGCCGGTGTCGAAGTCCCGCAGGCCGGCGTGCGCCGGCGAGTCGCGGATGATGGTCCACGCCAGCACGAACATCGCCGCCAGCACGGTGGCCGGCACCCAGAAGGGCGCGACCACGCCGACGCCGCGCAGGAGCATCAACGACCAGTCGTAGCTGAAGTACAGGCCGAGCGAGATGAGGATGCCGAACAGCCCGCCCAGCACGCCGCGTTCGCGCACGTGGAACCAATGCGCGTTGACCTTGACGATCGAGACGGCGCCGAACGACTGGAAGTACATGTTCAGCGCGTTGAGCACCTTGAGCGACAGCAGCAACCCGGCGGCGTCGCCCTCGTCGCGCGCCGCGAAGGCCCACGCCATCCCCGCGTTGCACAGAGCCGAGCCGCCCACGGCGATCAGGATCGTCGCGCGCCCGCCCCAGCGGTCGGTCAGCGGTCCGTTGACCAGGAACGCCAGGCCGTAGGTGAGCAGGCCGATCGCGTCGATCTGGTTGAACTGCGCGCGCGACAGCACGCCGGCCTTGTCGAGCTCGCCCGCGATGCCCGACAGGTTGTAGCGGCCGAAGTACAGGAGCGAGTACGCGAGGCCCAGCACGATCCAGTTCCACCGGCGACGACGCACGAAGCGGTCCTCGTGGCCCAGTTGGACCTTGGGCAGGCGCGACACGACCACCGCGACGGCGACCAGGAGGAGCAGGATCGGCAGCAGCTTCTCGAGCCAGGGGGGCATGCGTGGAGGCTAACCGCCGACGCGCGCGCGAGGCAACGCGCGAGGCGTGCGCCATGGCGGGCGGACCGCTAGAGTCCTCCCCCATGGGTGCGCACCGCCTCTCCGAAGTCCTCGCCAGGATCGACGCTTCCTGCGCCGCCGGGCGCCTGCCGGTCGTGGTCTTCGACCTCGACTCGACGCTCTTCACCACCGCGCCGCGCAACTTGAAGATCCTGCAGGCCTACGCGAGCGCGCATGGCGCGCGCTGGGCGGGCCTCGAGGAGGTCGTGGCGCGGCTTTCGCCCGACGACATGGGCTGGAACATCCACGAGGACCTGCGACGCTTCGGCGTCTCGGACGAGCGCCTGCTCGACGAGGTCAAGGCCTTCTGGTTCGAGCGCTTCTTCACCGACGAGTGGTTGCTCGTCGACGAGCCCGTGCCGGGAGCCCCCGAGTTCGCGCTCGCCTGCCACGCGCGCGGCGCGCTGATCTACTACCTCACCGGACGCCACGTGGGCGGCATGGAGATCGGCACGGTGCGTTCACTGCGCCAGTGCGGCTTCCCCTTCTGGCGCGGACGCTGCGTGCTGCACCTCAAGCCTTCGTTCGAGATGGGCGACGCGGCCTTCAAGGACGACGCGGTGCACGACATCCGCTCCTACAAGGGCGAAGTCGTGGCGACTTTCGAGAACGAGCCGGGCAACGCAAACATGTTCTCGCGGGCCTTCCCCGAAGCCCTGCACTTCCTGCTCGACACGATCCATTCGCCCGGCGCGCCCGCGCCGGATGCGAAGCTCGTGCGCATCGACGACTTCCGCCACGCGTGAAGCGGCGGGAAGTTCCTTCCGACGCGAAGGAATTTCGCTGTCCAAAGCGCTTGACACGAAAGCGCACTTGCGCCAATTCGGCACACGAAAACAAGCTGTTTTCAGCAAGTCGCATTTGACAAGCGCGGACGCGGCGGGTATCCTGTTGCGCCTCGAACGACGAAACGACAAGGGCACACCGGTCGGAAGGCCGGGTCGCAAAGCCAGGGGCCCCACCCCGCGCTCCGCGCGGAAGGGCAGCCCAGCCGCCGAAGTCGTCGCTCCTACCTGGAACGTCGTCGCAGGGGCAGACGGGACCAAACGTCCCGCCTCGGGTGATGACGGCCGGGTTGGAGCGTCTCGCGACTCTCCCTCCCTCGCCCCGCTGCGCCGTGCCGCCAAAGGGCACGGCGCAGCGGACCCTCTCCCGCGGCGCGACGCGCGTCCCACAGCGGACGAAACCAAGCGAGCACAGGCACATGGGAGGGAGCATGACACCGAACCGAGTCGTTGCGACGCGCTGGGCAGGCGCAGGCGCCGACGAGTTCGCGCCGACCCTCGCCGGACTCGTCCGCCCCTCCAACCGCGCGGCTGGCGACGCCGCCGCGCGGACGGGTTGGAAGCTCTCGGAAGTTGTGCTCCGCGGCCGTGCCGCCGCGGAGATGGGCATCGCGGCCACGGGACGGGGACCCCTTGGCCGCGTGGGTGGAGGAGGTCGGTCGCGCCGCGTTTCGTGGGGACGAACGCGGCCGGCCGCGAACGAAGGAGCCTTGGCGGTCGTCGTGGGGACGCGATCGCGCATCGGCTCCTTCCCCGACCGCGGCGCCTCGCGCGCCGCCATCGCGATGGGGACGAAGACGGGGATTCCCGCCTTCATGCGATCGATCCGACCACGCCTCTAGGCGTTGTTGGAGTCGGGATCCTTGGCAGGAGCTCGGGGCCGCGCCCCGGGCTCCTGCTTTTTCCACGCGTGCGCTGCCGGGCCGGGCGCGAACTGCGCGGAGCGGAGGAGCAGAGTTTGGGAGTGCGGGCGGCTGAGGCGCTGCTCGACCGGCCCCGTGCTCAGCCAGCGTCGTGCTCAGCCAGCGCTGCTCAACCAGCGCTGCTCGACAAGCGCTCGCGCAATCGCGCCAGCACCTGCATGTGGATCTTGCAGACGCGCGATTCCGACAAGGACAGCAACTCGCCGATCTCGCGCATCGCGAGATTCTCCCAATAGCGCAGGTACACCACCTGGTACTCGACCTCCGACAGGCGCTGGGCGACGAGCCCGAGGATCTCGACGCGCGTCAGGTCGTCGAAGGGACTGGCCGCGTTCTCGTCGGCCACGCGGTCGAGCGCGGTCGAAGCGTCCTCGCCCTCTTCGTCGATCCACGCGGACTGCGGACCATCGACCAGGCCCGCGCCGAAGAATTGGCGGTACTCGGCGACGGCCATGCCCATGTCCGAGGCGACCTCTTCGTCGGAAGGCTCGCGCTCGAACTCCGCCCGCAAGCGCTCGAGCACCCGCCGACGCTGTTCGAGCCTCGCGCGCACGGGTCGCGGCACCCAATCCATGTGGCGCAGTTCGTCGATCAAGGCCCCGCGCACGCGCAAGTCGCAGTAGCTCTCGAACGGCACGCCGCGCTCGTGGTCGTACCCCTCGATCGCCTGCATCAGGCCGACCTGCGAAGCCGTCTCGAGGTCGCCGCGGTCGACGGTCGGCGGCAACCTCAGCGCGAAGCGACGCACGATGTCCAGCGCGAACGGCCTGTAGTGCTCGACGAGCGCGTTGCGCTCCTCCTCCCCGCCACGCTTGCGCCAAGCCCGCCACAACCGCGCCACCGGATCCACCGGCTTGCGCCGCGCCGGAGTCAACACGCCAGCCTCGCCAACCCCGCGACCCTTGCGCGCGGACGCGATGCTTCCCGCCCCGGCATGGCCGGGCGCGGAATGGGATGTGCGCACGGAACTTGGCGTCCTTTGCATGCGGTGTCCGCGCGGGCGAGAGAGGTGCCGTGCGCGGTTGCCGAGGGCATGAGGCGCAATGGGGAGGGTGGTTGCAAGGGGGAAGTGGCGCGGTCCCGATGCTGGTCCCGATCGCTGTGCGAAAGCAGCGCCGAGAAAACAGCGAGAAGTGCCACGCCTGCGAACTCGCCTGCGTCCAGTGAATATGCGCGGCTGCGTCGCCATCGACAGCCCTCGACCTGGTGCAGCGGCGACCCGCAGCCATCGCCCTACAGAGGCGTTTCACCTCGCCGCGCGCCACGCAGAGCGCGCGGTCGAAGCAGAGCGACTACGACGCACTCGATCCCACCAGTCGAAGATCCAGCGCGACCATCCGCGGTCGTCGCGCAGGCCCCACTCCCTTCATTCGAAGGCCGCGGTCCGCGTCGGATGCCAAGCCGCGCGCTTCCGTGCGCCCCTGGCCCCTCGGATCCCCTTCCTCGCATCGGCGCCCCGACCTCCGCGGTCCTGGCCGCGGTCCGCGATGCGGCGATCGGTGCTTGCGCGCAAGCGCAGGCTGCAAGCTCTACGAGAATGAACGCGCGGCGCAGGTGCCGCGTGGCGTCCTGACGCATTTCCGCTCTTGCGCCGCGCACAACGATCGGGGCCAGCATCCCGATCAGCCGTCATGCTCCCCCTCGTCCACCCCATGCCCCAACCCCCGCATGACCCGCGCCTCCGCCCTGCGCATCGCCGCCCGATCCGCAGGCTGCCGGTCATCGAGCCCGCAGAGATGCAACACCCCGTGCACCACGTACAAGATCAACTCGCGGCGCGCGGGCACGCCGCGTTCCTGGGCGATGCGGCGGGCGTGGCGGGCGCCGACGACCAGTTCGGCTTCGGGGCCGTCGTCGGCGGCGGCGAGGGGGCGGGAGCCGGGGCGGGGCGGGGCGGGACGCAGGTCGAAGGTGATGACGTCGGTGACCGTGGGGTCGCCCAGCCACTCGGCGTGGAGACGGGCGATCTCGCGGTCGCCGACGAAGGCGATCGACAGGCGGCGCAGCTTGCTGCGCCGCGAACGCAGGGTCGCGGCCACGGCCTCGCGCACGACCTGCGCGGGGACCCACGGCTTGGTTCCGCGCCAGGCGATCTGCACCTCGAGGCCGGCGAGCGGAGCGCGCGCGGCGGCGGTCGCGCGACGCGGCGACCGGGGCTTCATCCGTCGCGGCGGCCTTCGTCGCGACGCGGCTCGTCGCGACGGGCAGGCGCCTCGTAGGCGCGCACAATGGCCTCGACCAGCGGGTGCCGCACGATGTCCTCGCGCGCGAACTCGACGAGGCCCACGTCCTTCCATCCGCGCAAGCGCGCCACGGCGTCGGCCAGTCCGGAGCGCGAGCGCTCCTCGAGGTCGGTCTGCGTCGGGTCGCCGGTGACGACCATGCGCGATCCCTCGCCGAGGCGCGTGAGGAACATCTTCATCTGCGGCACGGTCGCGTTCTGGCCCTCGTCAAGCACGACGAAGGCGTTGGCGAGGGTGCGACCACGCATGAAGGCCAGCGGCGCGACTTCGATGATCCCGTGCTCCTCCATGCGCTGCACGTCCTCGAAGCCGAGCATGTCGTAGAACGCGTCGTAGAGGGGGCGCGTGTACGGGTTGAGCTTCTGCTGCACGTCGCCGGGCAGGAAGCCGAGTCGCTCGCCCGCTTCGACCACGGGGCGCGAAAGCACGATGCGGCGCACGCTGCCGGTGCGCAGCGCCTTCACCGCGGCCGCGACGGCGAGGTACGTCTTGCCCGTGCCGGCCGGGCCGATGCCGAAGGTGAGCGGGCAGCGCTCGAGCAGTTCGAGGTAGCGCCGCTGGTTCTCGCTGCGCGCCACCACGGGGTTCTGGCGCAGCATCGTGGGTTGCGGCGGCGGCGTCGCCGGCGCGCGCAGCTTGGGATCCTCGCCGCCCTTGACGAGCCGGTACGGCGGCGCGACGCGCCCGCGCATCGGGGCCGGCATGGGCGCGGCCGCGGCGACGGAGTTGCCCGATCCGGCGCCGTTCTCCTGGCCGAGGATGATCGACTCGACCTCCGCGCTCGCCAACTCGCGCCCCTTGCGCGACTTGCCCAGCAAGTGCTCGATGCGGCGACGCGCCTCCTGCACGGCCTCGTCGGCGCCCTTGATCCTCAGGTTGCCCTTGCGCGTGTAGATCTCGATGTCGAGATCCTGCCGCAGCAGCTTGGCGTAGCGATCGTACGGGCCGAGGACCAGGATCGCCTCGTCGTGCGAGCGCAGCGGGATGGTGGTTTCCGTCGGATTCAGGGGGCCAAGCTCCGGCTCGCGGTGTGTGGACGATGATGCACCCGTGGCTTCCGATCCGTCAAGCCAAGGAGCGGATCAAGCCGCGGCATGGAAGGCCAGGGGCCAGCACACGACCGCCATCGGGACGGTCAGGAGCAAGCTGTCGACCTGGTCGAACAAGCCGCCCGACGGACCGAACCAGCCGGAGCTGTCCTTCACGCCCGCTTTGCGCTTGGCATGCGACTCGAGCAGGTCCCCGGCCTGCGCCGCGAGGTTGATCGCCACCGCCGCCAGCGCGACGCCCGCGGTCCCGTGCCTGGCCTCGGGCGCGAGCCCCGCGAGGTGCAGTGCGACGACCACCGCCACGCAGCCCGCCAGCGAAGCGACGCAACCAGCCACCGTCTTGCCGGGCGACAGCCGCGGGAAGGGATGGCGCTTGCCGATCGCTCCGCCGACGTAGTAGCCGAAGGTGTCGCCCACCTTCGAAGCGACGAGCAGCAGCACGAGGCCGGCGAGGCCGTGGGCTTGGCGCAGTCCTTCCAGCGCGAAGAGCGGAGGCACGATCCAGGCCGCCAGCAGCGCCACGAAGAGGGCGCGGCGGCGCATGTCCGCGCGCCACCACGAGAAGCACGCCGTGCCGAGCACCACGACTCCCATGGCGAGCGCGCTGAAGCGCAGCCCCGCGTCGCCGTGGTGCGCCTCGGCCAACTGCCACGCCAACAAGGCGCCCACGCCCACCATGGCGAAGAGGCGCGCGGTCGGGCGCGCGAACCATGGCGCGCGCAGCGACTGGATCGAATGCGCGGCCAGCGCCGCGAGTCCGGTGAAGGCCGCGTCGCGCCAGTAGCCGGGCCGCAGCACGCCGTTCGCCGCCTCGGGGAACTCCCCCGCGTGCGCGGCGACGATGGCGCGCGCCTCGAGCTGCGCCTGCGACAGGAGCGCCGCCGCGAAGGTCGCCACGGCGAGCGGCGGCAGCAAGTCGACCAGCCCGTAGCTGCCCATGCGCGAGACCTCGAAGCACAGGAACAGCACCACGAGCAGCGCCGCCAGCGGCACGACGCGCGGCTCAGACTGCGACCACCACAGGAGTCCCGCGAGGCTCCCCGCCAGTGCGCCGCCCGAAAGGGTGCGCCGCAGGATCTTGCGCGCCTTGGTCGGCGCGGCCCGCGTGGTCGCATCCATGCTCAGCGCGCTCCCTTGGCCCCGGTCGGATCGCGCGGCGCGGCGGACTGCGGCGCGGCCTGCGCGTCGCCGGCGAGGCCGCCGTACTTGCGCGTGCGCGCGGCGTAGGCGCGCAACGCGGCGTGCAGCTCCTCGCGGCCGAACTCGGGCCAGCACGCTTCGACCACGTGCAGCTCCGTGTAGGAGCTCTGCCACAGCAGGAAGTTCGACAGCCGCAACTCGCCGGCGGTGCGGATCAAGAGGTCCGGGTCGGGCGTGGCGGAGTCGTAGAGGTAGGCGCGCAAGGTCTCCTCGTCGGCGCGCGCCGGATCGACGCGTCCCGCCAGCACGTCGGCGCCGTACGCCTTGAGCGCGTCGGCGATCTCGCTGCGCGAGCCGTACGAGAGTGCGAGGCGCAGCAGCATGCCGTCGTTCTCCGCCGTGGCCGCCTCCGCGGCCCGCAGCTCGCGCAGCGGACCGTCAGGAAGGTCCTCGAGTCGTCCGAGCCCGCGCAAGCGCACCCGGTTCTCCATCAAGGTCGGCCGCTCGTCGAGGAGGAACCGTTCGAGCATGCCCATCAAGAAGCGGATCTCGTGCTCGGGGCGCTTCCAGTTCTCCACGGAGAACGCGTACAAGGTCAGGCTCTCGACTCCGAGCCTGGCGCACTCGGTGACGATGGTGCGCACTGCGGCGACGCCCTTCTCGTGGCCGAAGACGCGCTTGAAGCCCTGCTTCTGCGCCCAGCGTCCGTTGCCGTCCATGATCACCGCGATGTGCGCGGGGAAGGGACCGCCGAAGTCGGGACGCTCGGGGGCGCGCGCCATGGCTCAGGTGCGTTGCACGGCCGCCGCCGGACGCCGGGCGAGCCCGAGGCTGGCGCGGCGATCGATGATCTGGTCGCGTTCGGGCCCGACGGAGACCATCGCCACCTTGGCGCGGCAGGCGGTCTCCAACCACGCGATGTAGTCGCGCGCGGCCTTGGGCAGCGCGTCGAAGTCGCGCACGCCCGTGATGTCCTCGCTCCAACCCTGGTGGCGCGTGTAGACCGGCTGCAGTCCGTCGAAGGACGCCAGTTCCGCCGGCCAGTCGGACACGCGCCGCCCCCCCGCCTCGTAGGCGTCGGCCGCGCGGATCTCGTCGAAGCCCGACAGCACGTCGAGGTTGGTGACGATCAGCTCCTCCGCGCCGCTGATCTCCAGCGCGTGGCGCACCGCCACCGCGTCGAACCAGCCGCAGCGCCGGGGACGGCCCGTGGTGGATCCGTACTCGTTGCCCGCTTCGCGGATCCTGTCGCCCGTGGCGTCCTTGAGCTCGGTCGGGAACGGGCCTTCGCCGACGCGGGTGCAGTACGCCTTGACGATGCCGACCACATGGTCGATCCAGCGCGGCGGGACGAGCGCGCCGGCGGAGATGCCGTTGGCGCCGGTGTTGGAGCTCGTCACGAACGGGTAGGTGCCCGCGTCGATGTCGAGCATCGCGCCTTGCGCGCCCTCGAACAGGATGCGCCGGCCGGCCTTGTAGGCCTCGCGCACTTCGCGTCCCGTGTCGCCGACGAAGGGCGCGAGCTTGGCGCCCAGCGCGACATGGCGCTCCACCTGCGCCTCGAGGTCGAGCGGCGCCTCGCCGTGCACGCGCTCGATCAGCGCGTTCTTCTCGGCCAGCGCGGCGCGCAGGCGCACGCGGCAGTGTTCGGGGTCGAGCAGGTCGACGATGCGCAGGCCCGTGCGCGCCGCCTTGTCCGCGTAGCACGGTCCGATGCCGCGTCCCGTCGTGCCGATCCTCCCGTCGCCGCGCCAGCGCTCGGACAAGCCGTCGATGCGGCGATGGTGCTCGAAGATCACGTGCGCCTGCGAGGAGAGGCGCAGGTTCGCGCCGTCCACCGCGATGCCGCGCGCGCGCAAGCCTTCGACCTCCTCGAGGAACTTCAGCGGATCGACGGCGACGCCGTTGCCGATGACGTTGACCTTGCCCGGGTTGAGGATCCCCGACGGGATCAGGTGCAGCACGTACTTGGCGCCGGCGACCACGACCGTGTGGCCCGCGTTGGCCCCGCCCTGGTAGCGGACGACCATGTCGGCGTCCTTGGCCAGGAGGTCGATCAACTTGCCCTTGCCTTCGTCGCCCCATTGGGCGCCGAACACGCTGGTTGCGGGCATGGAAGTGGCTGGGTCCTGCGGAGGGGGACGGGAAGGCAGTTCCCCCGCCACGGCGGCGGAGTGTCGCCCTAGAGGTTAGCGGTCCTCGTCGGGGTAGTCCAAGACCTCGATCGGCAGGTAGTCGAGCACCTCCCAGCGCACCAAGGGCACGAGTTGCATGCCCTCCTCCGTCTCGCGACGCCAGAGCACGCAACGCACCACCCGGACCAGCGAGTCGCCACCCTGCTCCTCGAGGCGGCGGGACTCGGCGGGATCCAGGCCGACGTCCAGATCGCCGTCGATGGAAGTGGAGCGCCGCGCGATCACGTAGACGCTGAACACGTTGCTCTGGACCGACAGCAACCTCGACAGCGCGTCCTGTGCCGCGCGATCCAACTGGTCGTAGCCGGGGACTTGCTGCAGCTCGAGGAGTTGCTCGAAGGCGCGCTTGTCGACGACCTCGTTGCCCCATTCGTCGTAGCGCACCGCCTCTTCGGCCTCCTCCTCCTCCGCGCTGGCGTTGCCGGGCTCCTCCTCCTCCTCCTCGAGGTTGCGGTACTCGATGATCTCGTCGAGGAAGCGCGGGTCGACCTCGCGGTCGTCGAAGATCGACTTGAGCACCGCGGGCGGCGCGGTGTTCACGTTGATGCCGTACCCGCCGTTGGAGGTGCCGTTCGTGTTGGCCGCCGTGCCCGCCTGGCCCGCGCCGCCTTGGCCGCCGGTCGGGGAACCTTGTCCACCGGCGCCTTGGCCGGATCCAGATTGCCCGGAACCGGCCTGCCCGCCCGCCTGCCCGCCGGAGCCCTGGCCGGATGCACCTTGGCCCGACGAGCCTTGCGTCGCTCCTCCTTGGCTCGTTCCCCCTTGTTCGGCCGAGCCTTGGCCACCGGCGCCGGACTGCGCACCGCCTTGGCCCGCGCCGACCCCGCCGGAGCCGGGTTGCGGCGCTCCGCTCGATGGCACGCCGAGCGCCTCGCCGGCGGTCGAGACCGAGGTCCACACCGTGAGGAAGCTCGCGATGGAGTGCACCGGCTCGCCGTTGATGTCGCGGAAGTCGCGGAAGTGCATCGGCTCGAAAGGATCGAGCGCCGCGAAGTCGAGCATGGAGCGCGGCAGGGCGAGCTCTTCGCGCTGCGGATCGTCGGCGAGCAGCGCGGGACGCGGCAGCTGGACCTGGTCCCTCTCGACGATGTACTCGCGCATGGCGCGCGCCATCTGCTCGGCGACGGCCGTGTCGATGTCGGCCTCGGTCCCCTCGCGGCACAAGTCGAGGATGCGCGCGATGCGCCCTTGCGCCGCCTCCGACTCCTTCTCGTCGGGGTTGGCGAGGTTCAGCACGTTGTACTTGGAGTCCTCGTCGACGACGAGGATGCGCAGGCTGATCTCGTTGATCTCGGTGCGTTGCGGCGTGGCCCACTCGTCCTTGCGCGAGTCCGAGGCGCTCGACTCGTCGCCCGCCGCCGAGCCGCCGCCGGCCGCGGGGTTCGGCGCGCCCTGCTGCGCGCCTTGCGCCGCGCCCGCGTCGGGCTGCTGCGTCTCCGTCCCCGTGCTCGATTCGCCGTCGGTCTTGAGCGTCTCCTGCACCTGCAGCATGGCCGACTCGATGGCGAGGTCCATGCTCGTCATCGTCAGGTCGTTGCGCGCGACCCGCGCGTCCGTGCCGGTCGTCACCCCGATCTGCAGGGTGATCGCCACCAGCACGAAGAGCAGCAGCAGCGACAGGATCAGCGCCGCCCCTCGACGCGGGCCGCGGTCGGATCGTGCGTGGCGCAGGAGCTTCATGGGAGGGTCGTTCTGGTCGGATCCGTCGTGGTTGGACGCCGCGTCGCGCCAGGTCTTCCCGGCGCCCGGCGGCGACCCGGCGCCCGGCGGCGACCCGGCGCGCGGTCAGAACTCGCGGTTCAGGTCCGAACCCTGCAGGATGCGGGGCCGGATGAAGAACAGCACGTTCGTCTGCTCCTTGCGGTCGAGGCTCGAGCTGAAGATCTGGCCGAGCAGCGGGATGTCGCCCAGCAAGGGCACCTTGTTCTCGACCTTGACCGTGCGCTCGCTGATCAAGCCGCCGAGGATCACGGCCTGGCCGGGTTCGAGGTACACGACCGTGCGCGCCGCGCGCCGCGAGAGGATCGGGTTCGAAACGGTCTGGCCGTTCTGCAGGGTGAAGCCGACCGAACTGCCGGACTGCGCCGAGTTCTCGATGTCGATGGCGAGCGCGACCGTGTCGGTGCCGACGACGCGCGGCATGACGTAGAGCTTGATGCCGACCTCCTCGTAGGTCAGCGCCGCGCTGGCCTGGCCCGCGGCGTTGAAGCTCGACACGTTGTAGTTGGGCAGCTTGATCGTGTTGACGATCTCGGCGCGCCCGCCTTCGCGCACCGCCACCTTGGGGCGCGAGATGATCGAGACGTTCTCGTTGGTCGCCAGCGCCTGCAGCATCGCGTTGAACTCGACGCCGTCCTGCACGCCTCCGAGCTGCAGCAGCGAGTTCGCCGCGGTCGAGCTGGCGAAGTTCGGCAGCGAGTAGCTGAGCCCGCGCACGAAGGTGTGGTCTGGGAAGCCGAAGATCGGCGTGTTGTTGTCGATCGGCTTGACGCCGATGTCGAGCACGTCGGTCACCGACACTTCGACGATCTTCGCCTCGATCTCGATCTGCGGCACGCCGGCGGCGAAGGTGTTGATGAAGTCCTGCACCTCGCGCAGCGCCTCGAAGCCCGCGGTGACCACCAGCCAGTCCGCCACGGGCAGCCGCCCGTCGTCGAACTTGTCGCCGGTGCGCAGCTGGCCGAAGTTCTCGACGTCCCAGTTCTCCTCGAGGTCGAGGCGCACCTGGCGCGGCGACTGCGGCGCCGTGGCGGTCTTCTGGTCGTACAGTTCGAACGGCCCGATCAGCCGCAGCAACTTCTCGAGCTTCGCGCCGGTGCCCGGGCGCAGCGGGAACGGCTTCGAGATGAGCTGCTTCGACGGATAGACGACGATGCGCGAGCCGAAGACGAGGTAGGGATTCTCGCCGAAGGCCTGCACCGGATCGGCGGCCCCGGCCACCGGCTTGCGGGGCTCCTCGGCCTGGTCGAACGAGCTCCGCTCGTCGCGGGCGGGATCGCGGAAGTCGCCCTCGCCCATGCCGTCGACGGGCGTCAAGGAGCCCTTCTCGATCAACTGCCGCAGGTCGTCGAGCGGATCTTCCGCCTCGGAGCCCGGCTTGCCTTCGTCGACGCGGAGATCCCAGCCCGAGGAGGCGCGCGGCTCGGCCTGCGGCGCGCGGGACGGCTCGTCGCTCTTGCAGGCCGCGCCGTGCAGGGCGAAAAGCGCGGCGAAGCACGCCGCGTACGCGCGCCGGCGCTGCGCGTCGGACGAGGCACGCATGTCAGCCAGCCTCGATCTCGCTGATCCCGCGAGCCGCGGCGCGGGGCTGGTTGCCGCGCGTGCGCGTGCGGCGACCGGGGACTCGAACCGCTCCGCGACCCTCGGTCGCGCGGATCGACGCGGAAGCTCGCATGGGTGGGCGCGACCCGCTCAGTACAGCGCGATGACGCTGTCGGTGACGTCCGTCACGGTGCGCTTGTCGGAGTGGCGGATGGCCTTCCACACGCTGCAGTAGCCCTTCTGCACGCGCAGCGCTTCGCACTTTTCGCGGATGCGGTCGACGGCCTTCTGCCGCAGCTGGATGCCCTCGGACGAATTGGCGTCGATCTTCTCGTCCTTCAGCCGCTTCATCTCGGGAGTGGCGGCGAGGAGGCGGTCGTAGTCGACCACGACCGGATTGGACAACTGGCGCGCGTCGTCGAGCCCGCAGATGTTGTCGCCCTTGTCGACCTGCCAGCCGGCGAAGGCGACCAAGCCGAACTCGCCGTGGCTCGCACCTCGTCCTTGGGCCGCATGGGCCGCGGGCAGCGACAGGGCTGCCGAGACGGCGAGGGCGGACAGGGCGGCGATCAGGATCCGGCGTTGCATGGCGCGTGGCCTCGAGTGGAGGGCTTGGGGGTCGTGGCGGGTGGCGGAGCGGGGGCTCTTCGGATCTCGTCGCGGTCGCGGCGCGCCCGGTCCCGGCCGGTGGCGGAGGAGCTCGGCGAGCACCCATCCGACCGGCCCTCCGCTGACTGCGCGGAGAGGGACCACCGAGCGCCTGCGAGGGCTCTGAATCCGTTGCCGTTGTACCAAACAGGGCGCGAGGGCACATCCCACGGAAGAAAAAAGATGTTTCCGCGCGCTCCCCAAACCGGTCGCTCCCCCATCCCTCTGTCGGCCGGGGGCGGCCGCGAGCTTGCGCAGGCCTGCTCCCCTCGCGCCTCGGCTCCTGATCCCGGGACCAGGAGTCCGCGTGGCGAGGGCGATCTGCGCCCGGCCGCCCATGCAAGCGTGCCGCCCATGCAAGCGCGCCGCCCGGCGTGGTGCCGGACGGCGCGCCTTGCTTCCGCTCGCCGGAGCGCGGAGCTCAGGTCGCCATCGTGGCGGCCTTGGCCGACAGCTTGATCTTGCCGCGATCGTCGACGTTGATGATCACGACCTCGATCTGCTGGCCCTGCTCGACGACGTCGCTGACGCGGTCGACGTAGCCCTCGGCCAGTTCGCTGACGTGGCACAGGCCTTCGACGCCCGGCAGGATCTCGATGAAGGCGCCGAAGTCGCGGATCGACTTGACCGTGCCCGTGTAGCGCGTGCCGATCTTGGGCGTCTCGCACATCGAGCGGATCGAGTTCGCGCAGTCCTTGACCATGCGCGAGTCGTTGCCGAAGACCTGCACGTTGCCCGCGTCGTCGAGCACCGACACGCGCACCTTGTACTGCTCCTGCAGCGCCTTGATGGTCTTGCCGCCCGGGCCGATCAGGAAGCCGATCTTCTCGCCCGGGATCTGCAGGGCCTCCATGCGCGGAGCGTAGTCGCTGATGTCGCTCATCGGGCGCGGCACGGCCTTGAGCATCTCCTTGAGGATGTGCTTGCGACCGGCCTTGGCCTGCTCGAGCGCCTCCTTCATCCACTCGCTGGGGATGAAGTCGATCTTGATGTCCATCTGGAGCGCGGTGATGCCGCGCCCGGTGCCGGCGACCTTGAAGTCCATGTCGCCGTGGTGGTCCTCGGACCCCATGATGTCCGACAGGATCGTGTAGCGCTTGCCGTCGGAGATGAGGCCCATGGCGATGCCGGCCACCGGCTGCGCGACGGGCACGCCCGCCAGCATCATCGACAAGCATCCGCCGCACACCGACGCCATCGACGAGGAGCCGTTGCTCTCGGTGATGTCGGAGACGATGCGCACCGTGTAGGGGAAGCGCGCCTTGGTCGGCATCACGCCCGCCAGCGCGCGCTCGGCCAGCATGCCGTGGCCGATCTCGCGGCGGCCGGGGCCGCCGAGGCGCTTGGTCTCGCCCACGCTGTAGGGCGGGAAGTTGTAGTGCAGGTAGAACGACTTCTTGTACTCGGATTCGATGCCGTCGATGATCTGCTCGTCGTCCGGCGTGCCGAGCGTGCACGACACCATGGCCTGCGTCTCGCCGCGCGTGAACAGCACCGAACCGTGCTGGCGCGGGATGAAGTTCGGGACGATCGTGATCGGACGGATCACGTCCTTGGCGCGTCCGTCGACGCGCTTGCCCTGCAGGATCATCTCCCGCTCGCGCTCGGTCACCAGGTTGCCGAAGTACTTCTTGGCTTCCTTCTCGCGGTTCTTGGCGTCGTCGGCGGCGCCCATGGCGATCCAGCCCTTGACGCAATCCTTCTTGAGGGCGTCGATGGCCGAGTAGCGGTCGTGCTTGCCCGGGGTCGGCAGCACCGCGTCGAGCTGCTGGGCGTACTTGGCGACATGCGCCTTGAGCGCCTCGTCCACGGCCGGCGGCGCCCAATCCATCGCGGGGCGCGCGACCTTGTCCTTCAACTCGTCGACGGCGGCGATGATCTCGGCGATCACGGCGCGCGCCATGTCGAGGGCCTCGACCATCTCCTCCTCGGAGAGCTCCTTGGCGCTCGACTCGACCATGCAGATGCCGTCCTTGTGGGCGGCGACGACGAGGTCGAGGCGCGACTCGTCGCGGCGGCGCTCGTCGGCGGGGAACGGGCACAACTTGCCGTCGAGGTGGCCGATGCGCACCGCGCCCAGGGTGGCCTTGAACGGCACGCCGCTGATGCGCACCGCGGCGAAGGCCGCGATCATGGCGCAGATGTCGGGGTTGGTCTGGCCGTCGTAGGACAGCGTGTGGCTCATGACCTGCACTTCCCGGGTGAACTCCTCGGGGAAGAGCGGGCGGATGGCGCGGTCGATGAGACGCATGGTCAGCGTCTCCTTGGTCGTCGGACGACCTTCGCGCTTGAAGAAGCCGCCCGGGATCTTGCCGGCGGCCTCGGTCTTCTCGCGGTAGTCGACGGTCAGCGGGAAGAAGTCGATGTCGTCGCGCTGCGGGCCGACGCACGCGGCGGCGAAGCACATGGTGCCGCCGAGGGTGGCGATCACGGCCCCGTGGGCCTGGCGGGCGACTTGCCCGGTCTGCAGGACCAGTCGGACTCCGCCGACGGTCGCTTCCACGGTGGTGGGAAGGGGATGGTTGCTCATTGCGGTCTGCGTCTCTTGTCGTTGTCTCGTTGTCGTCTTGTCTAGTTTCTTTGACAGTTGCTCGTGTTCGGGCCCCGGGCGCGGCGCGCGCGACCGGCGCGCTGCCTGCCGTACCCTCGCGCGGCGCGCGCGGCGCGCGGCTGCGAGGGCGCCGAAGGACCTCGATGGATGCGAAATGCCGTTCTTGGAAAGAGCCCGGCGCTCGTGCCGCAGCGTGGCGGGGCGAGCGGGTGGATGCAAGACGCGCGCGGCCCGCGAAGGTCGCAGGCCGCGGCGTCGTGGAGGCTCAGCCGCGCAGGCCGAGGCGCTCGATCAAGGACTGGTAGCGCGCCGTGTCGGTGGTGCGCAGGTACTTGAGCAGCTTGTTGCGCGCGCCGACCATGACAAGCAGTCCGCGGCGCGAGGTGAAATCCTTGCGGTGGACCTTGAGGTGCTCGGTCAGGTGGTTGATCGTGGCGGTGAGCAGGGCGACCTGGACTTCCGGGGAGCCGGTGTCGCCGGGCTTGGTCGCGAACTTCTGGATGACGGACTTCTTCGTCTCGGCCGTGATCGGCATGGGGTTCCTTTGGGCCGCCCCCATCGACTGGGGATCGGGGTCGGCGTGCCTGTTTCGAGGTGACTTGCCATCGGCCCAGGGAAAGGTGCCCCAGGCCGAGGTGCGTACCGGTCGTCGCGCCGGTTCCCGCGGCTCGCAGGGGACGCCCGCGAGCGCGAAGACAATACCAAAGGCGGCCCCGCCGGGCCAGCCAGCCCCCGCTCCCGACGGCCTCTTCGCGTTCGAACCTGTCCAACCGTGCGGCGACAGGGCGCAGCCTCGGTGAAGCTCCGGCGACGACTCGGCCCGGAATGACGGCGCGCGGTGAGTCCGCGGCGTCGACACCGCGCCACCGCCTGCGAGGCCCGCGCAGGCGAGGTTCCCGCGCGCAGGGAACCGCGGGCTGGGTGGCCCGCCGCGCGCGCTTGGCTCGCCTTCCCCCGTCCCGGCGCAGCCGCCTCGGCCTGCGGGACGCTCGCAAGAGGAGTTGACGCGCCGCTACAGCCGATCTCAGCCGTTGGCGTAGCCCGGCACGGGATTGCGCGCCGGCAACGCCTCGAGCACTTCGCTGGTGATGTACTCGCACGCGGCGCGCAGGCGCGCGTTGCTGGTCGCGTACTGGTCCTTGTGCGAGCTGCAATCGAAGCGGCGCTCGACGGTGCCGGTCCACAAGACCGCGCCGTCGGCCGCGTCGATCATGCGCATGGTCATCGCGACCGTGATGGCGCCATTCGTGTCGAACAGGCTGGTGTCGAAGCGCGCGACCTTGGTCTCGAACACCGCCTGCTCGGCGAGCGATCCGCCCTTGTAGCCGGCCTCGACGACCTTCTTGTCGACTTGGCGCAGGGCCAGCGGGCTGTAGCGCCGCGCGATCAGGGCCTGCTGGAAGCCTTGACGCAGCTCGTCGCCGGGCACGCTCGCGTCGCCCTGGATCGGGGCCACGACGACTTCCATCGGGCTGCGCGCCTCGAGCAACGCGGAGCCGCTGCTGCGCACCTCGCCATCGGCCGGCGGCTTGGGCAGTTGGGTGCACGCGACGAAGGCGACGGAGCAAGCGAGGAGGGCGGCGTTGAGCGGGCGGATCACGTTGGTACCTGCGGGGCGCGATGGGCGCGCGACCTGTTCGCGCTCGCCACCGCAGCGGGGCCGAGGATGCACACTGCGCCAGCGACGATCAAGCGTGCAGGCATGGAGTTCCCGCGGAGCCCGAAAATCGCGGCCGAAGGAGGAATTCGCATGGCCTCGGGGCAGCCGCGGCCACCGATCCGGGCCGCGCACCGCGCCACGACCGGCGCTCAGGGGATGGCGGTCGAAAGCACGGGCGAGCGGTAGCTGCGCGTCGCCTCGCGCTCGAGGTCGGCGAAGCTCCAATTCGTCGGGTCGAACGACTCCCAACTGCAGCCCTCGATCGTCACCTGGTAGGCGCCCTTGGATCCCGGCTCGAGGGGCAGGGTGCCACCCGCTCCGATCAAGGGCAGCGGCACGCGCACCAGCGCCTCGCCGGCGGGCTTGATGGCGTGGATGGTCCAACCGCGCGTGCCCGAGCCGGACAGGTGCACGCGATGGACCTCCGCCAGGGGCGCTTCGCCGGCGTAGGCGAGTTCGATGGCGGCCGAGAGCGCGGGACGCGCGAAGGAGAGGTCGGCCGCGTCGTCGACGACCGCGGCGAAGGCGAGGGGCGCGGGCGGGCTGGAGCTGCGCGGTCGCAGCATGGCGCTCCCGCCGCTCGCGTAGTCGATGTCGACGCGCACGAAGAGATCCGGGTCGATGGCGCCCTTCGCGACCAGCTCGCCCGGGGGCACCACGGCGTCCGGGTCGCTGTCGTCGCCGCCGAAGGCGATGCCGCCCGCGGCGCTGCGCACCGCCCACGAGTTGGGCAGCGCGTCGAAGACCTGGCCGAGTCCCACCGTGGCGGGCACGCCGAGGCCGGGGACGAGTCCTTCGACGCGCGCGCGCGGATCGGCGCTCGCGGACGCGCCGTCCGGCGCCTGCACCGCGAGCACAGCGGGCTCGAAGGCGGCGTACTCGTCGGAGGTCGCCGGATCGGCGAGCAGCGGATCCATCGACAGCAGCAGTCCGGTCTGGTTGGCGCCCTGTCCCGGCGGCACGGGAAACCGCACGGCGAGGCCCAGCAGGAAGGCGCGCGCGTCGAACACCTGCGGCGCGAGCGCGGGGGTGATGGCGAACCCGCCGAGCGCCCCGACGCGGCGCGGACGCACCGCGGTGGCGGGGAAGTTGCACTCGAGGCGCTGGTTGGCGCTGGAGAACCCGCAGCTCGTCACGGCGATGGACGCGGCGCGCGGATCCTGGCGCGCGTCGCGCACCGACTTCGTCAGCGTGCCCGTGCCCAGCAGGGCGTTCACGCTGGTCATGGTGCCGGCGACGGTGGCCGCGCCCGGTTCCACCGGCACGAGTCCGATGCTGGTGCGCGCGCCACGCACTCCGCCCACGGTGGCGAGACCGTAGCCCGCGGCGTCGACGGTGATGATCGCCTCGACGAGGCGCCCGGGCAGCAGCGGCAGGTCGTACAAGCCGTTCGTGTTCGTGAGGCCGAGGTCGACCTCGACGTATCCGGCGCCCTCCGGCTTGTGCACGTGCACTTCCGCGCCGGCGATGGGAGCCAATGTCAGGGCGTCGTGGACCTCGACGACAAGCTCCTCGCCGTCGATCGATCCGATGCTGGCGGCGCCGCGTTGCTCGAAGGTGGCGTTGAGCGTCGGCGAGGCGTTGAGCGCGCGGTCGTACACGACCAGCGCGAAGGGCACGCTCGAATCGAACAGCCCGGACTCTCCGAGGCCCGCCACGGGCGCGGCGAGGAACAGTCCGGAGTCGTCGGCGCCGAGCACCTCGGGCGCCACGCCGTCCTCCACTTCGTTGTCGACGCCGAGCGCGGTCACTCGCGCCGCCTGCACGCGCTCGTTGGCGCGCGCCAGCACGCACAAGTCGCGCTGGTCCGAGCGCAACACCAGCTTGTTCGTGCCCGTCGCGCCGAAGCCCACGAGGCTCGGCGGCGTGAGGTCCAGCACGGGCGACTGGCGTCCGGCGACCTGCGCGTCGGCGTCGAGCAACTCGACCCCCGTGCGCGCCGCGCCGCGCTTGACGGCGAAGGCGAAGTCGATCGAGCCCTCCTTCACGCGCGGCGTCACCGGCGAGGCGCTCGACAAGAGCCCGACCTCGGCGGCGGTCAGCGTGAAGGTGGTGAAGGGCGCCTCCAGCGGCACCTCGCGGTAGAGCGAGATCAACGGAGCGTTCTCCGCCACGGCGGGATCGCGGCCGTAGATGTAGAACTCGAGCCTGTCGCCGCTCGCCGCGTCGGGGCACTCGACCTCGATGGCGAGGTTCGCCGGACCGACCAGCGCGTCGCGGCCGATGGCGTCCTCGGGGAAGCTCGTGATGCGCGCCGCGCTCGGCGGCGAGACGCCGGCGGTCCTGAAGTCGAACTCGAAGGTCGGCAGTTCCTCGCCGTCTTCGTCGAGGATGCGCGCCGCGTTGGGCGACAAGGTCACCGCGACCTCGTTGTCGACGCCGAGGGAGCGCGCGATGCCATCCTCGTCGACGCTGCGCCAGCGCCACACGCGCGTGTCGGTCTGCACCCCGGCCAGGGAGACGGCCGCGGGGGCCGGATCGAAGGTCGGGTCCTGTCCATCGATCTTGACGATGAACGAATCGTCGTCGACCGAGTCCGCGTCGAGCGGTCGCGAGAACACGACCACGATCTCGCTCGTCGTCGGCGCATTCGTGGAAAGGTCCGCGGGGTGCACCGCGAGGACCTTGGGCGCGGCGGGCGCGCTGGCGGCGATCGAGAACGACCCGAAGACGCCGTCGCTCGGCGGCTGCAGCGCCTGTCCGTTGCGGTCGACGACCTGCTGGCCGTCGCGCAACCGCAGGCTGAAGCCCGCGCCCGGGGTCAACCCGCCGCCTCCAGGCACCGGGTAGAGGACCAGCACGCGCCCGTCCCCCACCACCGACGAGGCCGCGACGGGCAGGACCGTGATGCCGTCGTCGCCGACGAGTTGGAAGGCGGTGCCGGGATTGGCGCCGGACAACGCTTCGTTGAACACCAGCACGATGGGCGTGCTCGGATCCTCGTTCTGCCCGGTGGGCAGCATGCGCTCGAGGCGGATCGGCTCGGGCAGCACGATCTCGCCCTCGCTCGGCAGCGTCGCGGGCGCGCTGCCCAGCGCTCCCCCGCCGGCGTCCTGCGAACAGTCGCCGCCGAAGACGCAGGCCGGGTTGTCGCAACCGGGCAACCACAAGGTGGCCGCCGCGGCCAGCAGGGACGCGAAGAGATGGGGACGCATGGGTCGGACTTGGACGCGCACGATGGGCGCATCTTCCCTTGGCGCGGCCGAGGATCCAAGCGCAAGGCGGCGGGCCGTGGCCGAAGGTCGGCCTCGTGACCGCGCGTCCGATCCTCCCTAGCGCGTCGCCGCACCCCCTCCTCGGGCTAGAATCCCGCGCCCGGCCATGCGCGCCCCCCACTCGACCAACGCCTCGGCGCGCACGCGCCGCGAGCCGCGCACCGCGCACCGCCCGGCGCCGACATGGGCCTGCGTGGCGCTCGTCGGCCTGCTCTCCTGCCGCGCCGCGCCGCAGATCGAAGGCGCGGACGCCGAAGGAGCAGCGGCGCGGATGGATGCATTGGTGGCGGCGGGCGTGGAGGCCCGCTTGGCGGCCCTGTTCCCGGGCACGCGGCCGCCCTACAGCGCGGAGTCGCTGCGCTCCGCGCTGCTCGGCGGCATGCTGGTCGCCGAAGGAGAGGAAGAGCAACTGATCGCCTGGGTGCGCGCGGGCGAGTACGAGAAGGCGCGCGAGCTGCTGGCGCGCCGCTTGGCGCAGGCGGATTGGGACGCGGCGCGGCGCGCCGTCGAAGCGGGCGACGCGCGGGCCGCCTTGGCGCGCTACGACCAGGCCTGCGAGCGCCTGCCGCGCGAACGCGATCTGCGCCTGGAGCGCGCCGAGCAGATCGCCGCCGTGGCGCGGCTCGATGGCGATGCGCCGCTGATGGCGGATGCCCTGGCGGAGTTCGAGGCCGTGCTGGCGGGTGGCGCCGACTTCCGCGCCGCCCTGGGCGCGGCGCGCGCGGCGGCGGGCTGCGGGGCTTGGGAACGAGGCCTCGGCCATGCGCGCGCGGCGCTGGCCGAAGGAACGTCGGGCGAGGCGGCGGACGACACGACGGGGCGGGGCGCCGCGCGGCTCGTGGCCGCGGACCTGTGCTTGCGCTCGGCGCGCGCGCTGCGCGAGGCCGGTGAAGGCGGACGCGCGCTGGAACGCTCGGAAGAAGGCCTGGCCCTGCTGCGCGACGCGCTGGTGGACGCGCCCGACGAGCGTTGGGCGCGACGAGCGCTGGTCGACGAACTGCAGGTCCTCTCGCGCCACGCGGCCGCGCGCGACGAGGCGCTGGCGGGGCTCGCGGCGCTGGGCGACGACGCCGCGCTGCTCGCGGCGCTCTCGACTTCCGCGCGCGCTCTCTCGGGACGCGAGCTCCTGCTGGCGGACCTGCGCGCGCTGGCGGCGCGCCGACCCGAATGGCCGGCCTTGCGACACGAGCTCGGCCGCGCGTTGCACGAGGAGGGCCTCGAGCAGCTCGACCTCGCCCGCGAGCAGGACGCCGCCGTCGCGCGCGCGCGCGCGGCCTTCGAGGAGGCCGAACGGGACTTCGCGCTGGCTGCCCGCGACGCGGACCTGCGCGCCGACGCCGACGCCTTCCGCGCCGTGGCGCGCTGCGCACTCGGCTGGCTCGACCTGCGCGCAGGCGAGCTCGAATCCGCGCGACGGCGCTTCTTGTCGGTGCAGGACCTCGGGCTCGCCATGCTGCGCGTCGAGAGCCTGCCGCTCGTGCCCTGCGCCGTGTCGGGGCTGCACGCGCTGGGCGCGCGCTTCGCCGGGCGCGCCGAGGACCCGTTGGCCGAGCAGTCGCTCGACGCGCTCGAGTCCGCGGCGCGCATCTACGCGTTCCTGCACGAGAGCGAGCCGGAGGTGGTCGACTGGGCCAACAACGCGGGCTTCTTCCAGCGCGACCTCGCCGTGGCGTTGGAGATCCGCGCGCGCGAACTCGACTCGAAGGACGAAGTCGCGGACGCGGAGCGGCTGCGGGCGCGCGCGCGGGAGACGATGGAGGCCAGTTGGCGCTGCTACAAGTCGGCCGCGCGCCTCGCGCCCGAGGACGTGCGCATCGTCAACGACGCGGGGCTGGTGCTCGCGTACTACCTGCAGCGCGAGGCGCCGCTGGCCAAGGAGCTCTTGCTGCGCGCCGTCGCGCTCGGCGAACGCCAGGTCGGCGCGCTCGAGGCGGAACTGGACGCGGCGGACTCCGCCGAGGCGCGCGAGCAGGCGCGGCGGCGCCTCGAAGAGGTCGCCACGGCGCTGGGCGACGCCTGCCAGAACCTCGGCGTGCTGTGCCTGACGCTCGAGGGCGATCCGCGCGCCGCCAAGGCCTGGTTGGAACGCTCGCTCGGCACGGGCGTGGACCCGCGCGAGGAAGTGCGCGGCAAGGGCGGATTCCTCGAACGTTGCCAAGCCGCCCTCGATTCCGGCATCGACACGCGCCTGCGACCCGAACAACGCTGGGCGGCTCCCGCGGCCCGGCGCGCCAACGCCAAGAAGAAGAGCTAGACCAGAAGAGCTGGACACGGAAAGAAAGCCAGAGACGCATGAAGCAACTCGCCTGCCTGCTGCTCGCAGCCTGCTGCGCCCCCGCCGCCTTCGCCGAGGCCGCGATCCACCTCGTCGCCACGCCCGCGGCCCAGTCGACCGACGCCCTCGTGCAGAAGGGCCGCGCGCTGCTCGAGCAGAGGAAGCCCGCCGAGGCGCTCGCCGCGTTCGAGGAGGCCGACAAGCTGGCGGGCGGAGGGCTGGCGACGCGGCAGTGGGTGCTGCGCGCGCGGCTCGACCTCGGGCAGGTGGACGCGGTCCTGTCGGAAGTCGAGAAGCTCGAGTCGCAAGGCGCCAAGGGCGCCGCGATCGACTACCTCTACGGCATGTGCTTCGCGGCGCGCGCGAAGAAGTCGATCGCCGAAGGCGGCAACGGCGGCATCATCGCCATGGCCTTCGCCGACTCGGCCACCTACCTGAAGTCCGCCCTGAAGGCCGAGCCCAAGCTGTATCCCGACGGATGGCGCACGCTCGCCGAGTCGGCCTGGAACGCGCAGGACCTGCCGGCGGCGCGCGAGGCGGCCGAGACGGCCTGCGCGCTCGCGCTCGAGGACGACGCCGCGCGCGCCATGCTCGGCAAGGTGTGCTTCTCGCAGTACATCGCCGCCAAGGACGACGAGGCGCGCAAGGCCGAGGCGGGCGCGCACCTCGAGGCGGCGCGCGAGGCCTTCGATGCCGCGCTGAAGCTGTGCGTCGCGCGCAAGGAGCCCGAATGGCGCGCGACCGAGGCCGGCGTGCGCGTCGAGCTGGCGCGCGTCCACGCGTGGAGGGGCGACAAGGCCGCGGCCGCCAAGGAGTACGGCGTGGCCTTCGGCCTGGCCCCGCAGGCGATCGACATCGCCGAGGCGCGTGGCGTGCTCGACTCCGCGCAGTTCGTCGCCGCGCTCGAGTCCGCGCGCGACTCCTACGCCGCGACCTGGGGCGTCGAGGGCTCGGGCGACGCGAGCGTGTGGTGGTGGCTCGGCTACGCGCGCTACGCGGACAAGAAGCACGAAGGCGCCGAGGAGGCCTTCGCCAAGGCGCTCGCCAAGTGGCCGGACTTCGTCAACTGCCACTACTACATCGCCATGTCGCGCTACTTCCGGCAGGACTACGACGGCGCGGTCGAGTGGTTCAGGAAGCACCACCTCGCCAACGCCGCCGATTGCGCCGCGAGCCTCGCGGCCAACAAGGATGAGAACGTCCGCATCCTCGACTACCTGATCGGCGTGCTCGTGCCGAAGGGCCGGAACCTCGAGGCTTCGTGGCTCGCGCGCATCGAGACGACGATCGAGCCGGAGAACTCGCTGTACTGGAACAACCTCGGCCTGTTCCTGCGCGACGCCGGCGAGCAGCGGAACCGCTCGAAGAAGCCCGAGGACAAGGCCGCGGCCAAGCAGCTTTGGGAGGAGGCGTACACGGCCTACGCCAAGGCGCTCGACCTGGCGCCCAAGGACCCGAACTACCTGAACGACATCGCGGTGATGCTGCACTACTACCTCGATCGCGACCTCGACAAGGCGCTCGAGTGGTACAAGCAGGCCGCGGTGGAGGCCGAGAAGGAACTTGCGCGCACGGACCTGACCAGCGAGATGAAGCAGATCCGCGCCATCGCCAAGCGCGACGCCAACAACAACCTCAAGCGCCTCGAGGAGCTGCTCGAGCTGCGCCGCAAGAAGGCCGAAAAGAAGGAGGGCGAGAAGCAAGGCGAGGACGGCGCGCAGCGGCAGGACGGAGAAGGGTCGCGCTGAAGCCGACGCGCCGCGATGGACCTGCCGATCCGCTTCCTCGAAGCCCCGGTGGCCGAGCCGGTCGTCAAGATCGACGGCGCCTGGGCCGGCCCGGGGCTCGACCTGTCGCACTGGCCGGGGAACCGCACGCCCGAAGCGCTGCGCCACGACCTATCGACCGGCGTGGCGCTGCGCTTCGCGCGACTGCCGCCGGCGGAGCGCGCGCGGCTCGCCGCCGGTTGCGTGGCGTTGGCCGTGAACCACCTCGACACGGACGGCGTGCTCGCCCTGTGGGCGGTGCGCCATCCCGAGGCCGCCCTGCGCCACGAGGACTTCCTGCTGGAGGCGGCGGCCACCGGCGATTGGTTCCGACTCGCGTCGGCGCGCGCGTTGCGCTTCGACCTGCTCGTGCAAGTGCTCGCCGATCCCGCGCGATCGCCGTGGCGCGAGTCGTACGCCGGACTCTCCGACGCGCGCAGGCGCGAGCGCTGCATCGTCGAGATCGTGGCGCGGCTCGAGGGTTGGCTCGACGCCGGCCGCTGCGAGCACGAGGATCTCGTCGCCGAGGAATGCGCGCGCATCGAGGCCGATCGCGTGGCGCTCGCGGAGTGCCGACTCGACGACCTGCTGCACCTCGACCTAGCCGTTTGGAACGGGACGCGCGCGGGCGCGCCCTTCGACCCCGCGCGGCACGCGCTATGCGGTTCGAGCGTGCGCGATCGGCTGTTGGCGCTGGCCCCGGTCGCCGGTGGCGGCACGAGTTGCCGCTTCCTCGTCAACACCACCTCGTGGTTCCCCCTGGCCGAGCCGCGCCTGCCGCGACCGGACCTGGCCCGGCTCGCCGCGCGCCTCGACCAGCTCGAAGGAACCGAGCGCGACGGATGCCGCTGGCGGGCGCAGCCGAGCGCCTCGCCCTCGCCCGAGTTGTGGTTCGGGCGCGACGGCGTGCCCTTCTTCGCGGAGCGCAACGGTCGGCTGGAGGCCAGTCGCCTCGAGCCGCAGGCGATCAAGCGCGAGGTGGTGGACGCGCTGCGCGCGGCGTGGACCTTCCCCGACGACTGAGCGCGGCCGCGGACGGCGCGACGCCCCGTTGCCATCGCCGCGCGGCGCGAGTACGAATGGCGTCGTGAGTCCTTCCAGCACCACCGGTTCGTACGCCGCGGTCGACCTCGGGTCGAACTCGTTCCACATGGTGGTGGCGCGCTGGTCCGACGAGCACCTCGCCATCGTCGATCGCCTGCGCGAGCGCACGGCCTTGGCGGCGGGCCTCGACGACGCCAAGCAGCTCGACGCGGCGACGCAGGAGCGCGCACTCGCCTGCCTGCGCCGCTTCGGCGAGCGGTTGCGCGGCATGCCGACGGAGCGGGTGCGCGCCATCGGCACCTCGGCCCTGCGCATGGCGAAGAACGCGCGCGGCTTCCTCGACAAGGCCGAGCGCGCGCTGGGCCACGAGATCGAGATCGTCTCCGGCCTAGAGGAGGCGCGCCTGATCTACCTCGGAGTGGCGCACGACCTGTCCGACGACGCGGAGCGGCGCCTCGTGGTCGACGTGGGCGGGGGCAGCACGGAGATCGTGTTGGGCGAGCGCTTCGAACCGCTGACGGCCGACAGCCTGCACATGGGGTGCATCAACTGGACGCGTCGTTGGTTCCCCGACGGCGTCGTGACGCGCGAAGCCATGCGCCGCGCGCGGCTCGAGGCGGAGTTGGAAGTCCAGCCTTTGCAGCGCGCGTACCGCGCTCTCGGTTGGGAGGAGGCCGTGGGATCCTCGGGAACGGCGTTGGCGCTGGCCCAGATCCTGCGCGCGAACGGCTGGGGCGACGGGGGCGTCGACTCGAAGGGCCTGCGCAAGCTGCGCAGGGCGCTGGTCGAGACGGGGCGCATCGACCGACTGCACGAGATCCCCGGGCTGGATGCCGATCGCGCGCCGGTGATCGCCGGCGGACTGGCGATCATGTCCGCGGTGCTCGACACGTTCGGCATCGATTCGATGATCGTCTCGCAAGGCGCGCTGCGCGAAGGAGCGATCTACGACCTCCTCGGACGCCACCGCCACGAAGACGTCCGCGACAGGGCCATCCGGCGCTTCAGCGAGCGCCATGGCGTGGACCTCGAGCAAGCCTCGCGCGTCAAGCGCACCGCGCTGGCCCTGTTCGAGGAGGTGCGCGAGGACTGGGGCCTCGAGCGCGAGTTCGGCACGCGCTTCCTGGGCTGGGCCTCGCGCCTGCACGAAGCCGGCCTCTCCATCTCGCACCAGGCCTACCACCGCCACGGCGCGTACATGATCGAGCACTCCGACATGGCCGGCTTCTCGCGCGAAGACCAGCTCGTGCTCGCGACCCTCGTCGAGGGCCACCGGCGCAAGTTCCCCCCTGAACGCTGGTCCCGCCTCGTCCCCGCCCACCAGCAACCCGTCCTGCGCCTCTGCCTGCTCCTGCGCCTGGCGGTGCTGCTCGAACGATCCCGCGGCCTCCGCACGGCGCCCACGGTGGAACTGCGCGCGAGGCGCGACGGCTACGGGGTGGGGTTGCCGACAGGGTGGTTGGACGAGAATCCGCTCACGGCGCTGGATTTGGAGCAGGAGGCGGCGCGGTTGGCGCCGTCGGGGCATGTGGTGGCGATCCTCTGACGATGCTGGCCCCTTTCATTGTGCGCGGAAGGCGGGGGGTGCGAGCCCTCGTGAGGCAAGGAGCGCGCGAATTCGACCGTCGAGTGCTGCCGCGCAGCCGGTGCCGAACGTCCAAGCATGTAGGAGCCGCTCGAAGCCGCGTGGACACCGCCGTCGCAGCCCCCGAGGAGGCGATCGAGCGATCGGCGTCCGCGACTCGATCTCCAGTCGGACACCGAGGTCGCACCGTCCATCGTGACCGACCTTCGGCCTGCGCGCCGAAGGTCACCTGCGACCAGCCACGCGCGGCTGACGGGTAGCAGGACGAATCAGGGACCCCAGCACCACGCCAAGCATCTCCAAGCGCGCTTTTCAGGCCGCTGGACGCCATTCGGGCAGGATCCAGGCCAATGGCGAGGAGCATGCCCTCAAGGACAAGGACGCTGGCGGAGGCCCTCTCGTCGGCAGGCAGGCCGTATTTTCATCAGGCAGCGCGCACAACGAAGGGGGCCAGCATCCCCATCAGCCGCAATGCCGCCCCAGCAACACCTGCTGCGCCGACCGCCCCTCGCCCACGATGCGTTCGTAGCCCCCGTCGCTCGCCAAGCGCCAAGCCTGCTGCTCGTCGTCCAGGTAGAGCTCCAACGCTTCCTCGCGCACCCGTGCCGCCAACGCCTTGTGTTCGATGGGGAAGCACACCTCGACGCGCGCGAAGAAGTTGCGCTGCATCCAGTCCGCGCTGCTGCACCACACCTCCTCCTTGCCGCCGGCGTGGAAGCAATAGACGCGCTCGTGCTCGAGGAAGCGGCCGATGATCGAGCGCACCCTGATCGTCTCGGACACCGCGGGGACGCCCGGCCGCAGGCAGCAGATGCCGCGCACGACGAGGTCGATGGGCACGCCGGCGCGGGAGGCGCGGTACAGGGCTTGGATGATGCGCGGCTCGGCCAGCGAGTTCATCTTGGCCACGATGCGCGCGGGCCGACCGGCCATGGCCTCCTCGGCCTCGCGGTCGATCTTCTCGATCAGCGACTCCTGCAGCGAGAACGGCGCCTGCTTCAGTCGCGCGAGCTCCATGACGCGCCCGAGCCCCGTCATCTGCAGGAACATGCGGTGCACGTCCTCGCCCACGACGGGGTCGCAGGTCAGCAGGCTGATGTCGGTGTACGCTCGGGCCGTGCGGGCGTGGTAGTTGCCCGTGCCGAGGTGGCAGTAACGCACGAGGCCCTGCGACTCGCGTCGCACGATCATCAGCATCTTGGCGTGCGCCTTGTAGCCGACGATGCCGTACACGACCTTCGCACCCGCCTCCTGCAGCTTGGTGGCGAGGTTGATGTTCGCCGCCTCGTCGAAGCGCGCGCGCAACTCGACGACCACGGTCACCTCCTTGCCGGCGCGCGCCGCGGCGAGCAGCGCCTCTACCAGCGGCGAATCCATGCCGGTGCGGTAGAGCGTTTGCTTGATCGCCAAGGTGTTGGGATCCGCGGCCGCGGCGCGCACGAGCTCGACGACCGGAGTGAACGACTCGAAGGGATGGTGCAGCAGCACGTCGCCGCGCGCGATGGCGTCGAACAAGGTGTCCGATTGCTGCAGCCGCCGGGGCACGGCGGGCAGGAACGGCGGATACTTGAGGTCGGCGCGCTCGACCATCTCCCAGATGGCCACGAGACGGTGCAGATTGACGGGCCCGGGCACCCGGTACAGATCGCCCGCTCCGAGCTGGAACTTCTCGAGCAGGAAGCGCGCCATCTCGTCGCTCGTGTCCTGCGCGACCTCGAGTCGCACCGCGTCGCCGTAGTTGCGCGAGGAGAGCTCGCCCTTCAAGGCGTGCATGAGGTCGTCGACCTCCTCCTCGTCCACCCACAGGTCGCTGTTGCGCGTCACTCGGAACTGGTGGCACGAGAGGACCTTCATCCCCGGGAAGATGTCCTCGACCTGGCTGTGCACGATCGAGGAGAGCAGCACGAAGTCGTGCGTGCCCTCCGCGATCTCGCGCGGCAGCGCGATCAACCTCGGCAGCGAGCGCGGGACCTGCACCACGGCCACTCCGGCATCGCGGCCGAAGGCGTCGGCGCCCTCCAGTTGCAGCACGAAGTTGAGCGACTTGTTGAGGATTCGCGGGAACGGGTGCGCGGGGTCGAGGCCCATCGGCGTCAGCACCGGCGCGACCTCCTGCTGGAAGTAGCGCTTGATCCAGCGCGCCTGCTTGGGAGTCCACAGGGCGCGCTTGAGCACGCGGATCCCGTGGCCCTCCAGTTCGGGCAGCAGCACTTCGTTGAGGACCCTGTACTGCTCGGCCACGAGTTCGTGCGCGGCCGCGGAGACCTTCGCGAGCGCCTCGTGCGGCAGGAGGCCGTCGGGGCCGGACTGGGTCGAGCGGAACGAGACCTGGTGCTTCAGGCCCGAGACGCGGATCTCGAAGAACTCGTCGAGGTTCGTCGAGCAGATGGTCAGGAAGCGCAAGCGCTCGAGCAGGGGCGTGCGCTCGTCCTTGGCCTGCTCGAGCACGCGGCGGTTGAAGGCCACGAGCGACAACTCGCGATTGATGTAGAGCGCGGGGTCCTTCAGGTCGGGCTCGACCGTGCGGTCCCGTTCGGCGGCGGAGGGCTGGGTCATGGCGCGGATGTGGACTGCCATTGTCCCCCCGCGGCATCTGGCGCGCCAGCGACATCGACCCGTCCCCGGCCGGCCGCTTTGCAAAGAACTGCATTTTCCCGAATGAAGCGTAGGATATCGCAGTCCTTCCATGGTTGATGCGGCACACAAGTCGGACCCGCGTGGAATCGCACTCGACGCGGGCCTGCCGTTGGCGGGCTTGGCCGAAGCGCTCCACGCCGCCCTCGAGGAACCGTCCGCGGGCTCCATCCATGCGCTGCGCACTATCGCGGCGAAGTACGAGGCGCGCCTGCGATTGTGCGGACGCCGCGCCCTGCGCGACGACCTGCGAGCCCTGCGCCGCGCGTGCGCCACGGTGCGCGACTTGGATGCATGCCCGCCGCATGCGCTCGTCGCGGAGGAGCTGCATGCGCGACGCGCCGAAGCGGCCGCCACGCTGGCGGGCGAACTGCGCGCCATGGATCGCGACGCGTTGTGCGCGGCGCTGTCCTTCGTGCCCGGAGCCGACCTCGCGCGCGCCTTGGAGCGCCTGCGCGCGTGGCAGCGCAAGTTCCTCGAGCAAGGCCGGGCCGCTTGGCGCCACGAGGATGCAGGCGCGCTGCACGCCTTGCGGCGCCGCGCGCGCCGCATCCGCCATGCGCGCGAATGGCTGGGCCTCGACGCCGCGGCCTTCGCGCGAGCGCATTCGGCCCTGGGAAGGTGGCACGACCTCCACGTCTCGGGCGCGCCCGACAAGGCGCTGCTCGACGAATCGGTGCGCGCCGCGAAGGCGGCTTGGCGCGACGCCGTGCGCCGCGTGCTGGAGGAGGGCGACGCGCCATGAAGCTCTGGCTCGTGCGGCACGCCGTCGCCTTGGACGCCGCCGAGGGGCGGCCCGACGCGTTGCGTCCCGTGTCGGACGAAGGGCGCGCACGCTTCGCGCGGGCGCGACGCGGACTGCGCGTCCTCGGTGCGCGCTTCGATGAGGTGCGCTTCAGTCCGCTGCTCAGGGCGCAGGAGACGGCCGACTTGCTCGCTCCGCTGTGCGACGGTCCGCTGCTCGTGGATGGCGGGCTGGCGCGCGCGGCGGACGAGGCCCTGCTCGCGCGCATCGGCGGACGCAGCGTCGCGCTCGTCGGCCACGAGCCGCACCTGTCGCGCCTGGCGCTGTGGTTGGTCTGCGGTTGGGAGGCGCTCGACTCGCGCGAAGGCCTGCGGCTCGGCAAGGGTGGCGCCATGCTGCTGGAGGGCGATCCGCGCCCCGGCGCCATGCAACTCGTGCACCTGCTGCAGCCGCGCACGCTGCGCAAATTGGGTCGCTAGGCGGACGCCGCGGCCCTCAACGTGCGCCTCATCGACCACGCGCTCCACAGGAGGATCGCGGCGGTCGCAGCGAACACGCCGCGAATGCCGATGTGGGCGCTGGCCCATCCGCCGGCGATCGAAGAGACCGCGATCGACATGGTGCGCACGCCGAACACGATTCCGAAGGCGCCACCGCGGCGCTCGACAGGCACCTCGTTCGCCGCCAACCCGAAGCTGCACGGAGCGCTGCCCGCCATGGTGACGCCGAAGATCCAGCGCGCCGCCAACAACAGCGAGATCCAGCCCGCCACGGCGTGTGCGAACAGGGCGAGCGCGCTCGCCGCCGCGCATGCGACCAGCGCGTGCGCGTGTCCGTGCTTGTCGCCCCAGCGTCCCCAGGCAGGCATGGCGAGCATGTGCAGCAACGCGCTGCCGCTGAACAAGAGGCTGGTCCACGTCGGCCATCGGGCGGGGTCGTCCACGAGATCGCGCACGTGCAACTCGAGGATCGGATTCGTCGCCCCCAGTCCGAACTGGACGAAGAAGACGATGGCGAGCGCGGCTCGCAACCTCGGGCTCTCCAGCGTCGCGCCCAAGTCCCCCCGCAACCCGTGCCAGGCCGCCCGCACCCCGCGCCAAGGTCGCGCCGGAGCGCGCAATCCATGCTCTTCGTGGGCCAGCGCGACCACCAGCAGGGCCGAAGCCAGCGACAACCCCGACACGACGAGGAAGACATCCGCGCACCCGAGCCAGGGCACGAGCAAGGCCCCCAGCACCGGCCCCAGCACCGTACCCGCCGCCATCGCGGTCTGAAGCGCACCCGACAACCGCCCCTGCTCCCCCAGCGGCGCCCCCACCGACACCAACGTCAGGCTCGGCGCCGCGAATCCGCTGAACGCACCTTGCAACACGCGCAACACGAGCAACTGCGCCGGCGTGCGCGCGAAGTACATCAAGCCCACGAACACCGTGATGGCGAGCAGCGACCTGACCACCATGATCTTCCTGCCCACCCTGTCCCCCAACACACCCCACAACGGAGATGTCAACGCGGCGCTGAATGGCGCTGCGCCGTAGCAAAACCCGGCCCAGAGGGCGATGTCGTCCCTGTCGGTCATGCCCAACGCTTCCAAGTGCGTGGGGAAGTAGGGGAGGAAGCTCATCATGCCGATGGCCGTGATGAGGTTGGCGGTCCAGACGGACCACCAGGTCAGTTTCCAGGGGGACACGGGGGGAGCTTAGCAGCTTCCCGATGCTGGCCCCGATGGCTGTGCGCGAGATCGCGGCAGCCTGCCTACGCGAGGGTCTTGCCGAACGTCAGTGAGGTGGAGGGGCACGATGGCGTCGCGCGCCGTGGTGCCTCCCTCGCGCGGCGCGTTCCGCGCGGT
>JBKDQQ010000116.1:0-8837 GCA_046341775.1 Planctomycetia bacterium
GCGAAAGGGGCCAGCATCATGCGCCCATGCTCCCCCTCCCCTCCCCCCGCACCCAAGCCCGATGCCACCTCGCCCTGGCGTTCCTCTGGTGCGCCTCCCGCGCCGCGAGCACGCACGGTTGGTGGACCTCGCTCGCGGAACCAGATCGGCATGCGACCGTCGCCATGGCGCTGGGACTGATCGCCGCTTGGCTCTCCGTGGGTCTCCTCGCAACACTCGTCTGGGGTTTGGGCGCGGCTGGCTGGCCCCTCAGGGGCGCGACCCTGCTGGCCGTGGCGGCCCCGCTGGGTGGCGGTGACGGGGTGGATGCACTCGATGGGGCCTGGCTGTGCCTCGCGACACCAGCGGCCTGCTGGATTTTGATCCCAACCAAGCACCAAGTCGCCCTCCGAAATCAAGCCATTTCCTAGGAAATCCGAAAAAATCAACCCAAAGTCCCGTCACCACGGCCAGAGAGGGCTAAGCTTCCGTTGGCTTTTGGAGAAGCTCCGGACCGCTCGACTGGCTGATGAGGCTGGCGGGCGGTCCGATCCATTGTGCCCTCCGTGAAGCGCAGCGCGGTGAAATCTGACGCTTCCGTGGTGCACATCGAGCTCGGTGTCGACGTCGGCCCATTGCCTTGCGGGCTGATGCAAGCCCATGCGCGACAGGCAGTTGACTCCCGACCTGCGCATGCTCGAGTGTGGGGCGCGCACTCCCGGCGGCCGCTCGGGGCGCTAGGATCGCGTCCACGAATCCGCGCGAAGCGGCGCACGCGCGGCGGGCTCGCGGATGAAAAGCCTGTGTAGCACGCGCATGGCGGCGCGCTGCACGCGCACACGATCGTCCAAGCTCCGTATCGTCGGCATGCACGCCAAGGCATCCCCCCTAGACATGACTGGCACCACCCCGGAAAAGAACGGCGACACCCGGACGCGACGCATCCTGGTCGTAGAGGACGAAGAAACCTTAGCTGCGGGCGTGCGCGAAGCACTGGAGCTGCAGCAGTACGCGGTCGAGACGCGCGCCGACGGCAAGGCCGGTCTTGACCGCATCCGCGAAGGCGGGCTCGACCTGGTCATCCTCGACCTGATGCTGCCGGGGATGGGCGGCCTCGAGGTGTTGAAGCACCTGCGCGCCGAAGGTCGCGATGTGCGCGTGGTCATCCTCACCGCGCTCGCCTCGGAGCAGGACCTCGTGCGCGGCTTCGAGCTGGGAGCGGACGACTACGTCAAGAAGCCTTTCAGCCCGCGCGAGCTGCTGGCGCGCGTCGAGGCGCAGTTCCGCCGCAGCCCGGGCGCGCGCGGAGGCCCCGCGGACATGCTCGAACTGCCAGGCGGCATCAAGGTCGACCTGAAGCGCCTGGAGGTGCATCGCGACGGCGGCGTCGTGCAACTGACTCCGCGCGAGGGCGACATCCTCGAGTACCTGATGAAGAACCGCTCGCGCGTCGTGACGCGCGACGACTTGCTGCTCGACGTGTGGCACTACAAGAGCGCCAACGTCGAGACGCGCACGGTCGACATCCACATCGTCGGCCTGCGCCGCAAGGTCGAACCCAATCCCGCGCAGCCGACCTTCATCCAGACGGTGCGCGGCAAGGGCTACCGCTGGTTCGACGATTGAGCGCGCCCCGTTCGACGCGACTGACGGCGCTGGTGCTTTATGCAGTGCTGCTGGTGCTGCCGACCATCGTGCTGGGCGGCCTCCACTGGCACCAGTTGAAGCTGGACCATGCGGCGCTGCTGGAGGCGGTGCCCGGCGACGCGCACGATGCGGCTCGCCGCCTCGAGGAGTCGCTGGCGCGCCGGATGGCGGAGCTGCTGCGTCGCGAGAACGAGCGTCCGTTCTGGGAGTACCACGCCTCGTACTTCCCGCCCGGCACGATCGGCGCCGAAATCGCCTTGGTGCCTTCGCCGCTGGCGGCCACCGAGCAATCGCCCGAGATCCTCGCTTGGTTCAGCCACTCGACGAGCTGGGAGGAGCTGATCCCATCGCTCGAGCTCCTGCGCGGCTCGCGCTCCGCCGATCCCGCCGCCGCCGCGGAGGAGGCGAGCCTGCGCGACGCGGCGGTGCGCCTGTTCGAAGGCGAGATGAGGGAGAGCTTCGTCGAGCGCGTGCTGCGCACCCGCAACACGCGCAACCTCGCCGTGCCGCTGCCCGTCCTGGCGGTGAACCTGAGCGACGAGGAGGATGTCGAGTGCCTGCGCGACGAGTTGCCGGCGCTGCGCGGCATGGAGTCGCGCTCGCAGACCATCGCCGTGTCGGACTTCCACCTGCGCTTCTGGCTCGACCCCGACGGCGCGCCGCGACTCGCGGCCACGCGCAACGTGCGCGTGCCGCGCGCGCGCATGTCCGACCAGCCGCTGCCGGAGTGCTTCCGCCAGATGGGGCGGCTCAACACGATCCGCCAAGGGTTCTTCCTCGATCCCGAGGTGGTGCTAGGGTCGCTGCCGCGCGCGCTCGCGGCCCAGGTGCTGGTCGGGACCCAGGCCTGGGTCCCCGCCGGAACGCGGGCGCCCGACGGCACCACCACCGCGATCCCGGTCGACCCGCTCAGGGCGCTGGGATTCCAACGCGTCTCGAAGGCGGACGAGGGCTACGCGACCGGCCTGATCGCGGTCGACACGCGCAGCCTCGTGGCGCGCTTCGACACGCAGAAGTCGCGCTTCCTGCTGGTCGCCGGCATGCTGGCGCTGTCGCTGGCGACGGGCATGGCCCTGCTGCTGCGCAGCGTGTCAAAGGATCTTGACAACGCCCGGCGCACGGAGAACTTCGTGGCCGCGGTCACGCACGAGCTGCGCACGCCGGTGGCTTCGATCAAGCTGCATGGCGAGATGCTCGCCGACGGCTGGGTCGAGGACGAGGCGAAGCGCGCCGAGTACTACCGTCGCATCCTCAAGGAGAGCGCGCGACTCGAGCTGCTCGTCGAACGCGTGCTGGAGAAGGGCAGGCTGCAGCGCGAGACCGCCACCCCGGAGCCGGGCGACCTCGCCGCGCTGGCCGCGTCGCTCGAGCCGTCGCTGCGCATGCTCGCGCCCGATGGCATCGACGACCTGCGCTTCGAACTGGCTCCGGACCTCCCCCCCGCCATGCTCACCACGGAAGGGGTGCGCTCGATCGTCTCGAACCTCGTCGAGAACGCGCGCAAGTACGCGCCCGTGGCTCCCGGGGGCGAACCGATCGTCGTGCGCGTGGCGCGCGAGGGCCGGGAGGCGCTGGTCGAGGTGCTCGATCGCGGGCCGGGAGTGCCGGACAAGGAGCGCGAGCGGATCTTCGAGGCCTTCTACCGGATGGGCAAGGAGCAGGAGCGCCGCGCCAAGGGCACCGGGCTCGGGTTGCACCTGGTGGCGCTGCACGCGCGTTCCATGGGCGGACGCGCCGAGGTCCGCCCGCGGCCGGGCGGCGGGGCCGCCTTCCGCGTGCTCCTGCCGTTCGCCTGAGGCCCGCCTCGCCCCGCGGGGCGTTCCGGACGCGCCTCGGTGGAGGCCCTTGAGCGATCGGGCCATTCCTTCCGATGTAGACGCGTCCCTCCATGCGCGTCATCGTCCTCGGAGCCGGCCTCGCCGGGCTGTCAGCCGCCGTGCGCGCCGCGCGGGAGGGAGCCTCCGTGCTGGTGCTCGAGGCGGGTGGACGCGTCGGGGGCCTGGCCAGTTCGATCCGGGTCGACGGCTGGTGGCTGGACCACGGGCCGCACCGCTTCTGGTCGCGCGACGAGCGGACGCAGGCCTTCGCGCGCCAGATGCTCGCGGGAAACCTCGTCGAGAGCGAGCGCCGCTCGCAGATCGTGCTGCTGGGCAGGCGCTTCGAGTACCCGTTGCAGCCCCGCGACGCGCTGTCGAAGCTGCCGGCCCGCGTCCTCGCGCGCGCCTGCTTCGATTGGGCCGTCGAGCGCGCGCGGCACTGGATCGATCCGCGTCCGGACGCCGACTTCGAGGACTGGGTCGTCAAGCGTTTTGGACGCACGCTGCACGAGCTGTTCTTCGGACAGTACACCGAGAAGGCCTGGGGAGTCCCCTGCTCCGAGATCAGCGCGGACTGGGCCGCGCAGCGCATCTCGCAGACCGGCCTGCTCGACGCCGCGGCCTCCATGCTCCTCCCTTCGCGAGGAGCGCGGCAGCGCTCGCTCGCCGCGCGCTTCCTCTACCCGCGCGAGGGAGGCATCGGCGCCTTGTCGGAATCCTGCGCGGCCCACCTGCGGGAGCTGGGCGGCGAGCTGGCCATGGAGGCGCGCGTCGAGCGCCTGGAGCTGCGGCGCGGACGAGTGCGCGCCGTGCACGCGCGTCGCGCGGACGGCGGCGTCGAACGCTTCGAGTGCGACGCGCTGGTCTCGACCATCCCCCTGCCGCGGCTGCTCGATGCGCTCGTCGCGGGCAAGCGCGGCGCGGACGCCGCCGGGCACGCGGGACTGTGCCATCGCGCGGTGCGCTTCGTGCACCTCGAGGTCGCCCGCCCGCGCCTGTCGCGCAACCATTGGATCTACCTGCCCGAGAGGGAGCTGGCCGCGCACCGCGCCACGGAGTTCAAGAACTTCAGCGAACACGGACTCCCCGTGGATCGCACGGCGGTGTGCGTCGAGTTCACCTGCGCCAAGGGCGACGCCGTGTGGTCGATGCCGGAGCGGCGACTCGCGCTGCTGGCCGAGTCCGATCTAGCCAAGGTCGGCCTGCTGTCGCGGGGAGAATCGCGGCTGCTCGCCACGCAGTCGCTCGAACACGCCTACCCCGTCTACGACCTCGGCTACAAGCGGCGGGTCGACGCGGCGCTCGCCGTCGCGAAGTCGGTGCAGAACCTGCGCACCACGGGTCGGCAGGGCCTGCATCGCTACAACAACATGGACCATTCGCTGGCGATGGGTTGGCACGCGGCGAAGGGCCTTGCGAGGGCGTGCGGCCACGCGCCCTCCACGCGCGAGGCGCGCGCCGACGAACGCGTCGCCAGCGAACCGAGGTGGTTCGGGTGAGACGCGCCTGCCCGCTGTGCGGAGGATGCTGGTCGCGCACGCACCTGCGCGACGGCGACTGGCGACTGGTGGAATGCGCGGGCTGCGGGCATGTGCATCTGGTAGACCCACCCGAGGAGCGCGCGTTGCTCGCGGAGATCTACGACGATCGCTACTGGCGCTCGGGCGATCCGTCGCGGCGCGGCTACGCCGACTACTTCGGCGAGGAGCACTTGCAACTCGCCACCATGCGTCGTCGCGCCGCCATCCTCCAACCGCGCCCGGGGGAGCGCGTGCTCGAAGTCGGCTGCGGTGGCGGGACCTTCCTCGCCGCGGCGCGCGAACTCGGTGCCGTGGTGCAAGGCGTGGAGCCCTCGGCCATCGCCGCCGCCCGCGCCATGGAACGACTGGCGGGCGCGCGTGTCCACCACGGCACGTTGGCGGACCGCGCCGACGACGGGGCGCGCTTCGACTGCATCGCCTACATCGATTCCCTCGAGCATGTGCGCGACCCGCGCGCCGAACTGCGACGCGCGTCCGCGTTGCTCGCCGCTGGCGGGCGCGTGGCGATCCTGACGCAGGACGTGTCGAGCGTGGCTGCACGCCTGCTCGGTGCGCGCTGGCCGCACTACAAGCAACCCGAGCACCTGCACCACTTCTCCCCGCGCACGCTGGGCGCTCTGCTCGAGGATGTCGGCTTCCACGTGGAGCGCACGACGCGCGAAGCCACCGGCAAGTTCGTCTCCCCGAGCTTCGTGGCCGAGCGCCTGGGGCGCGTGGCGCCATGGCTGGCTCCGTTGGCGCGTCCGTTGGCCGCCCTCGCGCCCGCGGCCATGTGGGCCGACCTGCGCGACAGCTTCTGGTGCATCGGAAGGCGGTCGCCGATCGCGCGCGAGCAAGCGCGCAAGGCGGCGTGATGCGGAGCGAGGCGGTCGAGCAGTTCGCCAGCCTGGTGCGGGACCATTGGTGGTTCCGTGCGCGCGCCGCCGTCTACGGCGATGTGCTCGCGGCGCACCATGGCCTGGCCTCGCCCCTGGCCGCCGGCCTCGATCTCGGCGGCGGCGCAGGGTCGATGCGGGCCGCGCTGGATCGCGTCTGTTCGAAGGTCGTCGCGCTCGATCGCGACGCGCGCCTGCTCGGCGTGGCAGGCGGCGGCGTCGCGGCCGACTTCGCGCGCCTGCCCTTCGGCGACGCCCGGTTCGACCTGGTGGCCGCCTTCGACGTGCTGGAGCACGCGCGCGACGAACGCGCGATGCTGGACGAGGTCGAGCGCGTGCTGCGTCCGGGAGGCTTGTTCGTCGCCAGCGTGCCCGCGCATGCGTGGCTCCACGCCAACAACGACCGCGTCGCCGGGCACGAGCGGCGCTACTCGCGCTCGCGCCTCCTCGCCGCCGTCTCGTCTCCGCGGCTGCGCGTGGAGCACTTGGCGTGGACCAATTGCCTGCTCTTTCCGCCCATCGCCGCAGCCGTGATGGCGCTCAAGGCCTGCGAGCGCATCCGCCTCCTCGGGCCCGACCCGGGCCACACGAACCTGTCCCTGCGCCTGCCCCGCGCCTGCGAACAACTGCTCGAGGCCTGCTTCCGCGCCGAAAGCGCGGTGCATGCGCGCGCGAGGACGCCGTTCGGCCACTCGCTGCTGCTGCTGGCGCGGCGCGAACAAGGACCGTCCGCGCCCTTGGCGACGACGACCGGAGCGAGCGCGCGGGCCCATCGGCCCCCCGCGAAGGCGCGACGCGCGCCGAGCCCAATGGACTCGACGCGCGCGGCTTGAATCCCGCCGGCCGGTGCAGTCCCTACTCGCCGGCTTCCGCGCTCAACTTGAGCTTGTAGCGCTCCTCGAGGGCCGCCTTGCCGGAGACCTGCTGTTCCATGAAGGTGCCCCGCTCCATGAACCAGTTGTTGCGGCCGAGGCTGGCCACATCGCCCGGCGACATGCGAGACAGCTGCGGATCCCGCACGCCCGAGGCCCTCACGATCCAGGCGTTGGCGCCATCGCGATCCAGTTCGGCCTTGGCGACCGTCTTCTCCGTCTGGGTCCAGATGGTGAAGTTGGAGCGCAACCAGACGTCGAACGGCGTGTCCGTGTCCTTGGGCGGCGTGCTGCGCTCGGCCCAGTCGCGCTCGACGATCTCGACCTTCGCTTCGCCCAGCGCGGCGATGAACTCCGCCTCCTCCGCCTCGGCCTTCGGCCCCTTCGTGCCGTCGGCGTTGGCGACGAGGAACCGCTCGCGCACGGCGTCGAGCCGCGCAATGGCGAGTTCACCCGACTTCTTCTTGGCCCACGCGTCCGCCACGCGCTCCGAGATCTGATCGAACGGCGGCATGGACGCCGCGTTCTTCTGCAGCACCTTGGCGACGACGAGCCCTTTCTGGTCGACGACCACGTTCGGCAGGGTCCCCGGCGCCTGGGCCGCGAGGATCGCCTCGAACGCGTAGCGCGACGCGAACGGCAGGCTCAGCGCGTTCCACGAATCGAAGGTCAGCACCTCGGTCTGCGTGCGGAAGGCCAGGCCGAGCGCCGAGGCTTCGGCCGCGAAGTCGACCGCCTCGCCCTTGCCCGCGCGCTCGCTCATGTCCGCGATCCACGCGGAGAGCGCCTTGTAGGCCTTGCCTTCGCGCATGGCCGCGTCCTTGACCTCGTCGAACGGAAGCACGAGGTTCTCGATCGACGGCGTCATGCCCTCGAAGCTCGTCCGGCGGAAGCGCGTGATGCCGAAGTTCTGGTGGTACTCGCGCGCGACGGCCTCGTCGTTGGCGTCGGCGGCCGGCGGATACTTGGCGTACAACTCGATTCCCGTCACCGCCGAATCCTGGTGCGGGAACACCGCGAGCTCCGCGCTGGCGGCGTCCTGCGTGCGATAGGCGTCCTTCTCCACCGGAGCAAGGAGGTCGAACCACGCCTGCAACTCGGCACCCTGCGGAGCCTGCGTGCGCGCTTCGGCAGCGAGGTCCCCGGCCGCCAAGCGGCCGCCCACGAGGCGGTACTCCTGGTGCTGGCCGCGCCAGGACTTCTCGACCGCCGCCATGTCCGGCACCGAAAGGCCGGCCGACATCAGTTGCTGGTACCGCGCGAAGCGCAAGCCCCTCCGCACGGTCGACTCGAAGTCCTTGGCCGTCGTGCGGTACGCCTTGAGGAACGCCGAGTACTGTTCCTTGGTCGAGCCCGCCGGTCCCGCGGGGAAGCTGCGCTCCACGAACTTGACCAATTCATCGTCCGTGACGCGCACCCCGGCGTGCTCGGCGACGCTGTCGATCACGATGAAACGCGCGGTCTCTTCGTTGCTGACCGCGCGGCCGTCGCCGATCCCGAAGAGGAACCCGCCGATGGGCGCCAGGCGCCGCTTCTCGTTGTAGAAGTCCTGGGCGTCGATTTCGCGCGTCTCGCCCCCCACCTCCCAGGTCATGAAACCCTTGCCGGGCACATCCCCGCCCGTCAGGGTCGTCATCAAGGGACCCGTGACGCTGAATGTGGTTAGGAGAATGATGACCAGCAGGAAGGTCATCAGGAACCGCGTCTTGCTCTTGCCGCCCGGCGCGACGATCAAGTCGTCGGACTGGTCAGGACCCGCGGCCTCCGGGACGTTCGAAGTGGCGGGGGTCGGGGCCTTGGGATCGTGCGGCTGGGCGGTCGACATCGTTTCTAGGGGGGGGCCGGGGCGGGGTGGCAGTCGGAGCTGCGGCGCCGAGGCGCGTGGGGTAGTTTAGTCGCGCGAGAAGTGTCCCGGCAAGCCGAACCGATACTGGCCCCCTTGGCTGAGCCCTGATTCGCGGTCCGGCTGCCACGCGCTGCTCTCCCCGAGCGTCTCCCCAGATGGAGGCGCCGGCCCTCGGCGATGCGGATCGCCACCGACCTCCGACCGCTCCGTGCCTTTGGTCGAGGCCGGCGCCCGAGTCTCGGAGGCTTCGATGGCCGCCT
>JBKDQQ010000117.1:0-7304 GCA_046341775.1 Planctomycetia bacterium
AGCGTGCGCGTTGTTTAAGGGCCAGGCCCGGTGCCGCGCACGTGGGTGCCGTGTGGCACGGCGGGTTGCGCGGGGGCGGGGGCGGCGCGTCGGGCGGCGCTTCGGGAGGAGGCGGCTCGGTGCGGGTCTGGGAGATGTCGACCTCCGGGGGGGTAGGCGGCGGCTCGGTGAGCTTCGGCGGCGGAGGGGGCGGGGGGGGCGGCGGAGGCCCGGCGGGCCTTGTCAAGGAAACAGGACAAGCCGGCGGCGCCAAGCAGGGCGGCTCGGCGACCGCGGCCCAGTCGGGCGGCGCGCAGTGGGATCCGCGCCTCGGCTCGCAGGAGAACACCATCGAGGACCATCCGATCTCGCGCGCCGTGGAGTCGCACTATCGCTTCCGCGGCGTGCTCGGCACGTCCTCGCACCTCCAGCCCGCCGGAACCTTGGTGTTGCCGGTGGTCGCCATGCCGGACGCGGGGCCGGATGGCGGTCGCCCCGGGCGCAAGGACGCCGTCTTCCTCTCCGGCCCCGCGCCCGACCACCCGGGTTGGCCGCTGGTCGTTCATCGCGCGCACATCCCCGCGCCGCTCGTGGGCACCACCGCATGGGAGCAGGTCGAGGGCGTGTCGCGTCCGCAGGGCATCGCCAACCAGGCGGGTGGTCCCGTGGCGGAGGACCCGCAGTTGCTGAACCGCTGCTGGTTGGCGTTCGAAGACCGTTCGCCCGAGCCCTTCCTCGGCTTGTCGACCAGCCAAGGGCAATCCGGCCAGCAAGCCGGTCCGCCCGCGAGCGGCGAGTCGCGCCTCCTCGCGCGCATCGCGTGCTTCCCTTCCGGCGAGCGTCCGCGCCTCGTGTCGGGCTACGCGGTCGGTGGCGCAGCGAACGGCCTGCCGGGCACGGTGCCGTCGGCGCTCGTGGACGAGGTGGTGCACGGCGACCACCAGTTCGGGCGCGCGACGCCCAACGTCGACCCGGAAGCCGCTGCGGGCGCGACCCTCGTGCTGGCGCAGGCGATCTCCGCCGACGACGACTCGATCCTCGTCGCGCCCACCGCGGCGCGCTTGGCGCTGGGCGTCTTCGGCGGCACGCACGAGTTCCTGTCCGACCTGCCGGTCGACGGTGGATTGATCAGGATCGGCGACGAGATCATCGGCTACTCGCAGCTCGACGCGTCGACCGGCACGATCACGGTGGCGACCAATGGCCGCGGCATGCTCGGCACGGATCCCGGTCCGCACCAGCCGACGGAACCCGTCTCCGTGCTGGAGCACTTCGTGGTGTCCACCCTGTCCGCCGGGATCGGAGCGGGCGACTCGGCGCTGCCGCTGCTCGGCATCGACGACTTCCCGCCCGAGGGCCTGGTGCGCATCGACGACGAGCTCGTGCATTACACGCGCGTGTCGCCCGCGGTGCTCGAGATGCCGCGCGCCTCGCAACAGCCGGGGCTGCGCGACGAACGCGGCTCTGGCCTGTTCCGCGGGCGCCACGGCACGCAAGCGGCGGCGCACGAAGCCGGCGCACTCGTCGTGCTGCATCCCTGCCGCTACCCCGACCGCTGGGCCGACGGCGCCGATGCGCCGGAGATGGCCTACTTCTCCTTCGCGCAGGAGCATCCAGCGGCCTGGTGGACCGGCGTGTTCTTCGCCGCGAGCGAGGTGGACGGCGTGCGCCTGCGCGCCTTGCAGAAGAGCCGTCCCGAGGCGCCGTGGGACGCGGATCCCGAGGAGGACGCGCGCCTGCGGTTGCTCGAGCGCGGCGACAAGGACGGCGGCGCCATCCCGATCATGGTGCAGTCGGATCGGGTCGAATGGCGCATCCACGCGGTCTACGACCAGCGCGCGTTCGACGCCGTGGCGGGGCTCTCGCACGGTTGGAAGCGCACGCCCAAGCTGCGCATGCATTCCGTCTTCTACTACGCGCCATCGACGACCCTGAGGAGGATCGACCGGTGAGCGCGCGCCACGGCAAGCACGCGCGTCGCGAGCCGCGCGGCGGATTCACGCTGGTCGAGCTGCTGCTCGCCACGGGGCTGCTCGCCTTGCTCGTCATGCTGGTGTTCCAGCTCTTCGATCGGACCTTGTCGCTGTGGCGCACGGGCGAGACACGGCGCTCGACGATGGAGCAGGCGACCGTGGTGGCCGATCTGCTGGCCGACGACCTGCGCAGCCTGGAGCCCGGCGCTGCGGGCGATCTGGTGGTCGAGTGGACGCGGCACGACCTCGATGCCGATGGCGTGCTCGACGCGGCTTGGCCGCGCGTGCGCATGGTGCGCATCGCCGGCGCCGCGGAAGTGTCGCGCCTGCGCCAGCAACTTTCGCTCGAGCGCGCCGAGGAGCAGCCCGACGCGTCGCTCGGTCCCGTGCTCGAAGCGGCCGGCCCCGAACTGGTCGAGGTGCAATGGGCCGTGGTGCCCGCTTCGCTGGTCGACCGCGACGCGCGCGCGGAGGGACGCGTGCTGCGCGGCGCGCGGCTGGTCTCCGACACCACGGCCAAGTCCTTCTTCGCCTCCGACTTCTTCGGCGCCTCTGCCCGACCTCCCGCCGGCACGGCCGAGGAGGTCTGCGGCGGCGTGCTGTGGCTCTCGATCGCCTGCGCCGGCCAATCTTCGGTCGTCAACGACGGTTGGAGCGTGGGCGGCGAGGCGGTCGACGCGACCGCTTCGTGGGACGCGTGGAACCGCGACAGGCCTGACGCGGACATCCATCCTTGGAACGCGGCTTGGCCTTGGATGCCCAAGGCGCGCGGGCGCGCCTTGCTTCCGCGGCGCGTGCGCGTGGAACTCGAGATCGAACGCCCGGTGGATCGCCTGCGTCGCACGCGGCTCGTCTCCGACCTGCGCACGGAGGATCGCCAGCTCGTCGTGGACGACGCGCGGCACCTGCCCGACTTCGAGGACGCGCATCTGCTCCTCGGCGGCGAATGGGTTCGCGTGCTGGCGCGCGACGGCGCCAGCCTGACCGTCGAGCGCGGCGTGCGCGGCACCCAGCCCGCGACGCACGCCCGCGGCGCGATGGTGCATTGGGGTCGCGCGCACGCGCGCGAGGTGGTCGTCGGCGTCCATCGCGAGGATTGGAACCTGTGAAGGCGCGCACGCGATCCGCCGGCGGGCGAGCCGGCTTCACCATCCTCGAGGTGCTGGTCGCCATGGCCATCCTGCTCGTCGGCATGACCGCGGTGCTCGGGTTGCTGACCTTCGGCGCGGCCCTGACGCGCACGGCCGAACTGCGCAACGAAGGAGCTTCCGCGGTGGAGTCCGTGCTCGCGGACCTCGAGGAGTCGTTCTTCCCCCTCGACGCGCAGGGAGCGCTGCAGGATCCCCGGCCGATCCTCGAGCGCCCCCTCGCGGGCCTGCCCGGCCTCGCGTACAGCGCGCGGGCCGAGCGCAACCCGGATCGCCCGCGCGAGTGGCGGGTCGACGTGGAGGTCAGTTGGCTCTCGGCCGGGGTGCGCCGCGACCGCACCTTCCGCACCATCCTCGTGCAGGAGCTGCCGTTCGGCGAGCGCTTGCGCCGCCGGCTCGCCAATCCTCCCGCCGCGCCCTCGCCGTCCGCGGAGCCTGCGCGCTAGGGAGACTTGCACGCCTCGTCCGCCCCGGCCTCGGCTATCCTCATCCTGCAACGATGCGAACGACCATGACGATCCCGATCCTGTCCGTGGCGCTTTCCCTGATCCTCGCCTCGTCGTCCGGCGCGTCGGCGCAGGCTCCCGCGGCTTCGGCCGCTCGTCAAGAATCCTTGACGATGCTGCGCCTGCGCGATGGTTCGATCCTCTGGGGGCGCGTGGTCGAGCACGACCCCGACTCGCTGGTCTACTTGCGCGCCGACACGGGCGGTCGCCATCGGCTGGGCTGGAGCCTGCTCGACCCGGTCGAGGAGAAGGAGCTGAAGGCTGGCTTCGGCTACGTCGACGTCGTGGCCGACGAGTTGATGGTGCCGGCCGAGGTGCTGACCACCACGGACGGGGTCCAGTACGTCGGCGTCGTCCTGCAACGTTCCGGCGACGCGATCCTCGTCAAGACCGCGTCGGCGACCGTGCCTGTGCCCAAGTCGCGCCTCGCCGGCGCGCCGACGCCGACGATGGTCCCGGCGCGCGAGGTGTACACCAAGGACGAGCTGCATGCGCAGAAGTTGGCGGAGGTCGACCTCGCCACCGCGGCCGGGCGGGTGGAGCTCGCCCTGTGGTGCGAACGCACCTTGGACTTCGCGCGGGCCGTGGAGAACTGGAGCAAGGCCGCCGAGCTCGATCCGACGCACCGCGCCGACGAGGTGGCGAACGGACTGGTGCGCGCGGGCGAGAAGGCCATGCGCGCCGACCAGATCGAGTGGTTGGCCAACGTGGATGCGTTGGTCGCGCGCAAGCGCTTCGACGAGGCCCTGACCGCCGCGGAGGCCTTCGCGGGCAAGTTCCCCGACAGCCCCCTGCGGCCCGATGCCAAGCGCGCCCTCGATCGCGCAGCCAAGGCGCGAGACCGCTGGATCGCCGAGCGCGCCTGGAGCTTGTGGAACGCGCAAGTGGGCAAGGCCGCGCGCGAGTTGTCGGTGAGGGCGACGCTGGCCGAAGTGCTCGCCGCGTTGGAAGGCAAGTTCAAGGAGGACGTGCTCGCCGGCGTGGTCAAGGAGCTGGGCAAGTCGACCAAGGAGGCGACGCCGGAGGTCGTGACGCGCGCCTTCGCCTCTCGCAGGAAGGAACGCTGGTTGCGCGCTTCGTATGGACAGGGGACGTGGCTCCTCGGCAAGGACCGCGCCTTCAAGGGGGGCTCGGACGAAGACGAGCCCAAGCAGGCTCCGGTCAACGAGCGCGACGCCGAGCGGCTGGAGCTCGAACAGCGCCTCGCCCGATTCATCGAGAACCAGCAACTCGCGCGCTCCACGCAAGCCGGACCCGGCGAGGAAGACGAGCGCGAGACCTTCTGGGCCGAGCTGCCCTCGACTGCGCGCCAGAATTGGATCCTCGCGTACTACGCGGAGAATGGCGGCGACTTCGAGCTCGCCCCGAAGCCGTTGCTCTCGGCTTGCCGCGAGTGCGGCGGCACCGGCACGCGCCAGATGTCGATCGTCGGCGCCAATCCGGCCGGCAATGCGGCCAACCAGCAAGGTGGCGGACGCGGAGGGGCCGGCGCCGCGCAGGCCACCGACACTTTCGTGGAGTGCGCGGGCTGCCACGGCATCGGCATCGTGCGCCGCATCTCCTACCGCTGATGCGTCGCATGCAACCCAGCCTCGCCCGCACGACCGCGGCCCTCGCCCTCGCCTGCATCTGCGGCGCATGCGCATCGCGCAATCCCGGGCGTGCGTCCATCGACGCGGCATCGGCAGCCACGGTTCCGCCGGTCGCCACCTCCGGCCAGTCTCCGGCGAGCGCGACGGCGCCCGGCGACGCGAGCGTGGTGGCGACTCCCGTCTCGCGACCTTCCGCGCCAGCGACCACGGCATCGAGCACGGCCTCGACCGGAGCGGGCGGCGGCCCGACCGCCCCGGGGACGCAGGTCGATGGGGCGTCCGAACCCTTGGTGGCCGTCGTCGCCGGGCGTCCCGTCTACGTGTCCGAGCTGCTGACGCAGTGGGTCTACGCTCGCAACTTCGAGGTGCTCAAGCAACTCGACAACCTCGCGCTGGGACGCATCGTCGCCGCCGAGGCCCAACGCCTGGGTGTGACCGTGCCGCCTTCGCTCGTCACCGCCGCCGCGGAGGAGTCTGTCGTGGCGCTCGAGGCGGAGGTCAAGAAGAAGAACCCCAAGCTCGGGTTCGACACCTACGTCGATCGCGTGCTCGGTCTCGATCCCATCCGCTACCGCGAGCGCCTGCGCGACGACGCACTGCGCCAGTTGCTCGCGGATCGCGTGGCGCGCGCCTGGTTGCTCGGCTCCGAACGACGCGAGGTGCGCATCATCGTCGCCAAGGACGAGTCCGTGCGCGACGCCGTCCAGAAGGAACTCGCCGCGAACCGGGACTTCTCCGAGGCCGCTCGCGAGCATTCATCGGATCCCTCCGGCGCGCTCGGCGGACGCATCCCGCCCGTCGTGCGCGGCGACGCGCCCATCGCCAAGCTCGCCTTCTCGAACGAGGTGAAGCGCGTCGTCGGTCCGATCCAGGAAGCCGGGCGCTGGCTTTTCCTGGTCGTGGACGAGGAGCCGGCCGTCGTGGCCGGCGGATGGGATCGGATCGCCGCGCAAGTCGAGACCGACCTGCGCTCGCGGGCCGTCGACGAGTTGGAGATCGCCCAGTGGCGCGGTGCCATGCAAGCCCGCTACGAAGTGGACTTCCAACCGTTCCTGCGACTCGTCGGCCAACTCCCTCGCTGAACGCCGCGGTCGGCCCGCGTGTCGCGTCGCGCGGCCACGCTGGTACCATGCGCAGGCAAGAAGCACCATGAGCAGCAACGAAGCGAACAGCCAAGTCGAAGCAGTCGAATCCGACGCGACCACCAGCCCGCGAGGCGCGGATCCCGCGACTCTCGCGGCATCGGTGGAAGGCGAACTCGGACCGGGAATGGTGCTCGGCGAGTTGGCGCCCGAGGCGGAGCAGGAGCCCGCCAATGATGGACAACTCGGCCCAGGCGAGCTGCTGGACGACGAGTCCTTGCTGCGCGCCTTGACGGTTCTCGTCTATGCGTCGCCCGAGCCCCTGACGGACCGCAGGTTGCAGCAGCTGCTCGAGCGTCCCGCCCTGCCTCGCGTGCGTGCCGCCTTGGTCGCGTTGTCCGAGCGCCTGTCCGAGACCCGCCTGCCGCTCGAGTTGAGGCAGATCGCCGGCGGATGGCAGATCCTCACGGTCGCCGACCTCGGTCCCGTCGTGCAGCGGCTGGAGAAGGTGCGCAAGGCCGAGAAGTTGAGCGGCGCGGCGCTCGAGACCTTGGCCGTGGTCGCGTATCGCCAGCCGGTGACCAAGGCGGAGATCGAAGCCATTCGGGGGGTGCAGGCGGGGCCGATGCTGAGGATGTTGGTCGACCGCGGGATGGTGCGGGTGGCGGGCAGGGCGGATGTGCCGGGGCATCCGCTGCAGTACGGGACGACGAAGGGGTTCCTGGAGAGGTTTGGGTTGGCGAGTTTGGAGGAGTTGCCGAGGGATGCCGAGTTGTCGAAGGACACCTGACGATACTGGTCCCTTTCGCTGTGCACGCCCGCGCGCTTTCGCGCCTGGCGTGCACGGTTGTTTCGATGCCCGCTTCGTCGCTGCTCGCTAGGCGGCACCTTTCGCCGTCGCGACCCATCCGCCTGGCGCTTGGACGCAGCGCCCATCGCCGAAGACCCTCCAGCGCACAAGCTCCGCGAGTTGCAGCCGCCTGCGCTCGAGCCCATGCAGCATCGCCGGGCTGCGCCGCCTGTC
>JBKDQQ010000118.1:0-7377 GCA_046341775.1 Planctomycetia bacterium
GGGGCGCGTCGGGTGCTGCGGCGCCGGGGCCGCGCGCCACGCGGGGGGCCCGCTCCTTCCTCGATGGGCGGGGGCCCCCGCTGCTTGCAGCCCGAGCCTGCGCCGCGTCGTCGCGACGGGTTCGTCGGCGACGCGTCGCCCCGTCGCCGCCGACGCCACCTTACGCGCGCGCCTTGACGGGGTGCACGCGCCGCCCTTGGCTACATCGCCGCTCTTGGCGAAATCGACGCAGTCGGCGACAGGGATGCCGCGCGCGGCGTCCGTCGATCAGCGCGAGACGGGCGGCGGCACGACGAGCGTGCGCGGATCCGAGTTGGCGACCGTGCCCGCGCCGACGCCGGTCACCTGGCCCGGCTCGCGGGGCTTCGCCGGCGGCTGGACGCCCTTGGCGTCGGCGATGGAGTTGGCGGAGAACTCGATCACCGACAGGTTCCAGACATCGCGCGCGTCCGACGACAAGCCAGGCACGACGAGGCGGAAGGGACCGCCGTCGGCCGCCGACAGGGGTTCGTCCCCCCGCGCGTAGCACACGATCGCCAGCGCCTCGGCCTCGCGTCGCCAGATGGATCCGGTGAACCCCTCGTGGTTCTTGATGTTCAAGTACGCCGCTTCCTCGTGCATGCCCACGAGTTCCATCAACGCCTTGATGCGCACGCCGCGGATGTGGCCGCCCGCGGCGGTGCGCGCGCAGGAGGCGAACGCGCCCACGTTCTTCACCTGGAAGCGCTCGTCCAACCCGGCCAAGTCGTCGAACAAGAGGCCGAAGTTGGGCCGCTCGATGATGCCGCCCAGCGCGAGTCGTCCGGGGTTGGCTTGGGCGTGACGGTAGGGTCGGTTGATCCAGAACATGCGGCTTCTTGCTCGCGCGCGGTCCTTGACGGGGCGGCGCGCCTTGCGCCGCGCTCGGGAGGCGCGCGAAGGTCGAGATGGTACAAGACCGCCTCCCGGCCTGTCTCGCCCCGGCCCGCGCGCCGCGCCGGCCCGCGGCTGGATTCGACCGGCCGCGCGCGCGATCCCCGCGCGGCACCGCTCCGGCACCCGACTCGCGCCATGCTCCGACTGCTCAAGATCCTCGTCTACGGTTCAGGGCTGCTGTTCCTGCTGATGGTCGTGGTGGGAGTGTTCCTGCCGCGGCGCTGGGAGGCGCGCGCCTCGCGCACGCTGGAGGTCCCGCCGCAACGGGTGCAGACGCTGCTCGAGCAGCCCTCGGAGTGGGTCGGGTGGATGCCGTGGAGCGCGGAGAAGGACCCGTCCCTGGTCGTCTCCTTCTCCGGCCCCGTGGCGGGCGAGGGCGCCGCGCTGACCTTCGCGGGCGACATGCTGGGCGCGGGCACGATGACGATCGTCGCCACGCGTCCCGCCGGAGGCGTGGACTACGAGTTGCGCTTCCGCGGCGTCGAGGAACCCACGCGCGGCTCGCTGGCCTTGTCCCCGGCGAACTTCGGCACGCGCGTCGAATGGACCGACGGCGGCGACCTGGGCGCGAACCCCATCCCGCGCGTCTTCAAGGGCTTGTTCGAAGCCAAGCTCTCGCTCGACTTCGAGCGCGCCCTCGAGAAGCTCGAGGCGCGCGCGAAGCGCGACGGCTGAGGCGCGACCGGCGGCGGCGCGCCTCAGGAGCCTTGCTTCGCGGCACCCTCGCGCCGCGTGAGCAGCAAGGACAGCAGCACGCCGCCGGCGAGGATCGCCACGACGATCGCCAGCGACAACCCGATCGGGATGTGGATCTTCCACGCCATCAGGATCAGCTTGGCGCCGACGAACAGCAGCACCAGCGCCAGCGCGTACTTGAGCAGCGCGAAGCGATCCGCCGCGCCCTCGAGCAGGAAGTACAGGGAACGCAGGCCGAGGATCGCGAAGACATTGCTCGTCCACACGATGAACGGGTCCTGGGTGACGGCGAAGATGGCGGGGATCGAGTCGACCGCGAAGATCACGTCGGCGGTCTCGATGCACAACAGCACGAGGAACAGCGGGGTCGCCAGCCACCTGCCGTTCTCCTTGACGAAGAACTTCTCGCCGCGGTACTCGTTGGTCGCCGGCAGGAAGCGGCGCGAGAAGCGGAAGAGCGGATTGTGCTCGGGCGACTCGGGCGCCCCGGAGGACTTGAGCAGCTTGATGGCGGTGACGACGAGCAGCGCGCCGAAGACGGGCAGCGTCCAACTGAAGTTCGACACCAGCGCGGCGCCGAGCCCCACGAAGATGGCGCGCAGGATCAGCGCGCCGATCACGCCCCACACCAGCACTCGGTGGCGCAGTTCCTTGGGCACGGCGAAGGCGCCGAACACGGCCACGAACACGAAGATGTTGTCGACCGCCAGCGCCTTCTCGATGGCCCAGCCGGCGTAGAACTGCAGCCCGATCTCCGGCCCTTGCTCGCGCCACACCCAGGCGCCGAAGAGTCCGGCGAGCGCCGCCCACACGACGCTCCAGATGGCGGCCTCCTTCATCGAGACCTCGTGGGCCGTGCGATGGAAGACGAACAGGTCGAGGGCGATCATCACGAGGACGCCCAAGGCGAAGAGACCCCAGACGAGCGGGGAACCCGTGTCGATGATGGCGAGGTGCGTGGCGAGCATGGAAGCGCACATGTTCGTCGCGCGGCCACGCTCGATCCATTCGAAAGGAAGTGGACTACCGTTCGAATTTTTCGAACAATCAGGCCTACCGCATGGCCCGCACCCCCGATCGCCCGCCCGCCCGCGGCAACCCGCCACCTCCGGGCAGGCTGCGCGCCGACGCGCGGCGCGAGGCGACCGGCCCGGAACGCATCCTCGACCACCAGCGCCTCGCCTGCCTGGCGGCGGTGGTCGAGCATGGCGGCGTGACCAAGGCGGCCCGCGCCCTGCATCTCGCCAGTTCCACGGTGAGCCGCCAGGTCTCCCTGCTGGAGCAGGACTGCGGCGTGCCGCTGCTCGTGCCGGAAGGCCGCGGGGTGCGACCCACCCCGGCGGCGCTCGAACTGGCGCGGCTGCTGGCGGCATGGCGCGAACTCCAGCGCGGCGCGTTCCTGCGCCTGCGCGCGGGCCGCTCGGCGCCGTTGCGGCTCGGCGTGGTCGAGTCGCTGCCGAAGACCAGCGTGCGGCGCATCCTGCAACCGATCTGGACGGGTGCCGCGCGCACCACCTTGCTCGTGCGCGAGGACCGCGTCGAGCCGCTGTGCGAAGCGCTCGCGACGCGCGAACTCGACTGCGTGCTGTCCGACGCGCCCGCTCCCCAGGGGCTCGCTTCGCGACTGCGCCAACGACTGCTCGCCGAAGGGCCGGTGGGTCTGTACGCCGCCCCGCCCCTCCTGCGTCGCGTCGAGCGCGGCTTGCCCGCCTCGCTCGAAGGCGCTCCCTTCCTCCTGCCGCCCGCGCGGACGCCGTTGCGCGTGGCGCTCGAGGCGTGGCTGGCGTCGAAGGACCTCGCGGTGGAGGTCGTGGGCGAGTTCGAGGATCCGGCGCTCATGAAGGGCCTCGGATGCGAAGGACGCGGCGTGTACGCGGCGCCCGACCTCGTCGAGGAGGAACTGCGCGCCCAAGGTTCCCGACGCTTGTGCGACTTGCCGGGCGTCTTGGACCGGGTCTGGTTGTGCAGCCCCCGCCACAGCGAGCCGCACCCGGCCTTGGCGGCCTTGGTTCCGCCCGATCGAAGGAACTCCTAATTTCAAAGACGGGCCCGACGCGTCCCGCCTGCTCCAGGGCGAGACGCGGGTCGGGGCCGGTCACCGGCCTCCGCAGCTGCCTGCCGCGGGAAATCGAAGGCGCGCTTCCACTTGGGCGCCGGCCTCGCGCAGCCGATGGATAGTCTCCGAACACCCGCTCCGTGGACGGCTCGCGCCGCCTTCGGGTATCGTGTTCGCCCTTCCAACCGTGGTCCCACACGCGGACCCGAACCGATCCGACCCAGCTCCGCCCCCACCTGGAGGCGGGGCCCTGAGCGAACCACCACCGTGCAAGTCACCGTCGAGAAGCTGGGCAGCTGCCAGGCCAAGATCTCCTTCATCATCCCCGGCCAGGACTTCCACGGCACCGTGCAGGAAGCGCTCAAGGAGCGCGCCGCCTCGGCCAACCTGAAGGGCTTCCGCCCCGGCAAGGTGCCGGTGCAGATCATCGAGAAGCAGTTCGGCAAGGAAGTGCGCGGCGCGGCCATCGAGCACTACGTGCAGCAGGCCTTCCAGAAGGCCGTGCAGGAGCACCAGCTCAAGGTCGTCGGCTTCCAGCGCGTCAACCTGGACGAGTTGATCGAGCTGCCCGCCGGACAGGACCTCGCCTCGAACTTCGAGGTCAGCCTGCGCCCGGAGATCGTGCTCGGCGCCTACACCGGCATCGAGATCGAGAGCGAGCTGGCGCCCGTGCTGGACCAGGAGGTCGACGACGCCATCGCCAACCTCAAGCAGCAGCAGTCGCGGCCGGAACCGGCGGGCGACGAGGGCCTCGGCGAGAACGGCGTGGCCATCGCCAAGATCGAGTGGCTCGTCGGCGGCGAGACGGTGCTCTCGGCCGAGGGCCATCGCATCGCCATGCAGCAGCCCACGCCGGGCGTGGACGAAGCCAAGTGGAAGGCCGCGCTGCTCGGCGCCAAGGACGGCGACGCGCGCGAGGTCGAGATGACGATCCCCGCCACGTTCAACAAGGAGCAGTTCCGCGGCATGGCGGGCACGACGCGCGTCACGGTCGTCAACGCCTACAAGCTCGTGCCGCCGAGCGACGCCGAGGTGCAGCAGATGCTCGGCGTGCAGGGCGACGAGGCGCTCAAGGAGTTCGTGCGCAAGGAACTCGCCCGCCAGAAGGAGATGCAGGAGCTCGGCCGCGTCGAGGGCGAACTCCTGCAGCGCCTGATCGGCGCGCACGCCTTCGAGCTCCCGACCATGATGGTCCAGGAGCAGGCGCGCGGCCGCCTCGCGCAGTTCGAGAACCAGCTGCGCCAGCAGCAGGCGCCCGAGGACGTGGTGCGTTCGCAGGTCGAGGCCAACAAGGAGAACGCGCTCAAGGCGGCCGAGAACGGCCTACGCGCCCTGTTCCTCGTGCAGGCGATCGGCGAGAAGGAGAACCTGCTCGTGACCAAGGAGGACATGGAGCGGGAACTCGTCGCCATCGCGCAGCGCAACAACGCCAAGCCCGAGGACGTGCAGAAGTTCTACCAGGAGCAGCAAGGCGGCTTCGACCAGCTCGCGATCGAGATCCTCGAGCGCAAGGTGCGCAAGTTCCTGCGCGAGAACGCCAAGCTGACCAAGCCCCAGTGAGCGCGCCGCGAGGGCGCGCCCATCCCGCACAAGCCCGCGCCGCCGCGGGCCCTATCCGACAAGGAGACCGCATGAAGGAGACCGCGATGGACGCTATGGGTTACATGCCGATTCCGATGGTCATCGAGAAGACCGGGCGCGGCGAACGCGTGTACGACATCTACTCGCGCCTGCTCGAGGACCGCATCGTCTTCATCGGCACCCCCATCGACGACTCCGTGGCCAACGCGGTCATGGCGCAGCTCCTGTTCCTCGACAAGAGCGGACCGACGCAGGACATCAAGATGTACATCAACTCGCCGGGCGGCAGCGTCACGGCGGGACTCGCGATCTACGACACGATGCAGCTGATCTCGCCGCAGATCCACACGTACTGCCTCGGGCAGGCGGCTTCGATGGGCGCCGTGTTGCTGGCGGGCGGCGCGGCCGGCAAGCGCTTCGCGCTGCCCAACTCGCGCGTGATGATCCACCAGCCGTGGGGCGGCGCGCAGGGCACGGCCCTCGACATGGAGATCCAGGTCAAGGAGATCCTCAAGCTCAAGGGCACGCTCGAGGGCATCCTCGCCAAGCACAGCGGCCGCACCGCCAAGGAAGTCGCCAAGGCTTGCGACCGCGACAACTTCATGAGCCCCGACGAGGCCAAGGCCTTCGGCCTGATCGACGCGGTGATCGCCAAGGAGCCCGAGGCTCCGAAGTCCTGACCGCGGCGAAGCCGACCAAGCCACCGCCCGGTCCGCCGCCCAACCGGACCCGGAAGTATCTTCCAGCCGACCGCGCGCCCTCGAGCAGGGTTCGCGGTCGGCGCGCTTGCGGCGCGAACGCATCGCCTCGCGGCTCGCGCGAGGTAGACTTCCGAGCATGAGTTCCAGCACCGGACGCGGGCGCCACGTGGAGCGCTGCACCTTCTGCGAGAAGCGGCGCCACCATGTCACCTCCCTGATCGCCGGCCCGCCCGGGGTGTACATCTGCAACGAGTGCATCGAGATCTGCAACTCGATCCTGCTCGAGGAGCAGCGCCGCAACCCGGACGGCGAGCGCGCCAAGGCCGCCGCCGGATCCACGGGCGCCATGCCGCCGCGTCGCGCCTCCGCCGAAGCGGGCTTCGGCCGCCAGTTGCCGACCCCCATCGAGATCGCGCGCCGCCTCGACGACTTCGTCGTCGGCCAGCATCGCGCCAAGAAGGTGCTCTCGGTCGCGGTCTACAACCACTACAACCGCCTGCGCCACCAGGCGACGAACCCCGCGCAAGCAGGGCTGGTCGAGATCGAGAAGAGCAACGTGCTGCTCGTCGGCCCGACCGGCTCCGGCAAGACCTTGCTCGCGCGCACCTTGGCGAAGCTGCTCGACGTGCCCTTCGCCATGGCCGACGCCACGACGCTCACCGAGGCGGGCTACGTGGGCGAGGACGTCGAGAACATCCTGCTCAAGCTGCTGCAGAACTGCGACTTCGACGTCGAGCGCGCGCAGCAAGGCATCGTCTACATCGACGAGATCGACAAGATCGCGCGCACCACGAGCAACGTGTCCATCACGCGCGACGTGTCGGGCGAAGGCGTGCAGCAGGCGCTCTTGAAGATCCTCGAGGGCACCGTGGCGAACGTCCCGCCGCAAGGCGGCCGCAAGCACCCCGAGCAGGCCTACATCCAGGTCGACACGACGAACATCCTGTTCATCGTCGGCGGCACCTTCTCCGCCATCGAGGACATCATCGCCCGCCGCGTGGGCCGCGACGCGATCGGCTTCGGCCGGCAGCAGGCCGCGCGCGAGCTGGTCGACCGCGCCCGGAAGGCCGGAGCGATGGTCTCCTCCGAGGACGAACTGCAGAAGGGCCGCGCCGCGCGCGACGAGTTCGTGCGCTTCCTGATCCCGAAGGATCTGGTCGAGTTCGGGATGATCCCCGAGTTCGTCGGCCGCCTGCCGGTGATCGCGACCCTCGACACGCTCGATCGCGCCGCGCTGGTGCGCATCCTCGCCGAGCCGAGGAACGCGCTGGTCAAGCAGTACCAGCAGATCTTCGCCATGCAGCAGAAGGAGCTGGTGTTCACGCCCGAGGCGCTCTCCGCCATCGCCGACCTCGCCTTGCAGCGCGAGACGGGCGTGCGCGCGCTGCGCTCGATCGTCGAGGACCTGCTGCTCGACCTGCTCTACGA
>JBKDQQ010000119.1:0-63650 GCA_046341775.1 Planctomycetia bacterium
GCCGTAGTCCGCCAGCAACTGGCCGGCGAGCTTGGCTTCGGTGTCGGGGTAGTTCAGCGTCGAGGACGGCACGTGCGCCGGGAAGCCGTGCAGCTCGATCGAGCCGCCGACGATGACCTGGCTGTCGTTGACGACGCCCAGGTACGAGCGCCCGTCGCTGGAGGCGACCTTGAACACGCCGCGCCGCGCGGGGTCGTCGGATTGGCCGATGCTCCAGTCGAGCTCGCTCGTGGAACCGGCCAGCGCCTGCAGCGGGCCGGATGCGTAGGCCACGCGTTGCGTCGTGGTCCACCCGCCGCCGAGGTCGAACTGCGGCGGATTGCCGATCTTGATCGCGGTCGCGGCGTGGCTGGACGCGCAGGCGGCGCCGCCCGCCTGGGTGGCGGCCGTGGTCGACAGCTCGGCGCGGCCGGCCATCGAACCCCACACGATGTACTCGAGGTCGAGTTCGAGCTCGACCGCCGCGCCGTCCTGCGTCCACGAGCCGGAGGCGCGCACGCGCGAGGCGCCCACGGTCGCGGCCAGCTGCACCAGCTCGCTGAAGTCGCCGTCCCCGTCCACGTCGACGTAGACGCTGGCGCTCGAGCCTTGCTGCACGATGTTGAGCGTCAGCTCGCCCGCGGGGCCGCCGGGCAGCGCCTGTTCGCAGTCGGCCTCCAGCGCGCGCAGGCCGACGATCCAGGAGCCGGCCACGGGGGCGGCCGACGACTCGCCGGGGTCGACGGGAGCGAAGTCCTTGCTGGTGTCGCAGGAGGCGCACAGCGCGGCGAGCAGGCCGGCGGCGACGGGAGCGCGGAGGCGGCGGGTCTTCATGCCGAAGGCTAGCCGCGGGGGCGCGAGCGGGTCGGTCCGCGGAGCCGCCGCGAAGCAAGGGCGCGGCGCCGATCCGGAAACGCTTGCCGGGCGCGCAGGCCCTCGGCCTGCGCGCCCGGCTCGCCCGGAAGGAACTTCCGCCTCTGTCAAGTGCGTTTGACGGCCGCGCGCGCGGCGCGGGCCCACGAATCGGCGCCGTCGCGCCGCTCGCGCGCCACGCCGTAGCCCTTGTCCTCGTGGGCCAGTTCGCGGTCGCGCAACCCGGACCACCCGCCGAGGCCCTGCAGCCGCAGTTGCGTGCCCAGCTCGAAGGCGGCGGCGTTGCGGGAGTGGAAGGTCGCGCGCGGCAGGAACTGCAGCGAGTAGCCGAGCTTCGCCAGCTCGCGCTGCCACCCGTCGAGGTCCTCGTCGGGCACGTGGCGCGCCCAATGGACCTCGGCCGGAACCTCGTAGGCGAGGATGCGGCCCGGGTGGCGGGCGCGCACCGCCGCGGCGAAGCGCGCCGCCTCCTCGAGGGATGGCCTTTCCGCCTGCAAGCAGACGATCTCGACCAGCGGAGCGGCCGCGAGCGCCCTCTGCACGGCGAATTCCAGGCCGCCACGCACCGGGAACATGCCGTGCTCGTCGCGCTCGCCGGCGACGTGCGCGCGATCCCGCTCGTCGTGGTCGCTCGTCAAGTGCGTGGCGCGACCGGCCGCGCTGGACGCGACCAGGAGCAGCGGCACGCCTTCGACATCCGCCGACAGGCGCGCGGCGGCGATGCTGCCGACGAAGCCCTTGGTGCTCGTGATGGCGAGCCGACCGTCGATCCCGCCGGAGCTGCACCCGGCGCGATCGTCGATGCGCACCGCGGCGGCGCCCGCCTCGATGCGGGCGCGCACGGCCTCGACGACCTCGAGCGGGGCGCAGTTCGACACGGACACGTCCGACACGATCGGCGCGAGCCAGCGGACGGCGCGGTTGCCGGCGAGGTGCGCGGCCCTGTCGGCGTCGACGAGGGCGCGTTGCAAGCGCGCGACCACGCTGGTCTCGCACCAGCCGCGAGCCGACCATGGCGCCTGCTGCAGGCCTTCGGGCGCGGCGAGCAAGGTGCTGCACCCGGCGCGCACGAGCTGCAGCGCTTCGTCGGGAGAGCCCGTGCCGGGCGCGACGAGGCAGTCGCCGCGGCGCAGCAGGTCCCACAGGCGTTCGGCGCCGCGCGCGCTCAAGGTGTGCTCGATGCGCAGGGTGCCGGCGAGCCGCGCCACCTCTTCGGGGGCGTGCAGGCGCGCGATGTCCTGCCAACGGTCGTCGTGCGGGGGGCGGAGGTCGAGGTCGGAGCGTTCGATCACGTGGGTCTCGCGTGGGTTGGAGGGCGCGGCGTGGCGAGTCCTCGAACCCTAGCCCCGCGGACGCGGCGGGGCCGCCAATCGGGCGGGGATCGGCGACGTCGCGCGCCGCGAAGGGAAAAAGCTTCGCGGCGGTGCTACGAAGCGGACGCGCGGCTCCGACCATGGATGCGCGCCGGCCGCGATGCGCGGGGCGCGACGCCACGCGCCGCTAACACCAACGCGCCCGGTTGGACGATACGATCAACCCGCGCCGTCCCGCGCGCGACCCCATGCCGCCCAACTCGACGATGCGTCGACTGCTGCTGTGCGCTTGCGCGTCGGCGACCCTCGCCGGCAGCGCGCAGGCCTACATCGGCCCGGGGGCGGGCTTCGCCGCCGCGGGCTCCGTGCTGGTGCTGCTCGGCACCTTCCTGCTGGCCTTCGCCATCATCCTCGTGTGGCCGTTCAAGGCGGCCATCCGCATGGTCACGGCTCCACGCCGCGGCAAGGCCAAGGTCAAGCGCGTGGTGGTCGTCGGGCTCGACGGCTTCGATCCGCGCAAGGCCAAGGAGTACATGGACGCCGGGCGCCTGCCGAACCTCGCCAAGCTCGCCGCGGAAGGCAGCTTCGCCCCGCTCGCCACGGCCTGCCCGTCGATCTCGCCCGTCGCGTGGTCGACCTTCGCCACCGGCACCGACGCGTCGCGCCACAACATCTACGACTTCCTCACCCGCGATCCGTGCTCGTACGCGCCGGTCCTGTCCTCGACGGACACCAAGGAGATCGAGCGGACGCTGAACCTCGGCTTCGGCCACGTGACGGTCGGCCACAAGCATGTGCACCGGCCGTTGCAGAAGAGCGTGCCGTTCTGGCACTACTTGGGCGAGGCGCGCGTGTGGTCGTCGATCCTGCGCGTGCCGATCACCTTCCCGCCCAAGCCGTTCAAGAACGGAACGCTGCTGTCGGGCATGTGCGTGCCGGACCTCAAGGGCACGCAGGGCAGCTTCTCGTTCTGGTCGACGCGCCCGCGCCCGAAGGACGCGCACATCGGCGGCCAGCAGTACCAGGTCGTCGCGCGCAAGGGCGTCGTGAAGACGCACATCCACGGACCGCCCGGCAAGGACGGGCCGATGACCTGCCCGTTCACGGTCGACTTCAACGGCGCGAAGGCGCGCTTCGAGATCGGCGGAGAGTCGTGCGAGGTGGCGCGCGGCGAGTACACGCCGTGGCTGGTCGTGCCCTTCGATGGCGTGCAGGGCATCGTGCGCTTCTGCGTGCAGACCTGGGACGGCGACGACATCGGCATCTACGCCACGCCGGTCAACATCGACCCGAACGCGCCGGCGATGCCGATCTCGCACCCGTTCGTGTACTCGATCTATCTCGCGAAGACGCTCGGTCCGTTCGCGACGCTGGGCCTCGCCGAGGACACCTGGGCCCTGAACGAGCGGGTGATCGACGAGCAGACCTTCCTGGACCAGGCGTGGATCTACTGCGACGAGCGCAAGGCGCAACTGTGGAACGCGCTGGACAAGACCGAGAAGGGCTTCGTCGCGTGCGTGTTCGACACCAGCGACCGCGTCAGCCACATGTTCTGGCGCACGCTCGACGCCTCGCACCCCGCCAACGAGGGCAAGGAGTTCGAGCGCTGGCGGAACGTGGTGCCGGAGACGTACGAGCGCATGGACAAGCTCGTGGGCGAGGTGCGCGCCAAGCTCGGCGACGATCCCGACACGGTGCTGATGGTGATCAGCGACCACGGCTTCGGCGACTTCCGCCGCGGCGTCAACCTGAACAGCTGGCTGCTCCGGAACGGCTACTTGTTCCTCAAGGAAGGCCACGAGACGAGCGGCGACTGGTTCGCGCAGGTCGACTGGAGCCGCACGAAGGCCTTCACGCTGGGGCTCACAGGACTGTTCCTCAACCGCAAGGGGCGGGAGAAGCACGGCATCGTCGAGCGCGACGAGGTCGCCTCGCTCGCGAAGGAGCTCAAGGACAAGCTGGAGGCGCTGGTCGATCCGAAGACGGGCGAGCGCTGCATCCGCGAAGTGTTCCTGACGCACGAGATCCACAGCGGTCCGTACGCGGACACGGCGCCGGAGCTGCTGATCGGGTACTTCGAGGGTTGGCGCCACTCGTGGGACTGCGCGACGGGCTCGGTGACGCGCGACGTCTTCGTCGACAACACGAAGAGCTGGTCCGGCGACCACTGCGTCGACCCGCGCCTCGTGCCGGGCGTGTTCTTCTGCAACAAGAAGATCGACGCCGCGCCGTCCTTGATGGACATCGCGCCCACCGTGCTCGACCTGTTCGGGCTCGAGGCCCCGCGCCACATGCAAGGCAAGGCCTTGTGGGCCGACGCGGGCGCGCGCGGGGCCGCGGCCGGGCGCGCCGAAGAGGTGCGCGCGTGAGGTTGCCGCGCTGGACCGTGTGGCCCGCGCTGGGCGCGCTGGCCGTCTTCATCTCGCCCGCCGTGCCGATCAAGCCGTCGACGGACGCCGACGCTCCCGCCGCGCGCATGGCGGTGCTGGGCATCGACGGGCTCGATCCCGACGTCCTCGCCGAGGTGATGGCGCGCCATCCGGACCTGACGCGCAACTGGAAGCGCCTCGTCGACGCGAGCGGCATCCAGCGCCTCGGCACCTCGACTCCGCCGCAGAGCCCCGTGGCGTGGTCGAACTTCATCACCGGCCTCGATCCCGGCGGCCACGGCGTCTACGACTTCCTGCATCGCGATCCCACCACGCGCCTGCCCGTCTCGTCGATCACGAAGGGCGAGCCCGGCTCGATCATCCCCTTGTTCGACGGTTGGCAGCTGCCGCTCGGCGGCGACGAAGCGCCCAACCGCACGGGCAAGGCGTTCTGGACGCGCCTCGCGGAACAGGGCGTGCCGGCGGACATCTGGCGCATGCCGGCGAACTTCCCGGTGGAGCCCGCCGACGGCCTGAGCTTCTCGGGGATGATGACGCCCGCGGTGGACTCGGCCTACGGGCGCTACACGCTGTACACGACCAACGCCGCCGGCGGCGTGATCGGCCGCGAGGGGAACATCGTGCCGGTGCGCGAGTCGCAGGGCCGCATCGACACCGCGTTGGCGGGTCCGCCCAACCCGTTCCGCTCGGGCGCGGCCACGCAGGAGACGACGCCCTTGTCGATCTACGTCGATCGCGGCGCCAAGGCGTGCGCCGTCGAGCTCGGCGGCGAACGCATCGTGCTCGAGGTCGGCGAATGGAGCGAGTTCAAGCCCGCCACCTTCGGCCTGCTGCCGCTCTCGCTGTCGGATGTCTCCGGCATCGTGCGCTTCCACCTGAAGAGCATCGAGCCGCACGTCGAGCTGTACGTGTCGCCGGTGAACATCGACCCGCGCGCGCCCATCGCGCCGGTGTCGGAACCCGTCGAGGCCAGCGCGGAGGTCGCCGACGCCGTGGGCCTGTACTACACGCAAGGCATGCCCGAGGACGTCAACGCGGTGAAGGACGGCGCGTTGGACGACCGCGAGTTCCTCGGGCAAGCCGACGTCGTGCACGACGAGGGCGTGCGCCTGATGGACCACGCCATCGCGAGGTGGAGGGCCAATCCGCGCGGAGGCTTCCTGTTCTTCTACATGTCGGGCGTGGACTTGTGCGGCCACATGCTGTGGCGCCACCACGACGAAGGGCATCCGCACCACGACGCCGAGTTCGCGCGCGGTTCCACCGAGGACTGGTCGAAGCGTCCGGGCAGCACGTGGAAGGACATCGTCGAGGACCTGTACCTGCGGATGGATCCGCTGGTCGGGCGCCTGCTCGACGCGGCCGGCCCGGACGACGTCGTGGTCGTCATGAGCGACCACGGCTTCGCCAGCTACCGCCGCAAGTTCAGCCTCAACACATGGCTGCTGGAGCAAGGCTACCTCGTCCTGCGGGAAGGCCGCGCGAAGGAGCTGCCCGAGGGCGATCCCGCGCGCTCGCCGGTGTCCTTCGACGCGGTGGACTGGACGCGCACGCGCGCCTACGGCCTCGGCTTCAACGGGCTGTACCTGAACCAGCGCGGGCGGGAACTCGACGATCCGACCACGAGCGAGGACGAGTCCGGCATCGTCGCGCCCGGCGCGGAGAGCGTCGCGCTGCTCGCGGAGTTGAAGGCGAAGCTCGAGGCGCTGCGCGACGAGGACGGCGCGCGAGTCGTGCTGCGCGCCGACCTCGCCACGGACTGCTACAGCGGGCCGCGCGTGGCCGAGGCGCCCGACATCGTCGTCGGGTACAACGAGAACTACGGGAACTCGGACGAGGCGTCCTCGGGGCGCATCCCGCACGAGGTCCTGTGCGACAACGACAAGGGAGGGACCTTCAACGGCAGCCACCTGATGGCGCCCGAGGTGGTCGAGGGGACGATCCTCGCCAACCGCCGCGTGCGCCCGGGCGCCCACCGCCTGGAGGACCTCACCGTGGAAGTGCTGCGGCGCCATGGCGTCGCCATCCCGCCCGAGTTGAAGGGCAAGCCAGTGCTGGAGTGACACGACATGTTCGGATCCGACAACAAGGTGAAGCTGGACAAGGACCTGATCGCGCGCATCAAGAAGATCGCGGCGGTGGCGGGCTACGCCTCGCACGAGGAGTTCATCCAGCACGTGCTGGAGCGCGAACTCGAGAAGTTCGAGGGCGCCGACTCCGACGCCGCCATCACCGAGAAGCTCAAGGGCCTCGGCTACATCTCCTGACCACGCAGGCACGCCGCGCGCCGATGGGCGCGTCCGCGGCATGAACGCGCTCAACCAAGCCACCACCGCGTTGTTCGACTGGCTGCTCTGGCTGCCGGAGCAGCTGGGTCGCGTCTTCGCGTTGTGCTTCGCCAGCGCGGTCTTCGGCGTGTTCGCGCTGTGGGTCTTCAAGCACGTCTCGCCCCAGCGCCGCATCAAGGCCGCCAAGGAGCGCATCAAGGCGCACCTGATCGAGATCCGCATCTGGCAGGACGACCTGCGCATCGTCGGCGTCGCCATCGGCAAGGTGCTGGGGCGCAACCTGCAGTACCTGGCGCTCAACTTGACGCCGTTCCTGCCGCTGTTCCTGCCCTTCGCGCTGGTCGTGGCGCAGTTCGTCGTGCGCTACGGCTTCGCGCCGGTGCCGACGACCCCGCGCGGCATGGAGCGCCTCGCGGGCGGCGGCACGACCATCGACATCCAACTGGCGCCGGCGCACGCCTCGCGCGCCGGCGAGTTGAAGCTCGTGCTGCCCTCCGGCGTCGAGCAGGTCTCGCCGCTCGTGGTCAACGCGCGCGACGGACGAGCCTTCGTCGAGGTCGTCGCGCGCGAGCCGGGCGTGCACGAACTCGTCTTCGAGCTGGGCGACGCGCGCGAGACGAAGCTGCTGGCCGCGGGCGACGCTGCTCCGCGCACGATCCAGGGCGAGCGCGGTTCGGGCTTCGTCGACGCGCTCCTGTGGCCGGCCGAACCGGCGTTCGCGGCCGATTCGCCCTTCGTGCGCATCAGGCACGGCCAGCCCGACGCCGACCTCGGCTGGCTGCCGGGCGGCCCCGGCGGCATCGTGCTGTCCTTCCTCGTCCTGTCGATGCTCGCGGGCGCCTTGGCCATCAAGCCGCTCAAGGTCCAGATCTGAGGCTTGCGGCTCCCGCGCGCGGCGCGCCTCCGGCCCGCGCGGCGCGGTGGTACAAGATTGGGGCATGCGCCTCCTCCTCCGCATCCTGTGCCTGCCCGCGTCCTTGCTGCTGCTCGCGAGCCTCGCCGCCGCCCAAGGTTGGACCACCGAGAAGCGTCCCGACCTCGGACTCGAGTTCCAGGTGCCCAAGACCTGGGAAGGGCTGCCCGCCCAGCCCGACGAGCAGTGGGTCGTGCTGATCTACCAGGAGAAGGTCGACCCCAAGAAGCCCAAGCGCGCGCAGCGTCCGACGGTGTCGGTCGTGTGGATCGAGCACGCGCCGCCGGGCGCGCAGGGCGAGGAGCAAGCCGACGAGCAGCCGGGCGAACGGCGCCAGAAGGCGCGCGCCACCGAGCCGATCACGAGCCTCGAGAGTTGGACGCGCCAGCAGATGGCGGGCTGGACCGTCGGCAAGGCGCAGGGCGAGCCGAGGAAGCAGAAGGATTGGACCGGGCAGGAGTACGCGCTGCTGCCGGGCAAGGGCGCCATCGCCGGCCTCGATGGCTGGGCGTGGGAGTGGCGCAACGAGGCGCGCACGGTCGCGTTCGTCGCCACCTGCGCCAAGGAGGATTGGGAGGCCAACGCGGCCCTGTGGCGCAAGATGGCCGCCGACGCGGCGATCGCGGAGCCCGAGGACAAGGACGCCGCCAAGCTGGAGCGCCTGTACGCGGGCAAGAAGCTGGTCGACCCCGCCTACCGCATCGAGGTGCGCAAGAAGCTGATCCGCGGCTGGCGCGCCGAGGACGCCGAGCACTACATCCTGGCCACGAATTCGGCGGACAAGCCGCTGATCAAGCGAGTCCTGTCCGACCTGCCCGTGATCCGCAAGGAGTACGAGCGACTCTTCCCGCCGGTCGCGCCCATCACGCGCGCCTCGACGGTGCGCGTGTGCAAGAGCCGCGACGAGTACCTGCAGTACGGCGGGGCCGAGCGCACCGCCGGGTACTGGAACGCGGGCTCCGAGGAGCTCGTCCTGTACGACAACGCGGCCGACCAGAAGGCGCTCAAGCGCGCCGACGACCTCGACACCTTCGTGGTGCTCTACCACGAGGCCTTCCACCAGTACATCCACTACAGCGCGGGAGAGCTGCCGCCCCACACCTGGTTCAACGAGGGCTACGGCGACTACTTCAGCGGCGCGGTCATCGTGGGCGGCAAGCTGAAGGAGATCGGCGTCAACAGCTGGCGCTGCGACACGATCCGCGAGGCGGTCTCGCTCGAGAAGCACATCCCCTGGCGCGAGATCGTCAAGTACGAGCAGCGCGAGTACTACGACCCGACCAAGGTCTACATCTGCTACGCGCAAGGCTGGTCGATGGTCTACTTCCTGAACAAGAGCAAGGACGTCGCCAAGAACCCCGCGTGGAAGAAGATCCTGCCGACCTACTTCGACACGCTGAAGTCGGCCTTCAAGGAGGAGCTCGAGCCCGTCCCCGAGGCGGCGCGCAAGCCCGGCCTGCGCGGCTTCGAGGAGGCCGGCTTCCGGGCGCGCACGCGCGCCAACGAAGCCGCCTTCGCCGGCGTCGACATGGACCAGATCGAAGCGGCGTGGAAGATCTTCGTGCTGGACCTCGTCTGCCCCGAGCGCGAGCGGAAGTGAGCACTTGCCCCCGCGCGAAGGGGGCTCCAGAATCGACGCCGTGGAATCCCGCGGAAGCCGAGCGAGCGACGAGCGCTGACCGATGCGCTTCGACTCGGTCGTCTTCCTCGCCTTCTTCGTCGTCGCCTGGGCGGTGTGGCGCCTGTTGCCGCTGCGCGCGGCGAAGTTCGGCACCCTGGCCTCGAGCCTCGTGTTCTACGGCTGGTGGCGCTGGGAGTACCTGCTGCTGATCGCGTTCTCGGCCGCGATCGACTACTGGGCCGCCAAGCGCATCGCCGCCAGCGAAGACAAGGCCGCGCGCCTGCGCTGGCTGCTGCTGTCGCTGGTCTCCAACCTCGGGCTGCTGGCGTTCTTCAAGTACACGCCGCTCTTCGTGCGCACGGTGCTGATGCTCGACGCGCCACCCGCTCCCGCGCCAGCATGGGTCGACGAGTGGGTCGTGCCCGTCGGGATCAGCTTCTACACCTTCCAGACGCTGAGCTACACGATCGACGTGCACCGCGGGACGCTCAAGCCCTGCCGCGACTTCGTCGACTTCTTCCTCTTCGTCTCGTTCTTCCCGCAGCTCGTCGCCGGGCCGATCCTGCGCGCGAGCGAGCTCCTGCCGCAGCTCGAGCGGCGCGCCGCCTTGTCGTGGGCGCGCGTGCAGATCGGGCTGTACCGCGTCGTCTCGGGCCTCTTCTGGAAGATCGTCGTGGCCGACGGCCTCGCCATGTCGGTCGAGCGCATCTACAGCCCCGCCCGCGCCGTCGACGCCTCGACGCTCGATGCATGGCTGGCGACGGCCTGCTTCGGAGGTCAGATCTACGCCGACTTCGCCGGGTACTCGGGGATCGCCATTGGCCTCGCGCACTTGATGGGCCTGCGCTTCCCGGAGAACTTCCGCTATCCCTACATCGCGGCCAGCCTGTCGGAGTTCTGGAAGCGCTGGCACATCTCGCTCTCGCAGTGGCTGCGCGACTACCTGTACATCCCCTTGGGCGGCAATCGGCTCGGCAAGTTGCGCACCTACGCCAACCTGCTCGTCACCATGCTGCTGGGCGGCTTGTGGCACGGCGCCTCGTGGAGCTTCCTCGCGTGGGGCGCGATCCACGGGGCCGGACTCGCCATCGAGAAGGCGCTCGGGCTGGAGGGCCGCAACAAGGTCGGCCATTGGCCCTTGGCGGGCGCGCTCGACCTCGGCCTGCGCCTCCTGCGCATCGCGCTGACCTGGGCCATCGTCCACACGGCGTGGGTGTACTTCCGCGCCGCCGACTTCGGCACGGCCAACGCGCTGGTCGCCCACATGTGGATCGATCCGCTGCGCGGCGCCGCCGGCGGCGCCAGCATCCTCCTCGACAGCCCGCAACTCCTGTTCCTGCTGCCCGTCGCGCTCGCGCACGCCGCGCAGTGCGGCCACGAATGGCTGGGTGTCAAGAAGACTGGATCGATGCGGGTGGTCCTCGCCGGCATCTACCTGGCCGCGCTGCTCCTCGTCGACCGCGGCGAGGGCTCGCCCTTCCTCTACTTCCAGTTCTAGGACCCGAGCATGGACCAGCGCCCATCCGCGACTCGCGCCTTCCGCGGCCCGCGCGGCCTGCTGCCCATCGCCGGTTCCCTGCTCGCCGGCGCTGCGCTGGTCGCGGCGTGGCTCGTCGCGTTCCCTGTCGATCGCCCTTCCGGGCTGGTCAAGTTCGATCCGATGCCGCGCCGCTGGCTGACCGAGCTGCCTTCGGCCGTGCAGGCGGGACAGCCCGCGACCAACTCCAAGGCGCTGGTGCAGTTCGACGGCCGCGACCGTTCCGATGGGTTGCTCGTCGTGGGGGACAGCCGCGCCTCGGCGGCCATCTCGCTGCGCCTGCTCGAACGCGAGCTGCACCGGCCGTGCTCGATGATCTGGTACGGGTTCGCGCAGTACGACCTGCTGCTAGAAGGCGTGCGCACGCTCGAGCCGCGCACCTTGCTCGTGTGCCTGACTCCGGCGGCCCTGCACGTCAACTACATGAAGCGCATGGAGCTGCTGCTGGAGCGCGAACGCGACAAGACCTGGATGCGCCGCCTCGACGACACGCTCGACGACGAGCTCGATGCGCTGCGCAAGCAATGGCTGCGCCCGTTCGATCCGACCTTGTACAAGAGCTGGACCAAGCTCGACGCCGTGGAGCCGGAGCGCCAGGTCGGCGTGTACGTCGACATGCTCGCCAAGGACCACGCCGCGCGGCTCGAGTCGCTGGGACGCCTCGAGGACGGCTTGCGGGCGCTGCAGGCCGAGGGCAGGCGCATCGTCTGCGTGCGCCTGCCCGTGCTCGCCAAGCTCGAGCAGGTCGAGGACATGAACTTCGAGCCGCGGCTGTGGAGCGAGATGTGCGCGCGCCTCGGCGCGCCGTACCTCGACTCCTTCGGCGGGCAGGACGCCTACGCCACCTCCGACGGATCGCACCTCGTGGGCGCGGACGCCGAACGCTACACGCTGGCCTTGGCGGCCTGGTTGGAGGAGCAGGGACTGGCCCTGCCCGAGTAGGCGCGAGTCGCCCCGGTTTTTCCCTGTTTTGGTCCCCCGTTCCCCGCGCCGGGCGCGGAAGCGGGGTCTGACAGACCCTCCCGCTCCGTTCTCCACGCGAAGGGACGCGCTCGTGCGTTAGCCTGAACACGGGGCGCGGTGCTCGTCGGCGCGCCAGCCTTCCACGTGGAAGGCCGGATTAGGCCCGGCTGGACGGGCTCAAACAGGAAGTCGCTTCAGGAATACAGCCGCCATGGTGCAACTCCAAACCGCCACCGCCGTCGACGGCGTGTTGCTATCCGGACTCGACGCGCGCGCGTGCGTCGAGGGGCTAGTGGTCGAGGCGTGCCGGCACCGCGCCGTGCGACACCCGTACCTGAAGGCGCTGGCGACCGGCGACCTGCCGGACACGCGCTGGGCGCTGGGCGACTTCGCGCGCCACTACTACGGGTACTCGGCGCACTTCCCTAGGTACCTGACCGCCACCATCTCGCGCCTCGAGACGCCCGCGCACCGGCGCGCCCTGCTGGAGAACCTCGTCGAGGAGTCGGGGCAGTACCACGAGCCGGACCTGCAACTGCTCGAGCGCCGCGGCGTACGGCGCGAGTGGATCGTCGGCGTGCCGCACCCCGAGTTGTTCCGCCGCTTCCGCGAGGCGCTCGGCCTGCAAGGCGACTTCGGACTGGACGGCATCGAGGTCTCGTGTTGGCGCGAGCTGTTCTACGACACGATGACGCACGGCAGCGCGGCCCAGGCGGTGGGCGCGCTCGGCCTCGGCACGGAGACCATCGTGCGACTCGTCTACTCCCACTTCCTGCCGGCGATCGAGCGCGCGGACCTGCCGCCCGAGGCCACGGTGTTCTTCCCGCTGCACTGCGACGTGGACGATGCGCACCAGGAGACCCTGAAGTCCATCGCCATCGACCTCGCCGCCACCGAAGCCGGGCGGCGCGACCTCGAACGCGGCATGCGCAAGGCGTTGTTCCTGCGCGCGAGCTTCTGGGACTTCCTCCACGAGCGGGCCCTGGGCATCGGAGAGGAGGCGCGCGCGTGAGCGAGGCCACTTCGACCATCTACGATCGCGCCGCGGGGAATTGGGCGCGCAACGAGCCGGTGCTCCTGTCGGACTACACGGCGCGGCCATTCGTGTTCCGCGCCTGCGAGCCGCTGCAAGGCAAGTCGGTGCTCGACCTCGGCTGCGGCGAAGGTTACGTGGCGCGCACGCTCGCCGCGAAGGGCACGAGCAGGATCCTCGCCTACGACATCTCGCCGGGCATGGTGGAGAAGGCGCGCGAGAGCGAGGCGGCGACGCCGCTGGGCATCGACTACAAGGTCGGCGACGCGAGCGAGGACCTGGGGCTGCCCGAAGGCTCCTTCGACCTCGCCATCGCGGTGTTCCTGTTCAACTACCTGGACACGGCGCGCATGCTGCGCGTCATGCGCACCGCGCACCGCGCGCTCAAGCCGGGCGGGCGCTTCATCTACACGGTGCCGCATCCGTCCTTGCCGTTCCTGCGGCCGATGGAGGCGCCGTTCTACTTCGATCGCGGCGCCCACGGCTACTTCAACGGCCGCGACCAGCTGTTCGAGGGTCGCATCTGGCGCCGCGACGGCGTCGACGTGCCCGTGCGTTGCGTGCACAAGACCTTCGCGGACTACTTCGACTGCCTCGCCCAGGCGGGCTTCGCGAAGCTGCCCAGGGTGGTCGAGCTGCGCGCGACCGAGGAGCACCTCGCGCTCGATCCGCGCTTCTTCGGCCCCTTGGCCGAACAGCCGCTGCACGTCATGTTCGAACTGGAACGCTGACCATGGAACAGGCGCTCGAAGCGCGCATCGCGCCCGAGTCCGCGACCAGGTCGGGCTGGACGGCGGCCCGGCTGCGCGAGGAAGGCGGCTGGATCGTCGCGGCAGGCGCGGAGGAGCGCGCGGAATGCGAGCGCCTGGCGGCGTGGGCGCGCGACCAGGCCGACCCCGTGGGGACCTACGCGCCCGGCGTCGTGCCGTCGCCTGCGCTGGAGCGGTTGGCCGAGCGCGTGGGAGCCGCGCTGCGCGCGCACGGCGTGGCGCGCGTGGTCGACCTCGATCCGGCGCTCGACGACGCGGCCTTGCGCATGGCCTACCTCGCCACGGGACTCGCGGGCGGACCGAGCCTCGACAACTACGGTCGGCTCTTCGACGTGGTCGACCGCGGGGAGGACTACCGGAAGAACGCCGTGCCCGTCTCGATGACGCGCGAGTCGACTTCGTTCCACACCGACAGCAGCGCGCGCGACACCTGCCCCGACCGCGTCGGGCTCCTGTGCCTCTCCGCGGCGGCCGAGGGCGGTGAATCGCTGGTCAGCAGCGCGGTCGCCGTGCACGAAGAGTTGCGTCGCGTCGCGCCCGAGGCGCTGCGCGTCCTGTACCGGCCCTTCATGCGGGACGTGGTCACGCCGGGGACGGCGAGGAACCTCGACGCCGTGCGCGCCAATCGCTTTCCCGTCTACGCCTTCGACGAGCGCCGCGGCGAGTTGGTGTTCCGCTACATGCGCTACTGGATCGAACGCGCCCACGAGATGGTCGGCGAGCCGCTCCTCGCCGACGAGCGCGCCGCCTTCGACCGGCTGGACGCCTTCCTGGAGGACCAGCGCTTCGCCCTGTCGTTCAGGCTGCGGCGCGGCGAGATGCTGTGGGTCGACAATCGCCTCGTGGCCCACAATCGCACGAGCTTCCGCGACGACCCCGCCGCGCCGCGCCGCCTCGTGCGGATGTGGACGATGGACGCGCGTCGCACCTGCGGCTGAGGCCGGCGCGCGTGGCGCGGATCCGCGTCCGCGCCTAGACTCGCTCCGCATGGAAGAGTCCCTTCGTCCGCGTGCCGTCGCCCCGCGCGCCTTGGGCGCGGCCGCGCTCGCCTGCCTGGCGGGCTTCTCCGGCGCCCGCCTGCACGCCGCGTGGCCGAGCGCTCCGCTCGCCGACGCGGCGTCGAAGCGCGCAACACCGTCGGTCGAGGCGTCGGCCAAGCTCCGCGCCAAGGCGCATGTCGAAGCGGCGCGGACGAAGACGCTCGCGGCGCTCTCCGCCAAGGGGCTCGAACTGCCGCGCGACTTCCTGCAGTGGGTCGACGGCGACCCGCTGGTGCGCGCTTCGGTGTACGGTTGCCGCGCCGACCCCTTGCCGGTGCTGCTCGGCTTGCGCGCGCTCGAACTCGACCTCGGGACGAAGGTCGTGCGCCGCGAGGCGACGCAGTTGGCGCTGGCCTTCGCCATCCAGGACTCGTACGCGGGGCGCGCGGAAGAAGCGGGCGGTTGGAACGACGCCGACAAGGTGCATCCACCGACGCTCCCCGACCTCGCCCCGCGCAAGCCGGCGACGCTCGCGATCCCCGGCGATCCGCGCCGGCCGGTGGACGCCAAGGACCGCGCGCGCGCCTTGGATCGCGACGACCACATCGTCAACTTCCTCGAGGACCACGAGCCGATCGAAGTCGAGCGGCCCGCGCAGGAGCTGCCGCCGCTCGAGTACGACGAGCGCGGCGTCGCCAAGCAACGCAAGGCGGGCGCGGAGTCGACCAAGGAGCGTCGCGGGTTGGTCGCCGCCGACGTGATCGCCTCGGCGGCGCTGCAAGCGGAGTTCAACGCCTACATGGCCTCCAAGGGGCACCCCGAGACGCGCGTCGATTGCGGCGAGCGGGCCGTGCATTGGATGTCGAAGGCCGCGATCGACGACAAGGACCTGCGCGCGCGCATCGCCGCGGCGCACGAGTTGTTCCGCGAGGCCTATCGCAGGAAGGGCCGCTTGCCGGCGCGACGCGATCGCGCCCCGACCGCGGCCGAGTCGATGGCGTGGTTCCTGCGCAACGACCGCCTGCCTCCGACGGAGGCCGAGCGCGCAGGTCGCAAGGGCGAGCGCTTCCCGCTCGACGCCCCTTGGCCGGTGCTCCTGATGCTCGCGGCCGACGACCAGCCCCTGCGCGAGAGGGAGGAGATCTGGTCGCGCCTCTGCGAACGCGGCGAGTTCCGCACCTACGGCGAGTACATCGACGGCATCGCCCAGCAGTTCGACATGCAGTCGGCGCGGCGACTCGCGCCGTTCGCCTACGACTACGGCTCGATCCAGATGATGTGGAAGGACGGCGGGGTGTGCGGGACCATGGGCAACATCGGAGCCCGTACTTGGCGCATCGCCGGCACGCCCGCCTCGACCGCCGGGCAGCCCGGGCATTGCGCGGTGGTCGTCATGCGCCACGACCCGGCGACGGGCGAGTTCCGCTGCGAGGGCGAGCAGTACGCCACCGGCGGCGACGAGGTGACGACCGTGCACGCCGGTTGGAACCACGACGACCAGGGCGGGCGGCGGCCGATGGTGCACCACCAGTCCGTGTGCTGGGCGGTGAACCACGGGTTCGCGTCGTTCCTCGATGCCATGGCGCTGCGCCGCGCGCACGACGCGTCGACCGGAGAGCAGCGCGCGCAAGGCGCCGTGCAGCTCGTGCGCGATGGACTGGAGCTCAACCCGTGGGCGCTGGTGCTGCCCGAGGCCGCGGTGCGCGACGCCTCCGACGCGCGCGCCTTGATCGGCGTGGTCGACGCCTTGCAGGAGGGGCTCGAGCAGCTCGGCAAGCTGGAGGAGCACCCGCTGTACGCCGCGACGGTGCGCGACATGGCCCATGCGCGCATCCACGCGCTGCCTTCGCCCGCCACGGAGGAGGAGCGCACGCTGCTGCTCGAGGCTCTCGAGCGGCAGGGCTGCACGCACGCCGAGCTCCTGGCGCGGCTGTGGAAGGAGACGGGGGGCGCCGAGGGCTTCGCGGCCCATTGCCGCGCGGCGGTGGGGGACTACCTCTCCTCGCCGGCGCGCGGCCGCTCCAAGCGCGAGTCCGAGCGCTTCCTGGCGCGCATCAAGGCCTGGGAGAAGGCGGCCGGCGGCGGCACGCGCAAGAAGGCGTGGGCGCAGGACCTCCTGGCGGCCTTCGATGGCCGCGAACAACTCGCGATCGGCGGCAAGTCGTCGCTCGATCCCTGCGTGGCGCACCTGCGCAAGCTCGCCGGCGTCGAGGATCCGCGCGCCGGCGGCTGAGGCGGTGCTCCCGCTTGCGCATCCGGCCCTTCGTGCGCGATCTTGGCCGCGCGCGCACGCGCTCCGAAGCACATGACCGAATCGCCCCTCGATGGCCCGCGCGCCGCCGAACTGCTGCGGCGCTGGCAGGACGACGACGACCACGACGCGCTCGACCAGCTCCTGCGCGAGGAGGTCGCCGCGGTGGCGGCGCGCCTGCGCTCCAAGGGCCGCGGCATGCTGCGGCCTTCCGTCAGCGCGAGCGACCTCGCGCAAGAGGCCGTGTTCCGCCTCCTGCGCCTGGAGGAGGCGCCCGAGTTCGCGGATCCGGCGGCGCTGCGCGCGTACTTGTGGACGGCGGCGTGGCGCTTGCTGGTCAACAAGGCGCGTGGAAGAGGTCGCGATCCCGTGCGCATCGACGCCGCGCAATCGCGCGAGTTCGCGCTCGCCATGCCCGGAGCCGGCGGCTTGTCGCAAGCCGAGCGGGCCGACCAAGCGCAGGCGATGGAGTTGCTGCTCAACCTGCTGCGCGCCGAGGACAGGGAGGTGCTCGAGTCGATCTACTTCCGCCACGAGGCCATCGAGACCTACGCGACGCGGCACGGCATCGCGCGCTCCGCCGCCGACATGCGGCTGTCGCGCGCGCGGCGCAAGCTGGCGGAGAAGATGGCCGACTGGGCCGACATCGTGCAGTGAGCGGCGCTCAACGGCCGGGGAGGCCTTCGATGCGTCGGAGGATCTCGAGGGCCGAAGGCCGATCGGCGTGGTCCTTGCCCACGTGCGACCAGCGCACGACGCCCTGCTTGTCGAGCAGCAGGCACGAGGGGACGGCGATGTTGTCGCGGATCCCCAGCGCATCGACCAGCTCGAGGTCTGCGTCGTAGAGCATCGACCACGGCGGCTTCTCGCCCGCCCCGTAGGTCAGCTCCCACGCCTCGAGGAAGGCGTCGAGGCCGCTGCGCGGACCGGGATAGACGAGGCACACCTCGGTCTCCAGCGCCTCGATGCGCGCGCGCTCCTTCCCCAGCGCCTTCAGTTGCGCGGTGCAGTACACGCACACCTGGCCTCCGAATCCGCGCAGCACGACCAGCAGCACGTTGCGCCGACCTCGCGCGCTCTCGAGGTCGAACGGCTCGGACTCGCCCGCGCGGACGAAGCGCGTCTTCGGAAGGCGCTTGCCGATGTGGTCGCCCGGCTTGGCGACTTCGTCGGGATGGAGCAGCGCGACGCTCCTGCCGCGCGGCACTTCGTAGCCGTCGCGTTCGCCCCAATTGGCGGCCGTGCCCGCGCCGTAGAGCGCCACGAGCCGCGGGAGGATGTGCCTTTCGTGCCCGGTCCACGGCTGCGCGCGCGCCGAAGTGGCCTGTGGAGCCGGAGCTTCGAGCGCAGCGCGCGTCGCGGCGTCGGCGGCGGGGGCGGGCGCGGGGATCGGCGCCGGCTGGGGAGGAGAGGAGAGCTCCGCGAGCCAGCGCTCCACGGTCGCGGCGTCGAGCATCGTCGCGGATTCGTCGGACCACGATCCGTCGTGGGCTCGCTTCGGTCGCGGAGGATCGTAGGTCTCGACGCGCCAACCATCGCCCAGCGCCCAGCGCCACTCGCCCGCCAGCGCGCCGTCGCGCGCCGATCCTTGCGCCAGCACGCGGCCTTCGGCGTCGCAGGCCTGCACGAGTCCATGGGCGCGGTCGTCGACGAACGTGGCGGCCAGCCGCACCGAGTTCCCGCCGTGCCAACCGACCCACAGTCCTTGCTTCGATCCCGCGACCAGCGAGCCGACGCGCCGCAGCAGGGCGGGGTCGGCCTCTTCGGCGCCCGAAGTCGCCAGCCGGGAGCGTTCGACGACGAAGACGACTCCGTCCGGCGTCGGATAGCTCGTGCGCGTCCAAGCGCCGTCGGCATCGCGCGCGAGCCAATCGCCGGCCATCACGCCCGCGCGATACTGTCCAAACGCCTTGACGGCACCCGAAGCGTCGTGCGCGGTCCACGGCCCGGCCGGCGCGCCGCGGTGGTACCACCCATGCCGTTCGAGCGACCCGTCCGGGCGCAGGAAGCGCCACGGCCCGTGCTCGAGGCCCTCGTGGCAGGTGCCCGAGGACGCCAGCGAACCGTCGGCGCGCCACGTGCTCCACGCGCCCGTCTTCATGCCGGCATCGAAGGAGCCGCGCTGCTCGACGCTCCCGTCGGCGCGCCACCAAGTCCACTCGCCGTGCCGCGCATCGCCTCGGCAGGGTCCTTCCGCCTGCCGCGATCCGTCGGGATGGCGGTGCGTCCACACGCCCTCCTGCAGGCCGCGCCGCAGTTCGCCGGCGGCCTCCGGCGTGCCGTCCGAGCGGCGCAACTCGCCTTGTTGCGCGCACCCGAGCAGCGCGCACGCCAGCCACAAGCCCATCGAGGTCCGCATCACGAATCCTCCAGCACGAAGCGCGTGCAGCGCACGGCGCCTTGTTCGACCCACGCGTGGAAGCGCAGCGGATGGCCGGGGCCGACGAGCCGCGAGGGGGCGCGTTCGACGCGCTCGCGTCCCGCGGCGCCGGGCCACTCGAGCTGGACGCCCTCCGCGTCGAAGCGCAGGTGGAAGCTCCAGGGATCGAGCGCGCCCCTTTCCTCGAGCAGCACCGCGTCGCGCGAGCGCGACCACGCTCCGGCGTCGTTGCGCGCCAAGGCGCACCAAGCGAGGCGCGCGGATCCGTCCTCGACCACGATGCCCGCCGCGAGGATCCGTCCGTCCTGCCATTCGAGGGCGATGCCCGTGGCGCGCGGCGGCGACTCCGCATCCGTGGACTCCAACGCCAGATCCAAGGGTTCCAGCACGCCGCGCACGCTGCTCGAACCGGAGGACAGCGCGAGCGGCTTCAGCGCGAGGCCTGCGCGGCACAAGCCCACCACGCCGGAGGAGTCCTCGTCGTCGCCGAACGTGCCGGGCCCGAGCGTGCGCTCCCAGCCATCGAGGCGTCGACCGAAGGGGAGGTCGGCCGCGCCGAGCAACTCGACGACGCGCGCCGAGGCTTCGTCGGCGCGCGCCGGCCTGGCGTCGGAAGGAGCCGCGGTGGCCGTGGGGTTCCGGGACGCGCCCGGCTCGACGGGCGCGGCGGGATCCGGCTCGTGGCGCGTGCCGCGGGACGAGGCGAACCACGCGCCGCCGGCGAGCACGACGACGAGCGCCGCGTGGCGCGGCGACCACCTGCGCTTGGCGTCCGACCGCGCGCCGCGCGCCGCGGCGGTCGTCGCGGCCGGAGCTGCGCCGGCCTCCTCGGGGCGCGCCAGCCAGGCGCGCAGCTCGGATTCGAGCGCGGACGCGTCGGGCTGGCGCTCGTCGCGCCGCTTCGCCAGCGCGCGCAGCACGATGCGCTCGAGATCCGCGTCGACTCCCGGCGCGTGTTCGCGGATCGGCGCCGGCGGCGCGGAGACGATGCGCTGGAAGAGCTGCAGCGTGGTCGCGCCTTCGAAGGGCGGCCGGCCCGCGAGGCATTCGTACAAGGTCGCGCCCAGCGCGTACACGTCGCTGCGCGCGTCCAGTTCCGCGTCGTCGATCTGCTCCGGCGCCGCGTAGGCGGGCGTGCCGCGGAACATGCCGCTGGCGGAGATGGCCGCGGAACCGTCGGCCTGCGCGAGGCCGAAGTCGAGCAGCAAGGCGCGGTCCTCGCGGTCGAGGCGGATGTTGCCCGGCTTGACGTCGCGGTGCAGCACCCCGGCGGCGTGCGCCGCGTGCAAGGCCGAGGCCATCTCCGCGCCGATGCGCGCGGCCCTGCGCTGGTCCATGCGCAACCCGTCGCCCGCCAGTCGCGCCAGTTCCTCGTCCAGTCCGCGGCCCTCGACCAGCTCCATGGCGAGGTAGGCGATGCCGCGATCCTCGCCCGCGTCGTGCACCGCCACGATGTGGGGATGCTTGAGCCGCGCCACCGCCAAGGCTTCGCGCTCGAAGCGCGCGCGCGTCGTGCTCGAGTGGCGCAGCTCCGGCCGCAGCAGCTTGAGCGCCACGCGTCGGCGCAGGTAATGGTGCTCCGCGAGGTGCACCATGCCCATGCCGCCTTCGCCCAGCGGCTCGAGCAAGGTGTAAGGACCGAGCGCCTCGATTGGCGCCTGCGGCGGAGCGTCGCCGCCCCGCGCGACGCGCTGCATCTTCTCCAGCTTGGCGAGCAGCTCGGGCGGGAAGTCCGGCTGCTCCGCGCGCAACGCGGCGAGGTCGACGCGCTCCCCGCGCAGCACCGAATCGATGGCGCGGTCGTAGATCTCCTCGTGCGAAGGACGAGGCGTCGAAGGGGACGAGTCCACCACGAGGCAGTCTAGCCTGCCTCGCGCGCGCGCGGTGCGGCGCTCAGTAGGTCGGTCGCGGCGCGGGCTTGCTGCGCACGATGGCCTCGATGCGCTCGACGACCTCGGGCGTCAACTTGGGCACCACATCCATGGCGCCCAGGTTCTCCGCCAGTTGTCCCGCGCTCGTGGCGCCGAGGATGACGGTGCCGACGCGCGGGTTCAGCAGGCACCAGGCGATGGCGAGCTGCGCCACGCTCGCCCCGAGTCCGGCCGCGAGGACGGCGAGCTCGCGCGTCATGGCGACCCTGCGGCGGCCCTCCGCGCCCTCCAGCTCGGCGCGCAGCCACTCCATGCCCGCGAGCGACATGCGCGAGCCTTCCGGCACGCCACCCTCGTACTTGCCGGTCAGGATGCCCGACGCGAGCGGCGACCAGATGGTCGTGCCGAGTCCGATCGAGTCGTAGAGGCGCGCGTAGTCCCGCTCGACCTTGGCGCGCTCGAACAAGTTGTACTGCGGCTGCTCCATCGTCGGCGGCGCGAGGCCAAGCTCGCGCGCGATGCCGTGCGCCTCGGCGATCTGGTCGGCTTCCCACTCGGAAGTGCCCCAATAGAGCACCTTGCCTTGCTGCACGAGCTCGCCCATGGCGCGCACCGTCTCCTCCAACGGCGTTTCGTGGTCGGGACGATGGCAGAAGTACAGGTCGAGGTAGTCGACTTGCAGGCGCCGCAGCCCGTTGTCGCACGCGTCGCGGATGTGCTTCCGCGAGAGGCCCTTCTGCGTCGGCAGCTTGCCGCCCCAGTACACCTTGGTCGAGACGATGTAGCTGCCGCGCGGCCAGCCGAGCTGCCGCAGCGCTTCGCCCATCAGGCGTTCCGACTCGCCGGAGGCGTAGGCCTCGGCGTTGTCGAAGAAGTTGACGCCGGCCTCGAAGGCTTGGCGCATGAGCGCCATGGACGCCGCGAGGTCGATCTGCTTGTGGAAGGTCACCCACGAGCCGAAGGACAGCTCGGAGACCTTCAGTCCGGACTTGCCCAGGCGGCGGTATCGCATCTCGGCCATCGTTCGCTCCTTCAATTCCACGCGCACCAAGGCGCGCATTCCAAGGCTCGCGGCCCGGCGCGCAGCGCGCTCGAGCGGCTCCACACGATCAAGTTGCGCCGTCGCCCTGAGCGGATGCGCTCCACGCGGTGGCGATGCCGCCCAGCATGCAGCACCGCCACGCCCGGGGCATGCTCGATCTCGACTTCCTCCTCGGCGCGCACGGGCGTCTGGCGGTGCAGGTCGCAGCGCAGGCCCATCATGACCAGCTCCGCGCCGCGAAAGTCGCCGCCGAGGCAGATGTTGATGGTCGCCTCCGCGTCGTCGACGTGGAACCCGAGATCCTCGTCGCCTTCGCTCGAGTAGTCGACGAGGTAGCTGTGGTGCGAGTCGAGCCCGCCCGCCGCGAACTCGGGCAGCAACTGCTCGGCGAGGGGCGCGAGGCGCGCGTGCAGCGCGTCGAGCAGCGTTCCGAAGCCGAGCGCGCGCAAGTCCACGGCGTGGTCGTGCATCGAGTTCGGCGAAGGAAGATCGCGCCGGGCGCCGCGTCGGCGCCGATCCACCTCGCTCAGGATGCGCGCGCACGAATCGGGCGAGAGCAACGGCGCCTGGAACACGCGCGGCAGCAACTCGCGCGCCGGGGCGGGCTTCCCGCGAACCCACGAGCGGAAGTCGGGCGCGTAGTCCTTGTCGCGGAGCGGCGGCAGCTCGCTTGCGTCGTCCATCGGCCCGCATTGTCGAGCACGGCGGCGGGCGGCGCCACAAGGACGGCGCCGCGGCGCGAGTTCCTGCCGGGAACTCGCGCGCCCCGCTCGCCGGCCGCAGGCCCGACTCGTTCGTCGTGCGCCGGGGACGGGGAGGGTGGGACACTGGTTGTCCGGGCTCCCGCCGACGCGGAGTGGTCGCTACCCTCGCGACCCATGGGCTTCCACTACCGCCGCTCGATCAACATCGGGCCGTTCCGCGTCAACATCGGCAGCCGCGGCGTCGGCTATTCGGTCGGCGGACGCGGCTTCCGCGTGGGGCGCAGCGCTTCGGGTCGCCGCTACACGAGCTTCGGCCTGCCGGGGACGGGCCTCGGGCATCGGGGCAGTTGCGCCCTGTTCGTCGCCGCGCTGTTCGGCGCCGCGTTGGTGGCCTTGCAGGCCGTCAAGGAGCTGATCGCATGAACCTGATCTGGAAGCGCACCCTGCGCACCGCCCACTCGGAACGATTCCTCGCCACGAGCGAAGGGAAGGACCTCGCCGCGGTCGACCTGCACCACCTGGCCGACGGCACCGTAGCGGGCACGGTCGTGGTGCTCGAGGACTCCGGCATCGACGAGCGTCGAGTGCCGGAGCTGCTGCGGCGCCTCGACGAGGACTTGCTGCCTGGCGTGGACGAGCGCGAAGGCTCGCTCGTCTACACCGTCGTGGTCGGCCGCGTGCTCGGCAACTGGGAGTCGGTGCCGGACGCGGCGCGTTGAGGGTCGAGCGGGCGCGCCTTCAGACCAGCGGCGTGCGTCCGGGCACGGCCACCTCGACGGGGGGCAGCGGACCGAACTCGTAGCGCGAGGGAGCCAGGTCGAGCTTGCTCTCCATGGCCTGCTTCCACGAGACCTGCTGCCCGGTGTAGGCGCTCATGCGGCCCATGATGGCGGTCAGCGTCGACTCCGCGATGCGGCGCGCCTCGTTGACGGGCTTGCCGGACTCGATGGCCGCGACGAGGTGCTTGTGCTCCTCCACGTAGGGGTTGGGATTCTCGCCCTCGTGCACCCAATTCGTGCCGTCGCGCAGGACGATGCGGGCCGAACCCGACGAGGAATGCAGCACGCCCTTGGTCCCGACCACCACCTCGTCCACGCGCGAGGCGCAGCCGTCGATCTGGCGGCAGAAGCTCATGGCGCTGGCGCCGTTCTTGTACTCGTACTCCACGGCGAAGTGGTCGTAGATGTGGCCGTGTTCGGCGCCCTTGCGCACCTCGCGCCCGCCCATGCCCGTGGCGCGCACGGGCGGTCCGCCCATGGCCCAGTTCACCACGTCGATGTTGTGCACGTGCTGCTCGACGATGTGGTCGCCGGAGAGCCAGGTGAAGTACAGCCAGTTGCGCACCTGCCATTCCATGTCGCTCATGCCGGCTTCGCGCTGCTTCACCCACAAGCCGCCTTGGTTCCAGTAGCAGCGCGCGGACACGACCTCGCCGATCATGCCGTCCTGCACGCGCTTCATCGCCTCCAGGTAGCAGCGCTCGTGGCGTCGCTGCGTGCCGGCGACGATGGACAGGCCTTGGCGCTCGGCCGCCTCCGCCGAGGCGATGACGGAGCGCACGCCCGCGGGGTCGGTGGCCACGGGCTTCTCCATGAAGACGTGCTTGCCGGCCTTGACCGCCGCGGCGAGGTGCATCGGGCGGAAGAACGGGGCGGTGGCGAGGATCACGATGTCGACGCCGGAGTCGACCACCTTCTGGTAGGCGTCGAAGCCCACGTGCACATGCTCGTCGCGCACGGCGGCGCGCTCGCCGTGGCCGGAGAGCGCGGCGCGGCAGGACTGCACGCGGTCCGCGAACAAGTCGCCCAGCGCGTGGATGACCACGCGGTCCGAGGCCGCGAGCGCGTCCGTGGCCGCGCCCGTGCCGCGTCCGCCGCAGCCGATCACGCCGACCTTGAGCGGTGCGCGTCCACCTTGCGCCGTGGAGGGGCGGGCCAGGATGGCGAAGGATCCGGCGGCGGCCGCCGCCTGCAGGAACACGCGGCGCGAGGCGCCCTGGAAGGGGGATGCGCGCCTGGGGGGGGGGGCGGCGCGGGTCGTGCGCGTCGCGTCTCCACAGCATACGTCCGACGCGCGGCGGCGGGAAGGGCCGCGGGGGGCGCGGGAAGCAAGCTGTCAAAAAAAATTGACGAATGCCTCGTCGCGGCGCTGGTTCAGGCCTTCGGTTCGCGGTGCGAGAGCGCGCCGGAGTCGCGCAGGCCGGAGAGGACCGCGTCCAGCGAAGCAGGGCGGCAGACGAGGAACTCGTCCACCTTGGGGTCGGGCGAGTTGTACCGCAGCGGAGTCCCGTCGAGCCGCGCGACGCTCCAGCCCGATCCGCGCGCCACGCATTCCGGCGCGCAGGTGTCCCATTCCTTGAGGCCCTTGCGGTGGGCGTAGAGATCGGCATCCCCGAGGAGCAGCAAGGCGACCTTGGCTCCCACGCTTCCGCAGCGCACCTCGACGGCGCCCATCCTGGCCGCGAAGGCGGGCATCCAGCTCGGCGTGTGGCTGCGCGACACGGCCACGCGCAGCGGCGTCGACTCCGGCGTCGAGCCGCGCGCCAGCACGCCCGCGCCGACGACCCCGCCGGCCTGCACGCCGCTCGAGCAGACGCCCCACAGCACCCGTCCTTGCGCGGGCAGTGCGACCGCTCCCAGCGCGCACGATCCGTCCACGACCAAGGCCACGTGCACCGCCCAATCCTCGCGCAGTTGGCTGTATTCGCGCGTGCCGTCGAGGGGATCGACGATCCACACGCGTCGCTTCGCGAGGCGCGCGGTGGTGTCGGCCGTCTCCTCCGACAGGATGCCGTCGTCGGGCCGCGCTCCGCGGATCAAGCCCTGCAGGTAGCCGTCCGCCGCCTGGTCGCCCACATCCGCCAGCACCTCGCCTTGCCAACGGTTGGCGGCGCGCAGCGCGAGCACGCGCCGGCCCGCCGCGTCGGCGGCTTCGATGGCGAACTCGAGGTCGGCGCGCAGGCCCGCGGGCAGGTTCTCCGGCAGCATGGCGGCCATCATCCCCGTGCGTTGTGCCCGTGTCGAGCGCGAGGCTAGACTCTGCGCGCCTGCGACCAGGCCAGACCACGCACCACCAGCGAAGGAACCATCCATGACGCTCGCCACCGGCCAGATGGCCCCCGATTTCACGCTCAAGACCCAGGACGAGAAGGACTGGAAGCTCTCCGACTTCCGCGGCAAGAAGAACGTCGTCCTCCTGTGGTATCCGCTCGACTGGAGCCCGACCTGCGAGACGGAGAACTGCAAGGTCACCATGCATCCCGTGCTCGCGGGCAACGACGTGCTGGTCGTCGGCATCAGCCGCGACTCGACCTGGTCGCACAAGGCGTGGAAGGCGACCTACAAGATCGGCCACGACCTGCTGGCCGACCCGATGCTCTCCGTCACCAAGGAATACGGCCTGATCCATCCGAAGGTGCCCTTCATCAGCCACCGCGCCACGGTGGTGATCGACAAGCAGGGCAAGGTCGCGTACTGCGGCGTGCAGGAGAACACCGGCGCCGAGCGCGACTGGGCCCCGATCCAGGCCTGCCTCGCCAAGCTGGCCTGAGGCGTCGGCCATCGACCGTTCCTCGCGCGGCGCGCAGGTGCTCCGGCCCTGCGCGCCGCGCGCGTCAAGGCGGCTTTACATGCGGCGCGCGGTTCCGCACGCGCCCATGGCGCATCCGGCCGCCATGGGGGATGATTGGACGAGCTCCCCGATCCAGGACCCCGAGGACGAAGCATGCGCCCGTTCCTTCCGCTCGCAGCCCTTGTCATCCCCTGCGCCACCCTGCGCTCCGCGCCGCAGTCGAGCTTCGTCAATTGGGAGACGCCGCACGTGCACCCCTTGGAGCGCACCCCGGACGGCGCGTTGCTCCTGGCGGTGAACACGGCGGATGCGCGCCTCGAGGCGTGGGCCATCCAGGCGTCGTCGACGGCTCCGCTGGCTCCGGCCTTCAGCGTGCCGGTCGGGATCGACCCGTGCAGCGTCCGCGCGCGCACCGCCACCGAGGCGTGGGTGGTCAACAACATCTCCGACACGATCAGCATCGTCGACCTCGCCACGAGGAACGTCGTGCGCACCTTGTCGACCGACGACGAGCCCTTCGACGTCGTCTTCGCCGGCGGCAAGGCCTTCGTCAGCTGCGGCGCGCCCGACACCGTCCTGGTGTGGAGCCTCGCCAACCTCGCCGCCGCGCCGACGCGCATCCCCATCCTCGGCGAGGAGCCGCGCGCGCTGTCCGTCTCGCCCGATGGCACGAAGGTGTGGGCCGCGGTGTTCGAGTCCGGCAACAGTTCGACCATCCTCGGCGGCGGCAGCACGATGGGCAACGGCGGGTTCCCGCCCAACGTCGTCAGCGACACCCAGGGGCCGTACGGCGGGCAGAACCCGCCGCCCAACAACGGCACGCTCTTCTCGCCAGCCATCAACCCCGCGCTGCCCACGCCGATCCGCGTCGGCTTGATCGTCAAGAAGGACGCCGCGGGAGCGTGGCGCGACGACAACGGGCGCAACTGGACCAACCTCGTCAGCGGCTCGCAGGCCGCGCGTTCCGGCCGCCCCGTGGGCTGGGACCTGGTCGACAACGACATCGCGCGGATCGACGTGGCGACCCTGCAGGTGTCGTACGCCACGCGCCTGATGAACCTCGTCATGGCGATCGCGCCCAATCCGGCCGACGGCGACGTGTGGGCGGTGGGCACGGACGCGACGAACGAAACGCGCTTCGAGCCCAACCTCAGGGGCAGGTTCGTGCGCGTCAAATGGGCCAAGGTCGACGACCAGTCCTTGTCCAAGGTGGTCGGCGACCTCAACCCGCACCTCTCCTACTCCACGAGCACCGTCGCGCAGTCGCAGCGCGACCAGTCGATCGGCGATCCGCGCCAGATCGCCTGGAACGCGGCCGGAACGCGCGCGTACGTCGCGGGCATGGGCTCCAACAACCTGGTGGTGCTCGACGCCGCGGGCGCGCGCGCCGGCCTCGCGCCGACGATCGAGGTGGCCGAAGGTCCGACCGGCCTCGCGCTCGACGAAGCCCGCGGACGCTTGTACGTGCTCGCCAAGTTCGGCGCGCGCGTGCAAGTCGTCGACCTCGGCGCCGAACAAGTCGTCTCGACCCTCGCCTTCCACGACGCTTCGCCCGCCGCCATCAAGAACGGGCGCAAGCACCTGTACGACACGCACCGCACCTCGGGACTGGGGCAGGCGGCCTGCGCCTCGTGCCACGTCGATGGCCGCATGGACCGTCTAGCCTGGGACCTCGGCGATCCGAGCGGCGGCATGGATCCCGTCGCGGGCAACAACCTCGCGGCGAACATCCCCGGACTCTCCGGCGGCTTCCAGGACTACCACCCGATGAAGGGTCCGATGACGACCCAGACGTTCCAGGACATCATCGGCAAGGAGCCGCTGCATTGGCGCGGCGATCGCGACGGCATCGAGCAGTTCAATGGCACGTTCTTCGCCTTGCACGGCGACGACGCCGTGCTGACGAACGCGGAGATGCAGCAGTTCGAGGACTTCCTCGCCACGATCGCCTTCCCGCCGAATCCGCACCGCAACGCCGACAACAGCCTGCCGGCCAGCCTTCCGCTGCCGGGCCACTACACGACCGGCCGCTTCGGGCCGGCGGGGCAGCCGTTGCCCGCGGGCAACGCCCAGCAGGGCTTGTCGGACTACCGCAACCTCACGCTGGACGGCAACGCCATCCGCTGCGTGACCTGCCACACCTTGCCGACCGGGCTCGGGACCGACTTCCAACTGGTCGGGACCACCTACCAGCCGATTCCGCCGGGTCCCTCGGGCGAGCGCCACCACGCGCTCGTCTCGCAGGACGGCTCGACCAACGTCAGCATGAAGATCTCCCAGCTGCGCAACCTCCAGGACAAGGTCGGGTTCGAGGCCACGCAGACCCTGTCGCGGGCGGGCTTCGGCTTCCTGCACGACGGCAGCGTCGATTCCATCGCGCGCTTCGTGTCGGAGCCGGTCTTCACGCTCACCTCCGACCAGCAGGTGGCGAACATGGTGGCCTTCATGCTGGCCTTCTCCGGTTCCGACCTGCCGACGGGCTCGACCACCGGGCTCGTCTTCCCTCCCGGCACCGCCAGCAAGGACGCGCACGCCTCGGTTGGCCGTCAAATGACCTTGACAGGCGCCCCGAGCGGGGCGGGCGCGACGACCTTCAACCTGTGGCTGCAGGAGGCGGACCAGCAGCGAGTGGGCCTGGTGGCCAAGGGCCTGCGCGGAGGCCAACCGCGCGGTTGGACCTACCTCGGCCTCGGCCAGTGGGCGCCCGACCTCGGCACCGCCTCCGTGTCCACCGCGGCCTTGCACGCTGGCGGCGCCGTGGGCTCGGAAACCACCTTCACCGTCGTGCCGCAGGGCACGCAGACGCGCCTCGGGGTCGACCGCGACCTCGACGGATGGAACGACGGCGACGAGACGACGCTGGGCACCAACCCCGCCGACCCCGCCGACCGGCCGGGCCTCGCCGGTTCGGCGTACTGCTTCGGCGACGGCGGCGGCACCGCCTGTCCGTGCGGCAACAACGCGCCCGCCGCCACCGGCGGCTGCCTCAATTCGCTCGGCCTGTCCGCACGCATCTCGGCCGCGGGCAACGCCAGCATCGCCGCCGACACCTTGGTGTTGTCGATCGTGGGGGTGCCGAACTCGTCCGTGCTCCTCTTCCAAGGCACGACCTTGCAGTCGGCCGGAGCCGGCGCGGTCTTCGGCGATGGCCTGCGCTGCGCCGGCGGTTCGGTGGTGCGGCTGAAGACGACCATCGCCTCGGGCAACGCCACGCAGTACCCGCAAGCGGGCGATCCGCGCGTCTCGACCAAGGGCCTCGTGGTCGCCGCCGGCCTGCGCACCTACCAGGCGTGGTACCGCAACGCCGCGGCGTTCTGCGGTCCGGAGACCTTCAACCTGACCAACGGCTGGCGTACTGTCTGGGCGCCTTGATGCCGCGCGCCCTTCGCGCGCGCGGCCCGAGGAGAGCGCGATGGTCGCCAACGAAACGCGCAGGAAGCTCGACGGGCTGCAAGTGCTGCGCGCTCTGGCCGCGAGCGCGGTCGTGTTCGAGCATGTCGCCTTCCATGCGCGCCTCGGCCGCATGCCGGTCGAATGTCCGCGCTGGTTCGAGCTCGGGCACCTGGGCGTCGACCTGTTCTTCGTGCTCTCGGGCTTCATCATCGTGCACGTGCACGGCGACGACATCGGCCGTCCGGAACGGGCGCGGGACTACGCATGGCGCCGCTTCGCGCGCGTTTGGCCGCTCCTCGCGATCCTGACGACGTTCAAGTTGCTGGCGGGGCTCGTCGTGCCCGGCCTCGTGCCCGAGGACCGCTACCAGCCAGGCGTCGTCGCGACCTCGTACTTGTGCCTGCCGCACGCGGACTGGCCGGTGCTCAGCGTGGCGTGGACCTTGCGCCACGAAGCCTTCTTCTACGCGTGCTTCGCCCTGGTCGTGCTGGGCGGCCGGCGGGTGGCGGGGGTGCTGCTCCTCGCGTGGCTGGTCGTCGCCATCGTCGCCGGTTCGTGGCGCGGCGGCCCGCTCCTGCTGGAATTCGCGGGCAATCCGCTGAACGCGCACTTCCTGCTGGGATGCGCGGTCGCCGCCTGGATCCGGCGCGCGCCGGCCTCGACCGCCCACGCGCCGTCGATCTGGTGGCTGGCGCCCATCGCGGTCGGCATGGCCCCCGCGCTCGTCGCCTACGCGCGCCACATGGACTCGGGCCTGCCCGCGATCCTGCTGCGCCTGTGGTTCGGGATCGGCTGCGCCGCGCTGGTGGCGTGGATGGTGCGCCGCGAGCTGGCGTCGCCGCTGCGCGCGCCGCGCTGGTTGGTGGCGCTCGGGGACGCGAGCTACTCGCTGTACTTGTGGCACGGCTTCGTCGTGGCGCTCCTCCTGTCTCGCTGGACGCGACTGCCCGAGGGCGTGCGCGAGTGGCCGGTGGCGTGGATCGCGGCCACGGTCGCGGCGGCCTTCATCTCGTCGTGGTGGCTGCATGCACTCGTCGAGAAGCCGGTCGGCAGGCGGCTGGACGCCTGGTGGCGCGCGCGGAAGTAGCTACCATCCTCGGCGGCCGGCTTCGAGCCTGCGCAGGCGCATCTCCGTCGCGAGCAGTTCCGCCGGCGCGCGCAGCGCGGAATCGGCGGGCAAGTCGCGCAGCAGCGTCTCCAGCGCGATCGACGCCTCGTCGTGCCGCTCCATGCGCGCGAGGAGCGTGGCGTGGTCGAAGCGCGCGCCGGCGAGGCCGGGATCGGCTTCCAACGCGCCCAGGTAGGCGTTCTCCGCTCCGATCCAATCGCGCAAGTCGTGCCGCAGCAGTTCGGCCCAACCCCACCAGGCGAGGGGGTCGCGCGGCTCGGCGCGCGCCAGCGACTCGTAGGCGCGGCGGGCCTCTTCGATCCTGCCGGCGCGCCGCAAGGCCAGCGCGCCATCCAGGTCGGGGGCGGCCGCCGCCGTGTCAAGTGAATTTGACGGATCGGCCGCGCCGCCTCCATCGCAGGCGAGCAACGCCGCCGAGAGGAGCGCGCGGACAAGCGCGGCCGCCGGCCCGCGCCTCGACGCGCGCGTCACGGCTTCGCGCGCGGTCCGCTCCACGCCGAGAAGCCGCCGGCGAGGTTGAGCAGGCGGCCGGAGTGCTCCTTGCTCGCGAGGAACTCGCACGCCGCGGCCGAGCGTCCGCCCGCGGCGCAGTAGACGACCAGGGTGCGTCCGTCGCGCGGCAGTTCGCGCCAGCGCTCCTCCAGCTCGTCGACCGGCAAGAGTTGCGCGCCGGGCACGATCCCGGCGGCCATCTCCCCCTTCGTGCGCACGTCGAGGAAGCGCGCCGCGCCGGACTCGAGCAGCTTCGCGGCCTCGCGCGCGTCGATCTCGCCCCACAGCCGGCCCTCGAGGATCTCCTCGCGCTCGACGCGTCCGCCCTGCGCCACGGTCGCCAGCTGGCGACGCAGCACCTCCAGCTCCTGGCGCAGGTCCTCGGCCTGGTTCGCGGCGCGGCGCGCGAGGTCGGCCTTCAGTTCGTCGCCGATGTTCGCCGACTTGGACGCCTCGCGCTTCGCCACGAGCGCCATGACCAGGGCCGCGAGCGCGCAGGCCGTGGGCACGCCCCAGGCGAGCAGCAGGAAGGGGATCTCCTCCATGATTCCTCTCGATCAGCCGCGCGCCCGCAAGATGGCGGTCGAGGCGGTGAATCCGTGCACGAAGTTGCGGCCGCCGATGGGGCCGATCTCGCCGAGCGCGAAGAAGCCCGCCACCGGCGTGCCCTCGCCCAAGGCGTGGCGCAGATGGCGCGCGTCGTGGTTCGGCGCGCCGAACATGCGGCGACCGCGGCCGTTGCAGGTGAAGACCAACGCGCCCGACGCGGCGCCCTGCCGCGCGCGGCCGCACGAGGAGACGGCATGCTCCAGGTCTTCGCCCGCCGAGGCCGGATCGCGCACGAGGAACTGCACGCTCATGCCGCTGCGCAAGGAGGGATCGGCGACGGCCAGCCCGCCGCGCTGCTTGTCGATGCCCATCAAGCCGCGCGCGAGGAAGTCGCCGCGATCGAAGACGCTCTTGCGCGCGTCGACCGCCAGTCCGAGGAAGGGTCCGCGCTGCAAGGCCTCGCGTTCGGCCTGCGGCAGGCTCGCCAGCATCTCCATCAGCACCTCGAGCGCCGGTCGACCCGAGAGCTTCAACACCATGTTCTCGTCGCAGGCCGTGACGACCCACGGCCTGCCCACGGGTCGGCAGCCTTGGCTCACCGCGGTGGCGATCTCCACGTCGCCTTCGACCACCACTCCGACCGCGCCCGACTTCGACGCGCCGTCGGCCGTGAGGAGCAGCGCCCGCTCGCCGCCATGCTCGGGCACCGCCAGTCCGCCGACCACGGGCACGCCGGGCAGGCGCTCCTCGATGGCGGCGATCCAATCGACCGCCGGGAACGAGAACGGGTCGGGCAGCACGAGGATCCCCGCGCGCGACGGATCCTGGACCTCGGGCAGGCCGTGGAAGACCGCGTCGAGGTCGGAGTCCTGCGACACGTCCACTTCGAACGGCCGCAGCGCCGTGCCGGGCAGGCACGCCGCCCACAACGCCAACGCCGGACCCGATTCGTGCTCCGCGTCGTCTCCCAGCACGCCGCGCGCCCCGCAACCGAGCACCACGCTCGCGCCCAGCTCGTCGCGGCAACGCCGGCCGAGGCCTTCGCGATCGCCCGCCAAGGCGTTGGAGGCGAAGGCGACGACCAGGTCCGGCCGGGCGCCCTGCAGGCTCGAGCGCACCCGCGCGCAGGCTTCGCCGAAGGCCGCGTCGAGCGAGGCCTGCGCGGACAACGCCGCGGCGAAGCGCGGCGCGAGGCTGCGCGCGCTCACAGCGGGAGCTTCTCGATGTCGCCCAGCTTGCGCCAACGCACGACCGAGGCGAGATCCAACTTGTAGTCGCGGTGCTTCGCGTCCACGCCCAAGGTCGCTGTCTCGCGGATCCAATGCTCGGCGTCGGCGCCCGAGGCGGGCTCGAGCACGTCGGCGTCGTGCAGCAAGGCCTCGAAGCCGTGCACGGCGTCGAAGCGTCCGATGACGACGCGTCCGGACTTGGTCTCCACGACGAGGTTGATGCCGTGGGGGGCGTGATGGAGGGAAGTCATGGGGTTGGGGCTCGGAACTCGGAGCCACATCCTAAGCGCGGCGCCCCCGCGCCGCCTCGTCGCGCCGGGCGTCGCGCGTGCCCCACGCCACACCCTCGATCCCGTCGCCCCGTTACGAACTCGTGGCGCGATCGCGCCGAAGTCGCGCGCCCAGGCGCCCGCGAGCGCATGGCATGCTATTTGGTCGTCGGCTCGACTCGCGTCGCTCGCACCGCGCCATGCTCGGCGCCGCGCGGCGCACCACGCCCACGCTGGCAAGCCCGGAGGATCGCCCCATGTTCACCGCCCACCTGCTCACCTTGGCCCTGCAAGCTCCCGGCTGGTGCTGCGGCTGCTCCGAAGGCGGCGCGTCGACGACCCCGGGCCAGACGAGCCCGGACACCTACAACCCCGCCGGTCCCGGACAGCCCTGGAGCCCGGGCGACACCGTGCCCTCCAATCCCGGCGGCGCGCGACCTGCTCCGGGTGGTTCGACGCCGGCGCCCGGCCCGGGCGGTCCGCGCACTGGCGGCGCGCCCAACGCTCCGTCGCCGGCGGGGCCCTCGACCGCGATGCCGCGCGCCACCTCGATGGCGATGACGAGCGACGACGGCTGGTGGTTGTGGTGGGAGTACAACAAGACCGAGTTCCTCAAGCCGCGTCGTCGGCCGCTGTCGGACATGGTGTTGTCGATGGACGGCGACGAGTCTTTGCGGCGACGGCTCGAGTCGGCGCGCGCCACGCTGCTCGCCATCGGAGAAGCGGGCGTGAAGGACGCCGACGCGGGACTGCGGCAAGCGGCGGTGCTGGGCATCGGACGGGTCGGCGAGCACGCGGCGCACGACGAGCTGGTGGCCGCGCTCGCGGACGCCAACCAGGATGTGCGCCACGCGGCGCTGCTCGCCCTCGGCGCGAGCGGTTCGGAAGCGGCGCAGGCGACCTTGTCGCGGATCGCGCGCGAGGGGCGGCTCGCGCGCGAGAGCGGGCGCATCTCGCCGTACGCGCGCCCCTTGGCGGTGGTGGCCCTCGGCCTCGGAAGGCGCGCGGGCTTCGACGAGCTCGCCACGCAGGTCGCGCTCGACGCATGCAACCGACGCGAAGGAGCCGAGGGCGACATGCTCGCGGCGGCGCTCTTCATGCACCATGCGATGGCGCCCGACGTGCGCATCCTCGGCATGGCCGTGGCCGTCGCGAAGGACGAACGCGAAGCGCCGGCGACGCGCTGCCGCGCGATCGAGGCGTTGCGCGGCTCGGACGAGCCGCTGGTGGTCGATGCGCTGGCCAAGCTCGTCGCCGACGGCCGCATGGACGTGCGCCGGTCGGCCGCGCTGGCGCTCGGGTCGAGTCCGCGCCTCGCCGCGTTCAGCGCGTTGCGCAAGGCGCTGGAAGGGGAGAAGGAGCCGCTGACGCGCGGCCTCGTGCTGGCCTCGATGGCGCGCCGCGGCGAACCCGGCGTGTGGGAGCTGCTCGCGGAGCAGTTGAAGGCTCCGCAGTCGAACCAGCGCGCCTGGGCGGCGCTCGCCCTGGGCGTGCACGCGCGCGGCGTGGCGTTGGAGGCCGCGACGCTCGAGCTGGTGCGCAAGTCGCTGCGGCAGGCGCGCGCGGGCGAGAGGGACGACTACACGCTGGCCGCGCTGGACCTCGCCGCGGGCCTCGCGCGCGATCCGGAGCAGTACGCGGAGGTCCACGAGGCCAGCACCAAGGGCCAATCGCCCGAGCGGCGCAACTACGCGATGACCGCCATGTCGCTGTATGGCGACCAGGCGGCGCTCGACGCGCTGGGCGCGCGCGTGCTGGCGGAGGCGGACACCGTGGCGCGCCTCGGCGGGGCGACGGCGCTCGCCGTGCACGGCCGCGCCGAGGATGCTCCGATCTTCGTCGCGTTGCTCAAGCAGCATCGCGCCGGCGACCTGCAGGCCCAGGCCGCGCAGGTGCTCGGCCTGCACGGCACCACGGCCGCGCTCGACGCCTTGCTGGCCGCGTCGGTCGACCAGAAGGCCGACCGCGCGGTGCGCGCCGCGGCCGTGCAGGGCCTGGGACTCCTGCTGACGCGTCCGCAGGCGCTGGCCTTCGCCGATGTTTCGCGCCAGGCGAACTACACGGTGCTGCCCGAGTGGGTCAGGCCGCTCTTCTACACCACGCTCTGAAGGATCCGCGAGCCGCGGCGTCGCGCCGACTTCAGTTCGGCACGATGCGCGTCTGGAGCAACCTGTCCACCAGCGAGATGGAGGTGCGCGCGAAGGCGTGCACCACCGCCAGGAGCAGCAGCAGGCCGACGACGCCGATGAGCGTCCAGCCCGCGATGGTCGCGGGCATCCAGCCCCAGTCGATCCACCAACTGGCGCCCAGCACCACGAGCGGCGGCATGCCGAGCGAGAGGAAGCTGCGGATGGCGCACATGTGGCGCGCGGCCGGGCGCCCATGGCGGTCGCGCAGCCTCAAGCCGAAGACCCACAGGCTCGCGCCGCCGCGCGTGGCGAACGACGAGATCGTCGCCAGCAGCGCGAATCCGAGCCAGCCGATGGCGAGCGAGCCCAACAGCCAACTGGCCTTCGTCCACTTGAGCCAGGGCGAGCTCGAGACCTGCGGGAGGTCGGGATGGTCCGCCTCGAAGCGCAGGCGCGCCGCGGACACTTGCTCGTCGTCCAGGACCTCGGGGAAGGGCAGTCGTCCCGCGCTCCAGAGGTCCTCGATGCCGGCGCGCTGGGCGTCGTCCCACACGAGCCATCTCGCGGCGGGCCTCGATTCGGCCTCGCGCAGCAGGATCCGACGATCCAACTCGGCTTGCGGATCCAGCTCGGCCCGGCGCTCGATCAGGTCCCTGCGCACCTGGCTCGCCTGCGCGACGAGCGCGTCGCCGTTGAAGAAGATCACCGAGAGATAGGCGAACAACCCGAGGGCGATCGACAACGTGGCCGGCAGCACGACGCCCAACGCCAGTTGCAGGAGTCGTTGGCGCGGCGTGGGCGACTGCAGGCCCTCGAGCGCGGACCGCAGCCTCTGGCTGGCCGAGCGCAGCGCGGAGAGCGACGGTTGCGGCTGCAGCAGGGCGCGCACGGGCGCCTCGGCGTGCCCGGGCAGGTCGCCGGGCAGCTCCGCCTTGGGTTCGTCGGCGACGAGCAGCGTGCGCATGGCGTCCGCCAACGCGTCCGTCGTCGCCGTCGCGTCCGCCGCGCGCGGAGCGGCGAAGCACTCGTCCACGACGCGCACGTTGCCGCGCCGGTCGATCCACGCCTCGCGACCGGACATCCCCGGTCGTGCATGGTCGTCGCAGGCGGCCAGAACTTCCTCCGACAATTGCAGGGCGAGTCGCGAGCGCGCCGGCCACTCGAGCTGGCGCACCCACTCGCGGCAATCCGTCGCGGGCGCCCCGCCAGGCGCCTCCCACGCCTGCCAACGCGCGCCCTCGTGGGAGAAGCCTTCGATCCAGCGCAGTTGCGCCGAGCGCGTCGAGTTGCGCCGTCCCTCGTCGACATGGCCGGCGCGCACCAACAGCACCTCGCGGTCGAGCTCCTCGTCGCGCCCGGCCAGCACGTGGGGCCGCCCCCCCAAGGCGCCTTGGACGAGGTAGCGTCCGAGGCGCTCGTGCGGCGCGGGGTCCAGCGGCCTGTTCGGAGGCGCCAGCGCCGCGCGTCGCGCCTGCGCGAGGCGCAGTTGCGTCGTGCGCGTGCGCGACCAGCGTTCGTGGAGTCCGCGCCAGCCGTTGTGCGCGCGCGCCGGAGCGAACACGACCGTCCACCATGCGACGTGCACCAGCGCGCCGAGCAGCAGCACCCACGCGCCGACCGGCATGGCGAGTTGCAGGCCGAGTTGCGCCAAGTGGGGTGGCGCGAACAACCACGACGCCCGCAGCAAGGCGCCACGGTAGCTGGGCTGCCCGGTGGCGACGGAGACCACGCGCGAGCCGACGACCCAGCGGCCGAGCGTCAAGCCGCCCGCGCCTTCGAGCGCGCCGTAGTACACCAGCGCCGGGCCGACGTCCCAGAAGGCGTCGACGGCGGCGAGCGCGGATGGCCCGAGCGTGTCGATGTCGGCGCCGACGATGGGCAGCAGCATGGTCGCCGGACGCCCCAGCGCCGCCTCGAGGCCCACGAGCAAGGCCATGTCGACGAGGTAGGCGCCGAACCTGCCGGCCAACTGCTCGGGCGGGGACACGCGTTCGAGGAAGGGCTCCAGCGCGCGGCGGAAGGCGGCGAGGTCCTTGTGGCGCCGCGCGGGATCGCGCGCGAGGGCCTTCAGCACCACCTTGTCCAAGGCGTGCGGCACGCTCGAGCGGATGCTGCTGGGAGGGGGCGGATCCTCGGACAGGATGCGCGCCAGCACCTCGCCAACGTTCGAGCCGGCGTGCGGCGGCCGCCCGACGAGCAGCGCGTACAAGAGCGCGCCGACGGAGTACTGGTCGCTGCGTTCGTCGACGCCGCGCCCCCGCACTTGTTCGGGCGCGGCGTAGAGCGGCGACCCGATGAACTGTCCGGTCTGCGTCAGGTTGACGTCGCGTTCCACGGCGCGCGACAAGCCGAAGTCGCCGAGCTTGACGCCGCCGCGGGAGTCGACGAAGCAGTTGCCCGGCTTGATGTCGCGGTGCAGCACGCCCTGCCCGTGGGCAGCCGCGAGTCCGTCGACCACATCGAGCGTCCAGCGCACGGCCTGGTCGATCGTGATCTCGACTCCGCTGGCGAGCTTGTGCTGCAAGGTGCCGCCTTCGACCAGCTCCATGCTGATCGCCGGGGCGCCCTCGAAGCGATGCGCGCCGTAGACGAACACGCAGCGCGAGTCGCCGATGCCGGCGGCGAGGCGCGCCTCGCGGCGGAAGCGGCGGAAGGCCTCGTCGTTGAAGGCGAGGTCCTCGGCGAGCACCTTGAGCGCGACCCGTCGGCCGGACTCGAGCTCGACCGCCTCGTAGACCACGCCCAGGCCGCCGCGCCCGAGTTCGCGCTCGAGTCGGAAGCCGTCGCTCTCGCGCGGCAGCGATGGATCGAGGCCGTCGGCCATGCGGGCAGTCTAGCGGAGCCGCGCGCGGGTCCGAAGGGCGGCCGCCGCGTCGTCGCGGCACGTCCCGTGCTTGGCCCGGATGCGGGTGCTTGCGCCGTGAAAATGATATCACTATGATTCCATCGCGGGGTCGGACGCGCACGCGCGGCCGCGACCCCGGATCCACGCGAAACCGCACAGGAGGAACCCGACCCATGGAGCTGCGCAACCCTTCCGTCGAACGCCCCTTCGCGCCCCTGCCCGGCGCCGCGATGCTGGTCGCCGAGGTGCTGCTGGCCGCTGCGGTCGTGGCCCTGCTCGTGGCCGGAGCGCGAAGCGACGATCCGCGACTCGCCGTGGCCGCGCTGCCGCTCGCCGTCCTCTTCTTCGTGCTGATGGGCGGCTTCTTCGTGGTCGAGCCGAACCTCGGCCGCGTGCTGGTGCTCTTCGGCGACTATCGCGGCACCGTGCGCGAGCCCGGATTCCATTGGACGAACCCGTTCACCAGCAAGAAGAAGGTCTCGCTGCGCGCGCACAACCTCGACGGCAAGACGCTCAAGGTGAACGACCTGCTCGGCAACCCGATCGAGATTGCGGCCATCGTCGTGTGGCAGGTGCGCGACACGGCGCGCGCCACGTTCGACGTGGAGAACCACGAGCACTTCGTCGGCACGCAGGCCGAGTCGGCCCTGCGCATGGTCGCGAGCCGGCATCCCTACGACGACGGCCAGACCAGCGAGGTCCAGACCACGCTGCGCGGCAGCGCGGACGACGTGGCGCGCGAACTGGCCGAGGAGCTGCGCACGCGCCTCGAACTGGCCGGGATCGAGGTGGTCGAGGCGCGCCTGTCGCACCTCGCCTACAGCGCGGAGATCGCCGCCGCCATGCTCCAGCGCCAGCAAGCCGGCGCGATCGTCGCGGCGCGCCAGTTGATCGTCGAAGGCGCGGTGGGCATGGTCGAGCAGGCGCTGCACCGGTTGGACGAGAAGGGCATGGTGCAGCTGGACCCCGAGCGTCGCGCCGCGATGGTCGGCAACCTGCTGGTCGTCCTGTGCGGCCAGGCGAACGCCACGCCCGTGGTCAACGCGGGCACGCTCTACAACTGAATCCTCGCGAAGACGCGGGACTGGACGGAGGGCGAGCATGGCCGCGCGCACGGATGGCGAATCGGGCAAGGAGGGCGAGGAGCGGAAGGCGCTGCTCCTGCGCATCCCGCCGGGCTTGCACGCGGACCTGCGGCGCTGGGCGGACGCCGAGCTGCGTTCGCTCAACGCGCACATCGAGTACTTGCTGCGCGAGGCCGTGCAGCGACGCAAGAAGGGGAAGTGAGATGGCTCGACTCGGACGCGCGGAGGCTTGGGATCTGCTCCGCGAATGGACCAAGGGCGAAGGGCTGCTGCGCCACGGCCTGGCGGTCGAGGCGGTCATGCGCCGCGCCGCGCATCGCCATGGTCGCGGCGCGCAAGACGAGGACGCGTGGGGGCTCGCGGGGCTGCTGCACGACGCGGATTGGGAGGCGTGGCCGGAGGAGCACCCGCGCCGCATCGTGGCTTGGCTCGAAGCGCGCGGCGAGCCGGAGATCGCCCACGCGGTCTCCGCGCACTACACCAAGTGGGGAGTGCCGCACGCTTCGATGCTCGACAAGGCGCTGGTCGCCTGCGACGAACTGACCGGCTTCGTGGGCGCCTGCTGCCACGTGCGGCCCGGCGGCATCTTGGCCCTCGAGCCCAAGTCGGTGCTCAAGCGCTTCGACGATCCGCGCTTCGCGGCCAAGGTCGAGCGCGACGAGGTGCGCGCCGGGGCCCGGCTGCTCGGAGTCGAGCTCGCCGACCATGTGGCCTTCGTCATCGAGGCGCTGCGTCCGCACGCCGCGCAGCTCGGCTTGCTGGGCCGGCCCGGCTGACGGTCCCGGCCGTCACCAATATCGTTCGAAGTGCAGCGTGCCGGACGCCTTGGCGGTGTCGAGCGCGAAGCCGCGCGGCAGCAGCAGGTCGCGCACCTCGTCGATCATCGCGGGGTTGCCGCACAAGAGCACGTGGCAGCCCGCGGGCGACAAGGGCCACGGGACGAGTTCGTCCCAGCGCTCGAGCACGGATTGCACGCGACCGCGCGGCCCGGGCCAATCAACGCCCGCGCGCGAGCACGACGGCAGGTACGCGCACTCCGTCGCGCGCAGCTCGGCGTCGTAGCACAAGTCCGATGGATCGCGCGCGCCGTGCACGATCGCCACGGGCCGATGGTCGCCGCCGTGGCGCAGGTGCCGGAGCATCGACACGAATGGGGCGATGCCCGTCCCCGTCGCCACCATGGCGAGCGGCGCCTCGCGCGGGATGCGTTCGAGGGTGAAGTGCCCCTTGGGCGCGTCGTCGCACCACAGCCGATCCCCGGGGCGCAGCTCGAACAAGCGCGGCGTCAACTGGCCCGCGTCCACCTTGGCGAGGCACAGCTCCCAGTGCCCGTCTTCGTGCGGCGCGCTCGCCAACGAGTAGCTGCGCTTGACGAGTCGCGCGCGCCCGTCCGGCGTGGTCGCCCCGTCCGGACGCGGCAGTCCGAGCTGGACGAACTGGCCGGCGACGAACGGCTGCACGCGCGCCGCGTCGGGTCGCACGCGCACGACCATGCAGCGTGCGTTCGCGTCGCGACGCTCGACGAGCGTGGCGTTGGTCCATTCGACGGGCGACATCGCGCAGAGGGTACACCACGGACCGTCGCGCGGCATGCGCGCGCCGCCGCGCGCGCGTAGGATGGCGGGCCATGCCCGCATCCCTGCCGAGGCTGCCCATCGACGAGGCGCTGCCCGCCCTGCTGGATGGGTTGCGCCGCCACGCCTGCGTCGTGCTGCGCGCGCCCACGGGAGCCGGCAAGACGACGCGCGTGCCCGTGGCGATCCTCGACGCCGGGCTCGCGGGCGCCGGGCAGGTCGTCATGCTCGAGCCGCGTCGCGTGGCCGCCCGCGCCGCGGCGCGCCGCATGGCCGACGAACGAGGCGTCGAGCTCGGCGGCGAAGTCGGCTACGCGGTGCGCATGGACCGCAAGAGCTCGGCGCGCACGCGGGTGCTCGTCGTCACGGAAGGACTGCTCGTGCGGCGGCTGCAGGACGATCCGTTCCTCGAAGGCGTGTCGGTGGTCGTGTTCGACGAGTTCCACGAGCGCAACCTCGACACGGACCTCGCCTTGGCCATGGTGCGCCGCATCCAGGGCGACGCGCGTCCCGACCTGAAGGTGGTCGTCATGTCCGCCACCTTGCAGCCGCGCAAGCTGGCCGAGTGGCTGGGCGACGCGGTCGTCGTCGAGAGCGAGGGTCGCGCCTTCCCGGTCGAGATCGAGCATGCGGCGCGCGACGAGGATGCGCCGATCGCCTCGCAGGTGGCGCAAGGCGTCGCCAAGGCGCTCGAGCGCACGACGGGCGACGTGCTGGCCTTCCTGCCGGGCGTGGGCGAGATCCAACGCGCCAAGGGCGAGTTGCAGGACGCGGCGCGGCGCCGCGGGCTGCTGGTCTGCGAGCTGTACGGCGACCTGCCGCCCGAGGAACAGGACCGCGCCTTGCGCAAGCAGGCTCAGCGACGCGTCGTGCTAGCGACGAACGTCGCGGAGACCTCCGTCACCGTCGACGGAGTCACGGCCGTGGTCGACTCGGGCTGGGCGCGCGTGTCGCGCTTCGATCCTGGCGTGGGGCTCGATCGGTTGGAGCTGGAGCGCATCTCGCGCGCCTCCGCCGACCAGCGCACGGGCCGCGCCGGGCGCGTGGCGCCGGGCTGGTGCCTGCGGTTGTGGAGCGCCGGCATGCAGCGTTCCCTCGACGAGGAGACGCAACCGGAGATCCGCCGCGTCGACCTCGCGGGCCCCGCGCTGCAACTGCTCGACTTCGGCGAGCGCGACCTGCGCGCCTTCCCCTGGTACGAACGGCCGCAGGAGAGCGCCTTGGCCGCGGCGACGGCGTTGCTGGCGAAGCTGCGCATCCTCGAGGAAGGCGCGTTGACGCGCCTCGGTCGCGACCTCGCGCGCCTCGCCGCGCATCCGCGCCTCGCGCGCCTCGTGCACGAAGGCGCGCGGCGCGGAGTGGCGCGCGAAGCCTGCGTCGCCGCCGCGTTGTTGTCCGAACGCGACCCGTTCCCGCGTTCCAACCTGCGTGCGCGCACCAGCGACTCCGACATCCTCGACCGCGTGCGCGCGCTGCTGTCGTGGGACGAGGGGCGCGGCGCGGGCTGGCTGGGGGAGCCGCATCGCGGGGGCGCGGACGCCGTGCTGCGCGCGGCGGACCTGCTCGAGCGCGACCTGTCGCGCTTGCAGCTCTCCGTCGAGGAGGACGACGATTCGCTCGAGGAGGCCTTCGGGCGCGCGCTGCTCGCGGCGTGGCCCGATCGGTTGGCGGCCCGGCGCGAGGCCGGCTCGCGCCGCGCCGTGGCCTCGGGCGGCCGCGGAGTCGTGCTGGCGGAGGAGTCCGGCGTCGTCGACGCGGACCTGTTCGTGTGCGTCGATGTCGACGCCGGTCGCAGGGGCGAGCGCGCAGAGGCCCTCGTGCGCCAGGCCTCGCGCGTCGAGCGCGAATGGCTCGATCCCGCGCTGGTGGTGGTGGAGGACGCGGGAGGGTGGGACGACGCGGCCGGGCGCGTCGTCGCGCTGCGCCGCACGCGGTTCCTCGATCTCGTGCTCGAGGAGGTCCAGACCGGCGTGCCCGACGAGGCCGCCTGCGCGCAGGCCCTGGCGCAAGCCGCGCGCCGCGATCCGGCGCGGGTGCTGCCCTTGGCGGACGAGGATGTGGTGCAGTTGCGCGCGCGCGTGGCCTGCTTGCGCGAGCTGCTGCCGGAGCTCGAGCTGCCGCTGTTCGACGAGGAACGCATCCTCGCCGAGGTCGAGTCCTTCGCATGGGGCGCGCGCAGCATCGAGGAGCTCAAGAAGCGCGACCTCGCGGCGCACCTCAAGTCGACGCTCTCCGCCGACCAGCAGCGCGCGCTCGACCGCGAAGCGCCGGAGCGCATCGAGATCCCCAGCGGCTCGCGCATCCGGCTGCAGTGGGAAGCGGGCCGACCGCCGGTCCTCGCGGCGCGCATCCAGGAGCTGTTCGGGCTGAAGGAGACGCCGCGCGTAGCGCGCGGCCGCGCGCGCGTGCTCGTGCACCTGTTGGCGCCGAACTACAGGCCGCAACAGGTCACGGACGACCTCGCGAGCTTCTGGTCGAACGCCTACCACGAGGTCAAGAAGGAGCTGAAGCGGCGCTACCCCAAGCACGCCTGGCCCGACGACCCGACCACCGCGCCGCCGCAGCGCAAGGGGCCGTCGGAGAAGCGCTGAACGCGCCTCAACGCGCCAGCGTCGCCGCCAGCCACGCGGACGCGTCGAGCGCGACCTGCTCGTCGATCGCATGCCCGAGCTCGTAGTCGCGCCAGGCGACCCGCAGCCCGGCGCGCGCCAGCCGGTCGCGCAGCGCGACGCCATGGCCGTGCGCGACGACGTCGTCGCGCCTCCCGTGCGCGACGAAGGCCGGCAGCGCGCGGTTGGCGGCATGCACCTCGGCCTCGAAGGGCGCGTTGGTCGCCATGAAGGTCGAGAGGGCCATCACGCCCGCCAGCGGCAGCGAATGGCGCGGCGCGAACCACGCGGCGAGCGCGCCGCCCTGGCTGAATCCGCCCACGACCATGCGCGTGGTGGGGATGCCGGAGCGGGCTTCGCGCTCGAGCAGGCCGCGCAGCCAGCCTTCGGCCCGCGCGACGCCGGCGGGATCGGAGGCGTGCGTGCGCAGGATGTCGGCAGGGCCCACGTCGAACCACGCGCGCATGGGGAGTCCGCCGGCGATGCCGACGGGTCGTCGGGGCGCCGTGGGAAGCACGATGCGCGCGCCCGGCAGGGCCGCGAGCATGGCGGCGCCCAACGGCTCGAGGTCGGCGCCATCCGCGCCGAGGCCGTGCAGCAGCACGACCAGCGCGTCCGCGCGATCCGCGCCTTGCAGCACGAGTTCGTGGAGGTCCTTCACGCGCCGCATGGTAGCTACCATGGCGCGGCCGCGCATGAAGCCCATCCTCAACGCCACCCGCGTCGTCGTCGCGTTCCTCGCCTGCCTCGTCGCGCCGGCCTCCGCGCAGAAGACGATCTTCGATCCTGCGCGCGACCTCGATGGATTCCGCCAGCGCGCCGAAGGGCCGTGGGCGGACGCCTTCGCGCTCGAGGTCTACACGGGGCTCGCGGGCGCGGAGCTGAACGCCACGCTGCTCGAGGACGTGCGCAAGCGTTGGCTCGAGGAGCGGACGAAGGTGGACGCGATCGTGGCGGGCGACGCGTGGACCGCCGGCGCGTGGATGGTCGGCAAGCGCGTCGCGCGCCACCCGGCGTTGAAGCAACTTGCGCTGGTCGAGGATCGATCGCGTCCGCCGTTCGTCGTCCACGTCCAGGGCGAGGGTCCGGCTTCCGCCGCGCACACCACGGAGGTGGCGGCGCTGCACGGCGCGTGGTTGCAGGCCGCGCACGCGGCGCTGCGACGCGACTTGCTGACCTACGCGGGCGCGCGGGAAGCCCCCGGCCGCGGGGCCGTCGGCGTCGTGCTGCTGGCGACGCGCTCCGTCTACGAAGGACTCCAGCCCGATCTGGGCGTAGACGGCTGGTCCAACACCGCCAGTTGGGATCGGACGCGTCGATTGGTGGTCGGCTGCGACGACGACCACAACAAGAAGACCCCCCAAGGTCGCGTGCGAGGCGTGGTGCGCGAAGCGGTCCGCGCCTTGCTGGAATCGCATGCCACCGCCCCGGACGGGACGCTGGGGGACCTGTGGCTCGAGCAGGGACTCGTGCTGCGCTACTCGCAGTGCCGCGAATCCGATCCGGCGTCGCTGGGAAAACCGGAGCCTCGTCAAGATCTCTTGACGCGCCTCGCGCAGGAGGCGCAGGTCGCCGAGCGCCGCGCCGCCCTGTTCCTGCCGCTGGCGCGCCTCGTGGGCGTCGCGGACGCGGACGGCCTCGAGCAGGCCTTCCTCGACTTGGCGGAAGAGCGCGGCGTGCCGCCTCCGACGCGCGACGACTGCATCGTCGTGGCATGGGCGCAGTCGGAGGCGTGGATGCACTTCCTGCTCGACGGACGCGACGGTCGTCGTCGCGCGGGATTGGCGCGCTACTTCGGCGCGGCCGCGCGCGGCGAACGCGGCTGGGAAGCGTTGCGCAAGACCTTGGGAGGCGAGTCGGACGCCTCGCTGCAGGACGACTTCGCGGCGTGGCTGGGCGAACAGTGGAAGGCGGCCGCCACGCCCGGAGCGGAAGGCGGCAAGTTGCACCTTGGCCTGTACCCGGCCGCGGGAGCGACGCGCTCCGCCCCGGGTTCGCCCGGCGCGCCGTCGAGCGGACTCGACGAAGGAGAATCCATGCTGGCGCACGCGGCCGCCTTCGCGCACGCGACGCGCGGCGCGTTCGGCGCGGCCAAGGCGGCCTTCGACGAACTGCTCGCCTCGTCGCCCGCCGAGCCGTGGGCATCGCGCGCGCGGCGCGATGCCGACCGCATCGAGGCGGCCCTGCGCTGGCGCGAAGGCATGGAGGCGGCGCTCGCGCTGCCCGGCGCGAAGCTCGTGCTCGAGCGCGGCGGCAAGAAGCACAACCTGGTCGTCGAGTCGCTGGTCGACGGGCGCTTGACCTTGTCGCCCGGCAAGTCGGGCGTGTCCTCGATCGCGCTCGAGGAGATCGCGCCGGCGGATTGGCTGCGGCAGTCGTCCAAGAAGGGCGACCCGCTCGAGCCGACTCCGCTGCTGCGCGCGTGGCTCGGGGCGCTGGCGGGAGACCCCAAGTGGGACCGCGCCATCGAGCGCGACGCCGACGAGCCCGCCTTGGCGCTGAAGGAGGACGCCTTCGTCTGGTACCCGGAGATGCTCAAGAGCGCCGTGGCGGCAGGCAAGCTGGCCGTCGTGGACGGACTGCCGAGCGCCTCCGACCGCGCGAGTGCCGAGTCGCTGCTCGGCGCGATCGAATCCGCGCTGGAGCACCGCAAGTTGGCCTTCGTCGCGCAGCGCGAGGCCGAACTGCTGGCGCGCGCGCGGCTCGCCTTGCAGGTGGCCGCCCTGGAGCTCGGACCGGCGGACGCGACGCGCGCGGAAGTCTCCGAACTGCCCGACGGGCGCATCAAGCTGCGCTGGGGCTTCGAGGACGCGCGCCAGCTCGACGACATCGAGCACGAGCCGACCATCGGCCAGGACCAGTTGCGCGAACGCAAGCAGCTCTCGCGCCTGCGACTCGAGCCGCAAGCCTCGATCGAGAACAGCGCGCTGGTCCTGCGCGGACCCGGCGTCTGGGCGCTGCCCTTGTCGCTCGAGGCTCCGTACTCGATCAAGCTCAAGCTCAAGGTGAAGGACGACCTGCAGAAGGAGCTCAAGGAGACGCCGTACTTCGGCATCCTGCATTCCGTCGCCGGTCCGCGGCGCTGGATCCTGACCGATCCGTTCGGCGGCGTGGTCGAACTCGACGAGGGCTCGGGCATGTCCCGCGACGCGGGGATCGCGCCCGGCAGGAAGCTCCTCGTCGACGAGGCCACGACGATCCAGATCTCGCACGAGGGAGTGAACATGAGCTGCGGCGCCGACGGCAAGTGGACCTCCACCTTGCCGGCGATGCGACGACGCGCCGGACGGGTGTATCTCGTGGCGGTGGGCGACTACGCCTTGCGCGTCGAGGACCTCGAGATCGAGGGCAAGGTCGACCGCTCGTGGTACGCGAGCATGCGCGCGCAGTGGATCGAGCGCCGCTACGCGCGCCTCGCGGGACAAGGCAAGTGAACGAGCGGCACGGGTGGGCCGTCGAGCGGGGCGAGCCGCGCACGCCGGCCACTTGGGCGCTGGCGGGCTTGCTGGTGCTCGCGCACGCGTGGACCCTGCTCGAGCCGGGCGCCGAAGTCGAAGTGCTCGAGCGGCTGGGCGCCAACTGGGGGCCGTCGATCCGGCAAGGCGAGTGGTGGCGGCTCCTCGCGAGCACCGTCCTGCACGCCGGCGTCCTGCACCTGCTGTTCAACCTGTGGGCGCTGGTCTCGCTCGGCCGGGCGGTGGAGATCGACCTCGGCACGCGCCGGTTCCTCCTGCTGTACGCGTCCTGCGGCGCGCTGGCGTCGACGGCCAGCGTGGCCTGGCATCCCTACGCGCTCTCGGTCGGCGCCTCGGGCGCCATCTTCGGGCTGATGGGAGCGGTGCTGACGATGTTCGTGCGCCGGCGTCGCCGCATGGCCCGCGAGGCGTTCCGCACGGGCTTGTCCTCCCTGCTGCTGATGGTGCTGGTCAACATCGCCTTCGGGCTCGTCGTGCCTGTGGTGGACAACGCCGCGCACCTCGGAGGCCTAGTGTCGGGGATCGCGTTGTCGTGGCTACTGTCGTCGCGTCGTCCTTGGCTCGGCATCGTCGCTTGCATGGCCTCGCCCGCGATCGCGCATCCCCTGCTGCTCGCGCGCATCGACGCCGTGCCCGAGCAGAAGGCGGCGTGGGAGCGGTCCGAAGCGCTGCGAGCCGCGCTCGACGCCGAAGACCCGGAGCGCGCGCTGGCCCTGCTCGACGCGGGGCTGCAAGCCGATCCCGAGGACATCCGCCTGCGCGAGCTGCGCGCTATCCTGCTGGAGGCCGTGGGCCGCGTCGACGACGCGCGCGCCGACTACGGGCAGCTGTGGAGCGCGAGCGGGGAGGCGACATGGCTGTCGCGGCGCGCGACGCTGGCCTTGGCGGCGCGCAGGCACGATCTCGCGCTCGCCGACTACGAGCTGCTCGCGAAGCAGGAAGGGCGCGAGGCCGAGGCCGAGCACGGTTCGTGGTTGGCGCGCGTCGCGCAAGGCGGCGATTCGCGGGCGTTGGCGGCGGAGGCGGCGAACCGGCTCGGCGAGCGTCGTCGTCGCGGCGACGAACTGGCCTACGCGGCCCTGCTGCGTCGAGGGGCCGGGCTGCTCGGCGTCGAAGAGATGCTGGACATGGCGCGCGCGGTCGACGCGGAGGGCGGCACGCTGCAGTTGGCCGAGAGCGCGCTCGGCGAAGCCTTGCTCGCGTCCGGGGACCTCGAAGCCGCGCGCGCGCACCTTTCGCGCGCCGTGGAGTTGGCCGACGAACACGGGATCGAGGACGGCTGGACGATGCTCGCTCGCCGACGCCTGGCGGAGCTCGAGCTCGAGCGGCGCTGACCGGCGACGGGTTCCCGGCGTTCCCTCGTCGCGCGCAACGACTTGCGGCGGCGGGGCGGTTCGATGGTCGCGCCGGGCGCGCCGGCGCACTAGGCTTCGCGCCCCGCCATGTACGAGATCGTCCAGAAGCTGAACCCCGAGCAGCGCTCGGCCGTCGAGGCGATCAAGGGTCCCGTGCTCGTGCTCGCGGGCGCGGGGTCGGGCAAGACGCGCGTCATCACGGTGCGCATGGGATGGTTGCTGTTCCAGGGCGCGCGCCCCGAGAACCTGCTGGCCATGACCTTCACGAACAAGGCGGCCGGGGAGATGCGCGAACGCGTCGGGCAGATCGTGGGGCGCGAGCGGGCCGAGCTGATGACCGTGGGGACCTTCCACTCGTTCTGCGCCAAGCTGCTGCGCTTGCACGGATCGGCCATCGGGGTGGCGCGCAACTTCACCATCTGCGACCAGTCGGACCAGATGGCGGCCTTGAAGGGCGCGTTGCGCGAGTTGCGCATCCCCGAGGCGTCCATCGCGCCGGCCGACCTGCATGCGCGCATCTCGCTCTTCAAGAACAAGGGCGTCTCGCTGGATGCCCTGCGATCGCAGGTCGCCGACCCCAAGGACGAACTCGTGGCGGCCGCGTGGGGCAAGTACGAGGAGCACCTGCGCCGCTGCCGCACGGTCGATTTCGACGATCTGCTGACCCTGTCGGTCAAGTTGCTGCGCGAGTCGAGCGAAGTGCGGGCCGCCCTGCAGGACCAGTTCCGCTTCGTGATGGTCGACGAGTACCAAGACACCAACGGCCCGCAGTACGAGATCGTCAAGGCCATCGCCTCGGCGCACAGGAACCTGTGCGTGGTCGGCGACGACGACCAGTCGATCTACGGCTGGCGCGGCGCGGACGTGACCAAGATCCTGTCCTTCGAGAAGGACTTCCCCGGCGCGAAAGTCGTGCGCCTCGAGACCAACTACCGCTCCACGGCGCCGATCCTCGACGCGGCCAACAAGGTCATCCGCAACAATCCGGGTCGCCTCGGCAAGACGCTGCGCTCCGCGCTCGGGGCGGGCGAGCCGCTCGCCTTGCTGCGCATGGAGGACGAGCAGGCCGAGGCCGACCATGTCGCGGTGGAGATCGCGCAGCTCGTGGCCAAGAAGCAGTGGAAGTTCTCCGACTTCGCCGTGCTCTTCCGCACCGCCACGCAGCCGCGGCCGTTCGAGCAGCAGTTCCGCGCGCGCGGCGTGCCGTACACCCTCGTCGGCGGCATGTCCTTCTTCGACAAGAAGGAGGTGCGCGACGTGGTGTCCTACCTGCGCCTCGCGGCCAATCCGCAGGACGAGATGTCGTTCCTGCGCGTGGTGAACTGCCCGCCGCGCGGCGTGGGCAAGTCGACGATCGAACGCGCGGTCGAGTGGGCGACGGCGCGCGGCTTGTCGGCGGTGCAGGCCTTCGAGCACGCCAAGGAGATCGAAGGCCTGTCGGAGGCCGCCTCCCACGCCGTGCATTCGTTGCAGGAACGGCTCGCGCGGCTGGGAGCCGAGCAGCCCGGCGCCAATCTCGTGGGTTGGATCCGGCGACTGCTCGAGGAGGTCGACTACCGCGCCGAGGTGGACCGCTGCTACCCCGATCCGGCGACGCGCGAAGAACGCTGGTCCGGCGTGCTGGAGGTGCTCGACTACGCCGAGAACCACGTGCGGCGCGCCAAGAAGCCCGGCCTCGCCTCGTTCCTCGAGGCCCTCGCGCTGCAGGACCAGGACAGGAAGGACAAGGACAAGGAGTCCAAGCGCGACGCGGTCATGATGATGACCCTGCATGCGGCCAAGGGCCTCGAGTTCCCGCGCGTCTACTTGATCGGGGTCGAGGAAGGCATCCTTCCGCATGGACGATCGGTGGCGGAGGACACGGTCGAGGAGGAACGTCGGCTGATGTACGTCGGCATCACGCGCGCGCAGCGCCACCTCACGGTCAGCGTGACGAAGACTCGCTCGAAGTTCGGAACCCGAGTGGAGTCGCACGCCTCGCGCTTCCTGTACGAGATGATCGAGCAACCGCCCCCCAAGGGCTGGCGCGCCGCGGGAGCCAAGGAGGGCGCGGAGGGTGCCGCCGCCACGGGCTCCGCCAGGCCCGGCGCGACGAAGAAGCCGACGGCGAAGGGCGGAACCAAGGGCCGCGGCAAGAAGTCGTCGGGCCCGCCGCGCAGCACGCGTCGCGGCGTCTAGCCTGCCTTCAGGCGCGATTCGCGCGGGCCATCGGCGTCCCGTCCTCGGCGCGCGCGCGCAACTGGCCGCAGGCGCCGTCGACATCCTGCGCCGCGCTGCGCCGCAGCTTGCAGAGGATGCCCTCCTGGTGGAGGCGCCGCGACATGGCCCGCGCGCGTTCGATGTCGGGCCGCTTGAAGTCCACGCCCTCCACGGTGTTCCAGGGGATCAGGTTCACCAGCGCGTACTTGCCCCGGAAGAGCTCGACCAGGCGCTCCAACTCGTCGTCGCCGTCGTTGACTCCCTCCATCAGCGTCCACTGCACGAGGATCGGGTAGGTGGTCCTGCGCGCGTACGACTCGGCCGCCTCGATCAATTCGCGAGGTTCGATGCGCGCGCCGCGCGGCACGAGTCGCGAGCGCTTCTCGAGGTAGGTCGAGTGCAGCGAGAGCGCCACGGCGGGCTTGACGGCGCGGGCCAGCAACCGCTCGAAGATCGTCGCGTCGCCGACGGTGGAGAAGCACAGGTTCTTGTGCGGGAAACCGCCGGACAGCGCCAGCGCGTCGATCGCCTCGCAGACCGCGTCGAAGTTGTGCGACGGCTCGCCCATGCCCATGAAGACGACGCGACGCAGTCGCGGGTCCGCGCGGCGCGCGACGACGACCTGCGCCAGGATCTCGTCCGCCGTCAGTTGACGGATGAGCCCCGAGCGTCCCGTCATGCAGAAGGTGCAGCCGACGGCGCAGCCGACCTGGGACGAGACGCAGGCTCCGTCGCGCGGCAAGAGCACGCTCTCGACGGACTTGCCGTCCGCCAGCCGCAGCAACAGGCGCGTGCCCGACTCGGCGCTGTCGACGCGCTGCTCGACCCGCGCCATGGCGTCGAGCTCGGCGAGGATGAGCGGCAGCTCCTCTTCGACGCGCCGCGGCCACATGACTTCGCGCTTGCCGGACGGATCGCGTGGATCCGCGCCCGCCAGCCAGCGCCGCAGGAAGCGGTGCTCGTGCGCGGGGCGCGCGCCGAGTTCGCGCAGGCGTCGGATGGCGTGCAGCACTGCGCGCCATCGTAGCGCGGATCTACGCGCCGCGGGCGGCCAGCCCCGCCAGCCAATGGCCGAGCGCGCCGGCCGCGAGGCAGGCGACCATGGTGGCCGCGACGTAGCCGATGGCCTTGGTCGCGGCGCCGTCGCGCAGGAGGCGCAGGACCTCCTCGTTGAAGCTCGAGTACGTCGTGAAGCCGCCCAGCACGCCGACGACCAGCAGCACGCGCAGCGACTCGCCGAGCCGCACGGGATCGGCGGCGAGGCGCGCCAGCACGCCGATCAGCAGCGAGCCGACGAGGTTCGCGGAGAAGGTCGCCCAAGGCAGGCGGTCGAAGCCGCGCGCCGCGCACGCCGCTGCCAGGAGCCAGCGCAGCCCTGAACCCGCGGCGCCGCCGAGCATGGCGAGGACGAGGTTCTGCATGGGGCGCTCAGCGCAGCAGCACGCCCGTGCCCTCGAGCGCGAGGTGGAAGACGCGGTCGCAGTCGGTGGCTTGCAGGCGCACGCAGCCGTGCGAACCCGGCTGCTCGAGCCAGTCCTTGGTCGGCGCGCCGGTGTAGCCGTGCAGGCCGATGCCCGACTTGCCGAGCGGCTTGGCGTCCAGCTCGATCCAGATGCCACCGAGGATGTTGCGCGGGTCGCCGTGCGCGTACGTGACTTTCGTCGTCGGATGGGTCCACGATGGGTTGCGCACGCGCTCGACCACGGTGGTCGACCCGGTCGGCGTGGGCGAGTCGCTCGCGCCCACGCCCACGGCGGTGAACAAGAGCGGCGTGCGGGCGCCGTCCGCGGATCGCCACGCCGACAAGCGGTAGATGCCGCGGTCGACGACCAACTGCAGCTCGCCGCGCGCGAAGGCGACGACCTTGAGCTTCTGGCCCACCGACAGGCGACGCTCGTCGTACTTCGCGTTCCAGCGCGCGAGCAGTCCGTGCCCGAACCGATGGCGCTCGCCGATCCTGCCGCCGGTGTCTCCCTTGCGGACTTCGTGCACGCGCACGCCGAGCAGCTCGTCGCCGGGGAAGCGCTCGGGCGAGAAGTAGACGCGTTGCAGCAGCGGCTCGAGGCTGTCGCCCAGCAGTTGGCGCTCCTTGCCTTGCATGCGCTCGAGCGCGATTCCCGCCTCGAGCAGGAAGGGCACGACGGCGGCGCGATCCTGCATGGCCTGCGCGAGGCGCGGCCCGAATTCGGCGGCGCGCGGCGCGGGGCTGGAGGCTGGCGTGGTGGCGACTTGCGGCGCGGCGCCGAGCAGGGCGCAGGCGAGGAGTGCGGCGAGCATCGCCGCGAGACTACGCTTCGGCCGCGTCGCGGAAAAGGCGCGTGCGCTCGACCGCGCCCGCGAAGGACTCGTTGCCGCGCACGAGGAACATCGTCCCGTCGGTCACGGTCAGGTCCCACTTCTCGTTCCGCTCGAGCTTGGCCGCCACGGCGGCGAGCAGCTGCTGGTCGAGCACGAGCACTTCGATCTCGTCGACCTTGTGGATCGTCTGCCCCTCGAGGGATCGCTCGAGGAGGCGCAGCGGCCTGTGCGGCACGATCGTGACCTTGCCCACGGCCTTCATCGCCTTGTGCAGCCGGTCGGCCGCCGGCATGCCGACCTCGATCCAATGCACGATGCGTCCCGTGGCGTCGCGCACGCCGATGGCGGCTTCGTCCGGTTCGCACAAGCCGCGGCCGAAGGCGATGCCCTCCTCGTGGCACAGGCAGTAGCCCAGCACGCGCGCCACGAGGAACAGCTCGGACTCCGACGCGTGCATGGCCGTGCGCAGCTCGAGGGTCTCGTAGACGCCGCGATCCGCGTCGGCGAGGTTGATGGCGAAGCGATGCAGCAGTCCGGCGTGGGCCATGCGGGAAGGATCGCCTGCCGCGCGTCCGCGTCCAAGCGCGCAGCGCCGGAACGCCGCGGGCCCCTTCCGGCGCGCGCCGAGAGGGGCCCGTGGGGATGCTCGCGCCGCGGTCGCGGCGCACGCAGGGTCAGATCCTCGGACGCGTCAGGTTCCGACCGCCGGACTTCGTGACGAGGATGTTGTCTTCGATGCGGATGCCGCCATGGCCCGCGAGCTGGTCGACCAGCTTCCAGTCGAAGAGGCTCGCCTTGGGGCCCGAGCGATGCGGCCGCAGCAGCATCTCGATGAAGTAGAGGCCGGGTTCGATCGTGAACACGTGGCCTTCCTCGATCGTCCTCGTCGTGCGCAGGTAGGGGTACTGGCGCGGCGGCGGGACCACGCCGCCCTCCGGGGCCTTCTGGCGACCGCCCACATCGTGCACCTGGATGCCGAGGAAGTGCCCGAGTCCGTGCGGGAAGAAGGGCGCGGTCAGGCCCGCTTCGACGGCGTCCTCGCCTCGCAAGCGGATCAACCCGTGGCGGTGCAGCAGGTCGCCGAGCAGCACGTGCGCTCCGTGGTGCAGCTCGAGGTAGGGCATGCCCGGCTTGACGCGCTCGACGAGCCGCAGCTGCAGCTGGTCCATGTCCTCGACCAGCGCGACGAAGCGCGGATCGGCCTTGCCATTCGTCCAGGTGCGCGTGATGTCGGAGCAGTAGCCGTGCGTGCGCGCGCCGGCGTCGATCAAGAGCACCTTGCCCGACACGCCCGCGCGCTTGCCGCAGTAGTGCAGGATGGCGCCCTTCTCGTCGAGGCACACGATCGTCTCGTAGGGCAGTTCGCGATCGACGCAGCCCACGCCCTTGGCGTAGGCGTGGTGGATGTCGAGCTCCGAGCCGCCGGCGAGGAAGGCCGCGCGGGCGGCGTGGTGGCCGCGCGCCGCCTTCTCCTCGGCGTCCTCGATGCAGGCGATCTCCCACTCGCTCTTCCTCGCTCGTTCCCAATCGAGGCGCTTGACGAGCGCATCGGGGTTGAGCGCGTCGCGCAGGATGCCGTGCGCCTCGGCGGAGTCGGGCTGGTCGCCGATGTAGGCGGCGTGGCGCGACACGCCCAGGCGATCCCAGGCCTGGTTGACGTCCGGCGCTTCGATCACCTCGAAGGCTTCGGCCCAGAACGGCACGCCCAGCGGAGCCTGCTCGTACCAGTAGTCCTCGGGCGCCACGCGCACGAGCCGCGGCTTGGCGCCGGGGCGGATGTAGAGCAGGTGGAACGGCCCCTCGAGCGGGCACCAGTGCGCGAAGTGCGGAGTGGTCCGCAGCGGCGCGTCCTGGTCGTCGACGAAGTAGGTGAACGGCGCGCCGGACTGGATCACCAGTCCGTCGAAGTTCGCCGCCGCCAACGCGGCCTCGGTGGTGCGTTGGCGTTCGGCGACGTGCCGCAGGTGGAGTTGCGCGTCCTTCATGGCGAGGCCGTCAGCGCACCCCGTGCATCATCTTCAGCAGGAACGGGCAGCACAGGAACAGCACCGCGGCGGCGGCGCCGGCCATGTACACGAACAGCATGAAGAACTGGTAGAGGTTGGAGATCTCGAAGCCCGCGAAGGTCTTGGGGTTGGGCACCAGCGACTTCTCGAAGGAGGCGCGGATGGCGTCCTTCTTCGCGGGATCGACGATGGACGCCAACTGCAGGTTCTCGAGCGGGATGACCTTGACGCCGCCGACTTCGCGCTTGTCGCGGTTCCAGCTGGCGGGGATGAGGTTGGCCGCCTCCGTGGTGAAGTTGCCGGCCTCGTCCTTCTTCTTGATGAAGTCGGCGTTCTCGGCCTGGACCTTGTCGACCTGCTCGATCGCCACCACCGCTTCGGGGTAGTACTCCGACAATGTGCCGGCGAACTTGTTGGCCGCGGAGGTCGACAGGAACCACACGCCCATCAGCAGCGAGGCGAACTTGACCGGCGCGAGCTTGTTGACCATCGACAGTCCGATGGGCGATAGGCACAACTCGCCCAGCGTGTGGATCAGGTACAGCGCGAACAGCCACATCATCGAGACGCGCTGGCCGGGCTCGAGGCCTTCGACGCCCTGCGCGATGACCCAGTAGCCGACGGCGAGCAACGCGAGGCCCAGCGCCTGCTTGTAGGGCGAGGACGGCTCGAGGTTGCGCTTGCCGAGCATCGTCCAGAGGGTCACGAACAGCGGCGCGAGCAGCACGATGGCCACGGCGTTGATCGACTGGAAGTAGCTCGCGGGGATGGTGGAGCCGAACAACTCGCGCTGGGTCTGCTCCTCGGCGAAGTAGGTCAGCGAGGCGCCCGCCTGCTCGAACGCGGCCCAGAAGAAGATCACGAAGAAGGCGATGATGTAGATCACCCAGATGCGCGCCTTCTCCACGCCCGACAACGAGCGGTCGGAGATGATGTAGCCCGGCGCCGCGATCGTCAGCGAGAAGATGAAGCTGCCGATGAGGTCGAATTCGAGGCCCTTGTAGAAGGCGGCGAAGAGGCCGCCGAAGACCGCCAGCCAGACGAGCAGGGAGGTGGTCGACGAACCCGACTGGCCCGTGGAGTCCTGCTTGGCCGTCGGAGCCTGGCGGGCGGTGTTGGGCGCGTCGCCGATCTGCTGGCCCGCCGGCGTGACGAGCAGGCGGTTCTTCAGCCAGATGAAGACGACCAGGCTGAGCGTCATGCCGATGCCCGCGGCGAGGAAGCCCCAGCGGAAGTCCTCGGGGCGCCCGGTGTCGCCGACATAGCCGCAAGCCAGCGGCGCGATGAACGCGCCGAGGTTGATGCCCATGTAGAAGATCGTGAAGGCGCTGTCGACGCGCTTGTCGGTCGAGCTGTAGAGCTGGCCGACCATCGTGGAGATGTTCGGCTTGAAGAAGCCGTTGCCGAAGATGAGGAAGCCCAGGCCCGTGAACATCAGGGGCTTCGCCACGCCGATGTCCTGGTAGAAGCTGCCCGAGGCGAACATGAAGAACTGCCCGACCGCCATCAGGGCGCCGCCGATGATGATCGACTTGCGGTTGCCCCAGAAGCGGTCGGCCATGTACCCGCCGAGCAGCGGCGTCAGGTAGACCAGGCCGGTGTAGCTGCCGTAGATCTGCGAGGCCTCCTCCTTGTCGAGGAGCAGCGCCTTCAGCATGTACAGCGTGAAGATGGCGCGCATGCCGTAGTAGCTGAAGCGCTCCCACATCTCGGTGACGAAGAGGAGCATCAGGCCGCGCGGGTGGCCGAAGAGCGTCTTTTCCTGTGTCGCTGCGTTGCTGGACATGCCTTGCATCCGGGGGGGTGGAGGGGCCGTTGGAGCGCCGATCCTAACCGTGGACCGCCCGCCCGCGCAGTCGTTTCCCTCTCGACGCATCCGCGCCGCCTTGGACGTCCTCCCGCGGTCCTTGCCCTTCCCTTGCCGTCGGCGATGGCGCGTCGGCGCGACAGGCGCCAACATGGAGGCATGTTCGACGCCCTGGTCATGGCCATGCTGCCGCTCTGCCCGATCGGCGAGCTTTCGCAGGAATCCGCCGCGAGCAAGCTCGATCTCGCCGCCGCGGTGCGATCCATCGTCGCGCCGGATCCCGCCGCCACCATCGGGGCGGCCTGCCTGGCGGAGGAGGCGCGCGGTCGCACCATCTGGGTCGGTCGGGCCGGCGAAGGACTGCCGGTCGGAGACGCCGCGCGGTGGCTGGACTTGCTGGTCGAGGAAGTGGACGCCGTCTGCGTGGACGTCGGCTGGGTCGAGGGCGAGCAGTTGGAGCGCTGGATCCACGATGGCGAAGGTTCCCTGCCGGCCCTGCTGGACGCGTGCGCACCCTGGTCGTGGGATCGCGCCGGCGCCGAGCGCGTCCTGCGCGCCCTGCGCGAGCGCTGCGAGCGCGAACCGGGCCGCAAGCCGCGCTTCGTGGGCGTCGGCGTCGGTCCCGCCAAGAGCACCTACGAACGCGCCCAGGCCTTCATCGAGGAGTGCGACTTCAACCTCGGCCATCGGTCGGGCGTCGTGCTCGGGCCGCTGCGCCAACTCGGCGAGGACGGCCGTTCGCGCTGGTACCGCATGGAACCGGGGGACCAGTACGTCATGCGCGTCGCCATCAGCGAGGCCTACGAGGTGCTCGCCGGCGAGCGCGAGTCCCATGCGGAACGCCTCGGCGCCAGGAAGGTCGAGCTCGGCCTGCAGTCGCTGGTGGCGCTGGTCAACGTCGAGCGCAGCATGAGCCACGAGGTCGAGGGCGGCGAGCTCGATCCGCACGGCGACATGATCGCCGGCATGGTGCGTTGGACCCGCGAGCACTTGCCGCCCGAGGCGCGCGTGTTGTGCCTCGTCGAGGGCCGCGAGGTGCTGCGCGCCAGCCGTCCCGACAGCGCGGCGGCCTGCTTCGCGCGCCAACCCGAATCCGGACCGGCGACCAGCGTGCTGATGTTGTCGGGATCCATGGCGCCGATGGCGCACGAGGTCGGCAGCGATCTCGTGCCGCGCCGCCTCGAGATCGCCTGCGCCGAAGGCTCCGCCCTGTGCGGCGACTTGCGGGCGCACGCTTCCGGATCCGCGCTGCTCGACCTGCGCTCGCTGGCGGCGGTCCGCGCCGACGCCAAGGCGGATGCGAACCTGCGCGGCCTGGCGGAGCGCTGGTCCGCATCGCAGGAGGTGCCGCTCGCGCCGCGGCGCATGGCCGAGGCGTCCGACGCCCGCATCGACATCCTCCCGCTCCTCGACGCCGACTTCCTGCAGTGGTCCAAGGCGACGCCGAGTCCGCGTTGAACGCCGGCCCTGCGAGCTCGCCGCGCCGCTGGTGCGTCGGGGGTCTCGTCGTCGCCTTGCTCGCGACAGCCGCCTGCTGGCTGCGGCACCTGCCGGGCCCGGGCGGCGGCCTCGGGCACGACTGGTCGTACTTCCTGCCGCGGCTCCTGGCGGGCGAGCACCACGCGCGTGTGTCAGGTTTGCTTGACACGCCCTGGTTCACGCCCGCCTTCGGCGCGGGCCTCCCGCTGGCCGCGCACCCCGCCTCGGTCTGGCATTCGCTGCCGCAGGCGCTGTCCATCCCGTTCGGGCCGCTCGTCGCGGCGCAGGCGACGCTCCTGTGCGCCGCCGCGGTGGCGTACATCGGCGCATGGCTGTGCGCGCGCGACGTGCTCGGCCTCGGCCCGCGCGCCGCGCTCGTCGCGGGTCTCGCCTGCGCCCTCGACTCGTTCCTGCCGGCGCGCATGGCGATCGGGCACCTCGGCTTCCACACCCAGGCCTTGGCGCCCCTGCTCGCGTGGCTGCTGCTGCATCCGGGACGGAACCACGCGGCCTGCGCATCGGGGGCGGCGCTCGTCGCGGCGGCGATCGTCTTCGGCGGCAACGTGTACGGCGCGCCGGCGGTGGCGCTGGTGGTGCTGGCCGTCGCGGGCATGGCGGCGTGGCGCGGGGGGAACTGGCGCGTCTTCGCGCTGCGCTCGCTGGCCGCCATCGCCCTGGCGCTGGGGTTGTGCGCCGAGAAGCTGCATCTGGCCGCGGCGTTCGTGGAGCACGCGCCGCGCGACCAGTACGGCCTGCCGCTGTGCGCCGGGCTGGTCGAGGCGACGCTCCTGTGCTTGCGCGTGCTGGCGCTCGGTCCCGACATGGATCTCGTCGCGAACTGGGTCTCGGGCGGCCCGAAGCTCGCGCGCCACGAGTGGGAGTTCGCGCTCGGTCCCGCGGTCGTCGCGGGGGCGTTGCTGGCCCTGGCGCGAGCGCGCAGGCCCGCCGCGCCGCGCGGCGTCGCGGTGGTCGCCGCCGTCGCGCTGGGCGCGGCCCTCTTGGCGCCGCTCGTGCTGGTGTCGGAGGCCGCGTGGCTGCGTCAAGCGGATTGGACAAAGGACGCCAGCACCTTGTTCCGCACCTGGGCGGCGTACGGCCCCGTCTGCGCGCTCGGCTGCGCGGTGGCGGTCGATCGGGCGCGCTCGCCGCGCCTGGGGCACGCGTGGGCGTTCGTGGCCGCGGCGACGATCGGTTGGGCGGCGTGGTCTTCGAGCGGGGCGCGCGACGCCGCCTACGATCCGGCGCGCATCCTCGAGGCGCACGCGCGGCTCGCCGACGCCCCTCCGCCGCCCATCGCGCAGGTCGCGTGGCTCGTGGACGCGGACGGCAAGCCGGGCCTGCCGCTGGGTCGCGACGACGCCCTCGCGCAAGGCGTGTCGCAGTTGCTGCCCTACGAACCGCTCTTCGGATATCGGCTCGAGCGGTATCCGTTGCGCGGGCTGGCTCCGGGGCCGGCGCTGGAGGAGGAGCGCGGCTTGCTGCGACTGCGCGAGCCTTCCTCGTGGATCGACCCCGCCACATCCGGTCGTCCGCCGGGCGGGCGCTTCCGCGCGTCCGAGCGCGACATGGCCGAGCGCTTCGCCGCGTGGAAGACGGTCGACTGGCCGCGTTCGGATGCCTGGAGACGCGCCGAACGGATCGCGCGAGTCGCTTGGGCCTGCGTGCTCCTAGCCGCGATCGCCGCCATCGCCCACGGGCGTCGCGCTGTCCAATCTGCTTGACGCCATGCGGCCCAGGCCGCGCGCCAAGGCGATCCAGCCGAGGCCCAGCGGAGCAAGCAGGAGCGCCGTGCCGCCGAGGCCGGCGGCGGCGCGCAGGAAGCCGTCGAAGGCCCAGGCGCCCAGCGCGTCGCCCGCGCGGTAGACGAAGGTGTCGATCGCGGCCTTGGCCTTGTACTTCTCCTCGGGCGAGAGCGCGGCGTAGAGGGCTTCCCGCACGGGGCGGGCGGTGGCGAAGTGCGACGCCCGCACCGCGACTTGCGCCACGACCAGCGCGAAGATCGGGGCCGCCATGCCGGCCACGGGCGCCATCTCGCCGCCCTCGAGCGCCCACCACAGCGCGACTCCGGCGCAGGCGCAGCATGCGGGTTGCACCGCCAGCGAGAAGGCCGGGCCGGCGCGGCGCGCGAGTCGTTCCGCGACGAACAGTTGCAGCACGAGCGTCGAACCTTGCGTCCAGGCGTCGATCTGCGCGAACAGCGCGGTGCGTCCGGCGCGGTCCAGCGCCTGCGCCGCGACGGTCTCGGCCTGCACGAAGTACAGGAAGGTGCCGCTCAAGGTGTGGAAGAAGGTGTAGCCGCAGATCGCCGCGAGGATCGGCCGGCGTGGCAGCAGCGCGAGTCCTTCCCACGCCGGACCGGCGCCGCCGGCGTGCGCGCGCCGCGCGGCGGGCGCGCCCGCCGGGAAGGCGAGGGCGCACGGCGCGGCCAGCGCGAACACGGCCGCGGAGAGGTACAGCAGGCCGGCGCCGCCCAAGTGCTCGTGCAGATGCGCGGTCGTGTTCGCGCCGAGGAAGGCGCCCAGCGTCCCGCCCGCGCCGACGAGTCCGTACAAGCGCAGCGCCTCGTCGCCGCGGAACTGGTCCGCCAGCCACGAGAACCAGGTCGACACGACCAGCAGGTTGAGCACGCTGACCTGCACGTAGAAGGCGCGCGCGATCCACGGCGAGCCGTCCGCGTCGAGGAACGGCGCGATCGCGCACAGGCTGGCGGCGACGACGAGCAGCACGGCGATGGCGTGCGAGCGCGGCCCCGCGCGGCGCGACAGTTCGGCCACGACGAGCGCCACGACCAGCGTGGCGCCCAGCGTGGCGGCGAACAACCAAGGAAGTTCCGCGGTGCCGCCCTGCAGCCCCGCCGCCTCGCGCAGCGGGCGCAGGATCGAGTAGGCGTACAAGGCGCAGAAGAAGCCCGTCGCCGCCAGCAGCGTGCGCCGCCCTTCGCCCGGCCGCAGGCGCAGCAGCGCGCGCAACGGATGCGGTCCCGCTTCGTCGCGCGCGGCGTTCATCCCAAGGTCGCCAGGGCGCGCAGCCACGCGACGAGGAGCAGGGCCGGAGCGCACGACGCCAAGGCGATCTGCGAGCGCGAGGAGAGCCTGCGACCGAGGTCGAAGCGCGCGGCGGCGAGTCCCAGCAAGGCGCCGGCCACGAAGCCCGCGAGGTGCGCGCCGACGTCGACCTTGTCGAGGATCGCCTGCCGATCGGCCGCGCTGGTCTCGACGGTGATGCCGCCCATGCCCGACCAGGCCAGCAATCCGACGCCCATCACGACCGGCGCCCAGCGGCGCCAGGCGCTCGAGCGCGTCCGGCCGCGCCGCGCCCATTCGACCGCGACCTGCATGCCAAGGGCCCCGAACACGGCCGTCGAGGCGCCGATGGAGGCGTGCGGCGCGTCGCGCAGCGCGACGTTGAACCAGTTGCCCACCACGCCGGAGGCGAGGATGCCCAGCCATGCGACGCCGATCCCCACGCCTTGCGACAGGATCAGCCCGAACGCGGCTCCGAAGACGACGTTGCCGGCCAAGTGCGCGAGGTCCGAGTGCAGGGTCAGGGCCGTGGCGACGCGCCACCACTCGCCTTGCGACACGAGGTCCGACGCGTTGCGTCCCAGCGCCTTCCAATCGACGCCGTGGCGCTCCTCGATGACGAGGATGTGCAGCAGGGCGAGCAGGCCTCCGTAGAGGATCGCCGCGTGCCCGCCCGCCGGCAACGGCTCGAACGGGGCTTCGCGCGGCGGCCAACCGCGGTTCTCGCGGTCGTAGCGTTCCAACTGCTCGAGCGCCGCGCGCGCCTGGTGGCGCCGCACGAGCAGCGCCTGCGCGCCGTCGTCCAGCTGCGCCGCCGCGCAGGGGATCGACACGGACTGCAGCACCAGCACGTGATGGCGCGCTCGCCGCGCGTCGGCGTCGCGCGCCACCTCGACCCAATCCTGCGGGTCCGTCGGCGCGTCGGTCTGTGCTTGCATCGCTTGGCGGTCGCCCTCGGCGTCCGGCCGCATCTATACTGCCTCGGAACGGCACGCCGCGCGACCCGGAGCACCGACAGATGAAGATCCTTTACGCCCTCACCGCGATCCTCGCCGCCACGGCGGCTTCGGCGCGCGCCCAGTCGGACCTGGCCGGCGCCCGCTGGATCGGCGAGCCCGCCTACGCGATCGAGGAGGACGGGGCGCGCATCGGCTTCTGCAGCGAGCCCGCGGCCAAGGAGGACGAGTACCAGTGGGTGCAGCTCGACCTCGGCGAGGATCGTCGCTTCGACAAGCTGCGCATCCACTTCGCGCGCCCCCATGGCGATCCAACCCGCCCCGGGGAGCTCGTGCCGCGCGCGCTGCGCGTCTACACGGACCGCAACGAGCGCTTCGACAAGACCTTCATGCGGATCGCCGAGAACCTCGAGATCGATCCCGCCTCCACGGAGCCGCTCGAGTTCGCGTTGTCGGCCTACAAGTTGCGCTACCTGCGCATCGTGTGCACCAGGCTCGCGCCGCGCCCCGAGGGCGGCCACTGCTTCGCCCTGGGCGAGATCGAAGTCCTCGATGGCGGGATCGACATCGCCGGCAAGGCCAAGGTCTCCGCGGGAGCTTCGCGCGAATCCGAGGGCTGGACGCGCCTCGCCATCAACGACGGCGAGCTCCTGCCGCAACCGGCGAACGCGCTGCGCGCGCGGCGCATGTCGCAGGAGCCCGCCGTGGCGCTGCGGCGCGAGTTCCGCCTGCCTGCGGCGCCACGCAGCGCCATCCTGCACGTGGCGACGCGCGGCATGGCGCGCACGCGCATCAACGGCGTGGAAGTGCCGGGCACCGGCCTGGGCTCCGGGTTCTTCGCGGCCGACGAGGTGGTCTGGACCAGCCACGACGCCAAGGGGCTCCTGGCCAAGGGCGCCAACTGCATCGGCGTGCTGCTCGCGCCCGGCTGGCATTGCGGTCGCGGCGAGTTCGCGGCCATCTCCACCCTGCCCGCGGTGGGCATCGGGCTCGATCCGTTGCCGCGCTACCTCGCCCGCCTCGTGGTCGAATGCGAGGACGGCTCGCGCCACGAGATCGCGAGCGACGGCAAGTGGAGCTGGTCGCAGGCCGGAGCGGTGCGCGAGTCCGACCTCCTGCGCGGCGAAGCCACCACGACGGCGGCGAACCTCGGCGCGTGGGACAAGGCCGGCCTCGACGACACCGCGTGGCGCCCTGTCGCCAGCGAGCCCGCGACCGGTCTCGCCCTGCGTCGCGCGCGCGCCATCGGGGCGGATGCGCGTTGGGTTCC